>NZ_JBNPXB010000017.1:0-96266 GCF_050433525.1 Aminobacter sp. BE322 | reverse complement strand
GGAAATGGCAGTCTCTCCCTCGTTCGACTGCCTGCCCAAAGAATCCCTTCTCAGGCCAACTTCAACCCCCAAAAAGCCATATGCGATTCCCCTGCTTTGTGGGGAGGGTTAAACTCCCTCACGGATAAAGCCTGTCCTTGTCCCAGCCGCCCGCGGCGTTGCGGGTGAAGACGACGCGGTCATGCAGCCTGAAGGGCCTGTCGTGCCAGAACTCGATCTGGCTCGGCACGATGCGGAAGCCCGACCAGTAGGCCGGCCGGGGAATCTCGCCGATGGCGTAGCGGGCCGTGTATTCGGCCACCGCCTTCTCCAGGGCGAATCGGCTTTCGAGCGGGCGCGACTGCTTCGACGCCCAGGCGCCGATTCGGCTGCCGCGCGGACGCGAGGCGAAATAGGCGTCTGCCTCCGCATCGGTGACGATTTCCACAGGTCCGCGCACGCGGACCTGGCGCCGCAACGACTTCCAGTGGAAGCACATGGCAGCCTTCATCGTCGCCAGGATCTCGCGCCCCTTGGCGCTCTCGAAGTTGGTGTAGAAGACAAAGCCCTGCTCGTCGAAACCCTTGAGCAGCACCATGCGCGCGTCAGGCAGGCCGTCCGGGTCGACGGTCGCCAGCGCCACCGCGTTGGGATCGTTCGGCTCGCTCGCCGTCGCATCCTTCAGCCATGCGGCAAACAGCCGGAAAGGCTCCGCGCTCTCGGTGAAGTCACCGCTTGTTAACTCAGTGTCCGTCATAGCTCTTTACTCGACCTGCCCATGCCGACCGGAGAATGCCGATTGCCGCGCCTCGCGCAAGCCTTCGAAGGCCAGTGCCTCCCACGATTCCGAAAGCTGGCCCTAAGGAGCACCGTATTGCTCGGCCTGACCAGCGTCAGCGCCTGCGCCATCGGCGGCTTCAGCCTCGAGAAGGCCGAGGTGGATCGCAGCATCCTGACCGGCAGCGTGCCGGACGATCCCGATCGCACCACGGATTCCAGCCGGCTTTCCGACGAGACGACGATCCGCAACGCCGTGTCGTCCGCCGACATCGAAGGCCTGAACGGCCAGGCGATTCCCTGGGGCAATGCCGAGACCGGCTCGCGTGGCGCCGTCAGCGCGGTTTCCGAGAGCACCGAACGCGGCGTGCTCTGCCGCCGCTTTTCCGCCTCGCGCGAGAGCTTCGACGGCGTGCGGATGTTCACCGGCGAGATTTGCGCCGCCGGCGCCGGCGCCTGGCAGATGGTGTCGTTCGAGCCGGCCTGAAGCCCAGTCGCCTCTGGAATTTCTTCCTAGCGAGGCGCATATAGGGGCGGACCAACCCTTTCTCTGCGTGGATTCATCATATGCGCGACCCCTATGAGGTGCTGGGCGTTGCCAGGAACGCCTCGGCCAAGGACATCAAGGCGGCCTTCCGCAAGCTCGCCAAGAAGCATCATCCGGACCAGAACCCGGACGATCCGAAGGCCAAGGAGCGGTTTTCGGCCGCAAACCAGGCCTATGAAATTCTCGGCGACGAGAAGAAGAAGGCGGCTTTCGACCGCGGCGAGATCGACGCCGAGGGCAAGCAGCGATTCCACGGCTTCGAAGGTGCCGCCGGCGGCGACCCGTTCGGCGGGTTCCGCCGCCAGCAGTCGGGTCCGGGCGCCAGCCATTTCGAGTTCCGTTCCTCGGGACCGGGCGGCTTCGACACGGGCGACATCTTCAGCCAGATCTTCGGCGACGCCTTCGGCCAGCGCGCCGGCGGACATGGAGCCGCCGGTCCGGGAGCCGGCGGACATGGTGCCGGCATGGGCGGCCAGCGCGCCCAGCCGGGCGCCGACGTCAACGTCAACCTCGACGTCACTATCGAAGAAGCGGCGACCGCCCCCAAGGTGACGGCGCTGTTCCCCGACGGCCGCAAGATCGCGGTCAAGCTGCCGGACTATGTCGAGGACGGCCAGACGATCAGGCTCAAGGGCCAGGGCGAACAGGGCTTCGGCGGCGCCGGCGACGCGCTGGTCAAGATCAGGTTCCGCCGCCATGCGCGCTATCGCGTCGAGGGCCGCGACCTCCATGCCGACCTGCCGGTCACCCTGCACGACGCCGTGCTCGGCACCAAGGCCGCGGTCGAAACGCCGACCGGCCGGATCGCGGTCAAGGTGCCGGAGTGGTCGAGCTCGGACAAGGTGCTGCGCATCAAGGGCCGCGGCCTGCCCGAGAAGGCCGGCGGCCACGGCGACCTCTACGTCCATGTGCGCGTCATGCTGCCCGAGGGCGGCGATGCGGCACTCGCCGAATTCGTGCGCAAATCCTCCGACTGACGCGCCTTGCCGGCGGGGCACTGGTACTTCGGCTTATGAAAGCTTGAAGGCGGCAAGTGCCTATGCGATAGGGCAGCTTGAAAACCTTTCAATTTCAGGAGTGCGTTCATATGGCGGGTGGACAGGGCCTGATGGCCGGCAAGCGCGGCCTTATTCTCGGCGTCGCCAACAACCGATCGATCGCCTGGGGCATCGCCAAGGCCTGCGCCGACCAGGGCGCGGAACTCGCATTCACCTATCAGGGCGATGCGCTGAAGAAGCGTGTCGAGCCGCTGGCCGCCGAGATCGGCGCCTTCGTCTGCGGCCATTGCGACGTGACCGACATGGCCAGCATCGACGCCGTGTTCGAGACCCTTGAGAAGAAGTGGGGCAAGCTCGACTTCGTCGTCCACGCCATCGGCTTCTCCGACAAGGAAGAACTGACCGGCCGCTACGTCGACACAAGCCACGGCAACTTCCTGAAGACCATGGACATCTCGGTCTATTCGTTCACGGCTATCGCCCAGCGCGCCGAGAAGCTGATGCCGGACGGCGGTTCGCTTTTGACCATGACGTATTACGGCGCCGAGAAGGTCATGCCGAACTACAACGTCATGGGCGTGGCCAAGGCAGCACTCGAGGCCAGCGTGAAATATCTCGCCGTCGACCTCGGCCCCAAGAAGATCCGCGTCAACGCCATCTCCGCCGGCCCGATCAAGACGCTCGCCGCCTCCGGCATCGACGACTTCCGCTACATCCTCAAGTGGAACGAGTACAACGCCCCGCTGCGCCGCACCGTATCGATCGACGAGGTCGGCGATTCCGGCCTCTACTTCCTGTCGGACCTGTCGCGCGGCGTCACCGGCGAAGTGCACCACGTCGATTCGGGCTACCACGTCGTCGGCATGAAGGCCGTCGACGCGCCGGACATCTCCACCGTCAAGGATTGATGCCGCAGCACGCCGAACAGCCATGACGCAACTCGTCTATTTCGTGCGCCATGGCCAGACGGCCTGGAACGCCGAACAGCGCCTGCAGGGCCAGGCCGACACCGACATCAACGCGCTCGGCCGCAGCCAGGCCGACCGCAACGGCCGCAGGCTGGCCGAACTGATCGCCGATCCGCTGCAGTTCGACTTCGTCGCGAGCCCGATGCGGCGCACCCGCGAGACCATGGAACGTGCGCGCGCGGCCATGGGCCTGGACCCCGCCGCCTATCGCACCGACCCGCGCCTCGTCGAAGTCCATTTCGGCGACTGGCAAGGCCATACCTTCGCGGAACTGGAAGCCCGTCGGCCGGGGTCGACGCAGGCCCGCCGCTTCGACAAGTGGAACTTCGTGCCGCCCGGCGACAGCGCGGAAAGCTATGAAATGCTCACCGCTCGGGTCGCGTCGTGGTTTGCCGAGATTTCCGGACCGACCGTCTGCGTCACCCATGGCGGCGTGGTGCGCGCGATCTTCAGGCTCGTCGAAGGCATGTCCGAAAACAGAGCCGCGGCCCTGGAGGTTCCCCAGGACCGCGTGCTGAAACTCGAAGGCGGCCGGCTCGACTGGCTCTGAGCAATTCCGGGAAAAGCGCGAAGCGGTTTTCCGTCCGGAATTGCGTCAAGACGAGCAAAGCAGCGGCAGATGGCTCTTACTGCGACAGGTCCATGTCGGTGATCAGGTTCTCGCCGCCGACCTCGTCATAGGCGATCATGATGTCCATGCCCGGTTTGATGTTCGCGACGTCGAATTCACCCGGCAGCTTGTAGGACTTGCCGTTGTCGAGGGTGATGATCAGCTTTTCCTTGTCGATCGACTTGACCTGACCTTCCACCTCGGCGGCCAGCGCAGCGCCCGTGATCGCGAGAACGGCGGCTACGGCGCCAATAAGGGTACGCATTATCGTCCTCATTCTTCTTAGCCCCGCGGTCGCGGGGCATGCTTCGATTGATCGGTCGGAGGGAAGCAGAAACCAACCGAATGTGTCAAAACTAAATCGGCTCCGATCACGCTTTGACCACGGCTAAAACGGCCAGTGACACCCCTCCGCCCGCGACCGCCGAAGGCCGCGGCTTGACGCGCGGGCGCCGGCCTGCCACTCCACGCCCATGGAACCCATACAGTCCAAAGCCGGCCAGGGCCGGGTCGCCGACGCCCCGAGCAGGCATTGGGTCTATCGCGCCCTGCCCCGCCAGCTCTGGCCCTACGCCCAGCTCGCCCGCTGGGACCGGCCGATCGGCTGGGTGCTCTTGCTGTGGCCATGCTGGTGGTCCTTGGCGATGGCGGCGAGCGCCTTTTCCCGGCCCGGAGACAGCCTCGTCTCGCTGCTGCCCTCGCCCTGGTTCCTGGTGCTGTTCATGATCGGCGCCATCGCCATGCGCGGGGCCGGCTGCACCTACAACGACCTCGTCGACGAGAACATCGACGCCCAGGTCGAACGGACGCGGTCCCGGCCGCTTCCGGCCGGCCAGGTCAGCCGGCGGCAGGCGTGGGGCTTCCTCGTGCTGCAGGGCCTCGTCGGGCTGGTGGTGCTGCTGCAGTTCAACAGCTTCGCCGTCGTGCTCGGCATCTCGTCGCTGGCGATCGTGGCGATCTATCCGTTCATGAAGCGCATCACCAATTGGCCCCAGTTCGTGCTCGGCCTCGCCTTTTCCTGGGGCGCGCTGATGGGCTGGGCGGCGGAGTTCGGCGACATCGATGCGCCCGCCCTGCTGCTCTATTTCGGTTCGATCATGTGGGTGATCGGCTACGACACCATCTACGCCCACCAGGACAAGGAAGACGACGCGCTGGTCGGCGTGAAGTCGACGGCGCGCTATTTCGGCGAGAACACCAAGTCCTGGCTGGCCGGCCTCTACGGCGGCGCCCTGATCCTGTTCGCCACAGCCTTTGCCATGGCGCAGGTGCCGATGCCGGCGCTCGCCGGACTGGTCGCGGCTGGCGCGCATATGGCCCGCCAGATCGTCAGCCTCGACATCGACGACCCCGACCAATGCCTGAAGCTGTTCAGGTCGAACGGTCAGGTCGGCTGGATCATCTTCCTCGGGCTGGTGCTTGGCGGCGCCTGGGTGGCGCTCAAGCCGCTGATCTGACCCGCGCCGTCAGGCGCGGGCGATGATCTCCTCGCCGTCGATGACGAGGCGCACGCCGAGCGTGCCGGCCTTGCGGCGGGCGAGGAAACGAGGCCGGCGCATGCGCGAGACACGGCCCTTGCGGCGGTCCACCGCGGTTCGCGTCTTGATCGCCGCGCCGAGCGATTCCTCCAGCGTGCGGGCGACGCCGTCCGCCTCGATCAGCAGCATCGGCATGCCGTAGAAATCGGCCCAGGCACGCCAGTCTGCGGCGACGTCGTCGAGATCGTCGGCCACCAGCAGCGGCACGGAAAGCATCGGGTCGTTATGCAGCAGCTCCAGCGTCACCGTGACGTTGCCGCAGTCGTCCTCCAGCGCCCTCGCGGCAACGCCCCTGAAGGCCCGCGACGGCAGCGCGATGGTCACAGGCAGGCCGCTCTGCGCGAGCAGGCGACGAACGACGGCACCGCGATGGTCGATGGTGAAGGTAACATCGCCAAGGTCGTCGCGCGTGGCGTAGCTGACCATCTGCGGCAAGCGGAATGGGTCGAGGCGCATGTTGCGTCCCGCCCAGACTGGCTTCAGTCCGGTGTTCATGTTGTGCCTTCCTGTTTCTCCTGAGAGCCGGCTTCCGGTCTCTCCGGACCAGTTTTCCCGGTCTCGTTTGTAGGAAGGACACTAGCGGGGCCTCCTTACCGCCCCGCTTAAGAAAGTCGGTTAAATTTTGCTGATCTCGGCGATGGTTATCGGAATGCCACCGGAATGGATCAAATCACCTTGCCGGGGTTCATGATGCCGGCGGGGTCGAAGACCGACTTCACCCGGCGCATCAGCTCGATGGCCACCGGCGGTGCGGTGGCGATCAGTTCGTCGCGCTTGAGCTGGCCGATGCCATGCTCCGCCGAGATCGAACCGTTGAAGCTGCGCACCACGGCGTGGACCGCATCGTTCATGCGCCTGTAGAGCGCCAGGAACGCCTCCCCCTCCATGCCCGCGGGCTGCGAGACGTTGTAGTGCAGGTTGCCGTCGCCCATGTGGCCGAAGCAGACCACGCGCGCCTCGGGGCTGACGCCTGCCACTGCCCTGCCTGCCTGTTCGATGAAGGCGGGTATGCTGGCGATGGGCACGGAAATGTCGTGCTTGATCGACGCGCCTTCGGCCTTCTGGGTTTCGGGCAGCATCTCGCGCAGGCGCCAGAACTCGTTGGCATGGCCAATGCTGGCGGCAATCGCCGCGTCGCCGACCTGCCCGGCCTCGAAGCCGGAGGAGAGGATGTCCTCGATCAGCGTCCGGGCGTCCTCGGCCGAGCGGCCGGAGGAGATCTCCATCAGCACCTGCCAGTCCCAGTCGCCCTGCAGCGGCGGCCGCGCGTCGGGGATGTGGCGCATGGCGAATTCCATCGGGATCCGTCCGATGAGTTCGAAGGCGGTGAGCGCTCCTCCCCCGAGGTCCTGGGCGGTGTTGAACAGCGCCAGCGCCGCCTCGGCCGAGGCCAGCCCGACCCAAGCAACCTCGCGGCCCTTCGGCTTGGGATAGAGCTTCAGCACCGCGGCGGTGATGATGCCGAGCGTGCCCTCTGCCCCGACGAACAGGTTCTTGAGGTCGTAGCCGGTGTTGTCCTTCTTGAGCTTGCGCAGGTCGTCCAGCACCTCGCCGGTCGGCAGCACGACCTCGACGCCGAGGCAGAGTTCGCGCGCATTGCCGTAGGCCAGCACGGCCGTGCCGCCGGCATTGGACGACAGGTTGCCGCCGATCTGGCACGAGCCCTGCGAGGCGAGCGACAGCGGATAGAGCCTGTCGACCGTGTCGGCCGCATGGTGAAGCTGGTCGAGCACGACGCCCGCCTCGGCGATGACGGTGTTGGAGACGGGATCGATCTCGCGGATGCGGTTGAGCCGCGACAGCGACAGGACCACCTGGCCGCCGGAGCGATCCGGGACCTGGCCGCCGACGAGGCCGGTGTTGCCGCCCTGCGGCACGACCGGCGTGCGCGACTCGGTGGCGAGCTTCATGATCGCGCTCACCTCCTCGACGCTGCCGGGCCTGAGCACCAGCGAGGTCGCTCCCGTGAACAGCCCGCGCGGCTCGTGGACATAGGGCTCGATGTCCGAGCCCTGTCTGACGGCGTAGCGCTCGCCGACGATCGCGGTGAAGCGCTCGGCAAGCGCGGGGTCGAGGCCGTTCGGGGTCTTGGTCATGGGATGAAGCTAGTTTCAGCCGTGCGGATTGTCACGAGGGGCCGCCGCGCGCGCCAGCCTGTCGTTGATCGCCTCGCCGAGTTCCACCGCGGGGACCGGCTCGACGGCGATGGAGGCGGCACCGCTGTGGTCCAGCGCCTGGAGGTGCGAGAACAGGTTGGCGGCCGCCTCGCGCAGGTCGCCGGTCTCGGAGAGGTTGAGGAAGGCGCGGGCCGCCTGCCAGCCCTCGGCGCGCTTCGGCCCGAAGCCGAGCAGCGCCTCCCCCTCGTCGACGCTGTCGGCATTGAGGCGCATCTGCGCGCCCGGCGCATAATGCGAGGCCAGCATGCCCGGCGCCTCGATGCCCGCGGTGACGCCGCGCAGCAGCGGCGCGCCAGCCACCGCCTCGATCTCGCCGGCCGCGATGCCACCCGGGCGCAGCAGCCGCACCCGGCCGTCCTCGACCTTGACGATGGTCGATTCGAGCCCGACCGAGGTCGGCCCGCCGTCGACGACGAGCGGTATCCTGCCGCCGAGGTCGCGCGCCACGGCCTCGCCGCTGGTCGAGCTGATCTTGCCCGAGGTGTTGGCGCTGGGGGCCGCGAGCGGCCGCCCCAGCCTCGCGATCAGCTTGCCGCCGAAACCCATGGGCATCCTGAGGGCGATCGTGTCGAGCCCGGCGGTGACCAGCGGATGGATGCCGAACTCTGTCCTGAGCGGCACGACCAGCGTCAGCGGTCCCGGCCAGAACCTGTCGGCCAGCCTGCGCGACAGCGGATCGAATTCGCCGATGCGCTCGGCCATCTCCATGTCGGCGACATGGGCGATCAGCGGATTGAAGCGCGGCCGCCCCTTGGCCTCGAATATGCGCGCGACCGCGGCCCCGTTGGTGGCGTCGCCGGCGAGCCCGTAGACGGTTTCGGTCGGAATGGCCACAACCTCGCCGGCGCCGAGCAGCGCGAGCGCGCGATCCATCGCCTTGTCCGCCGGGATCAGTTCCGTCACGTCGTCGTTTCCCTGTTCACCCGGTCCCTAACGCGGGGTGGCCGCTGCGGCAAGGCCGGGACAATCGAGAATCGCCAGACCGCTAAAATGCGCCGCATCCGCGAAATCGGGCCGCAACCCGCCGCGATTAGGATGCGCCCGAACATTCGTTTCGACCCCCGAGGGACAAATGCAGGTCTTTGCCGCGTTTCTTGCCGTCGCCATCGTGGCGTCGGCCCCTGCCCGTGCCTCGTCGATCGTCGAGCTCGGCGGCAACGCCGCCGGTGCGTCGATCGTCGTGTCCGGAGAGGCCGGCCGGTCGGCCTCCGTCATCGAACGCGGCACGCCGGCGGTCGATACGGGCAAGGTGGCTGCCATCGCCCGCCCGCCGGTGCGGATGGGGCCGGCGCCTCTGGTCATCCGCGGCGGCGAAGTCGGCTCGTCTTCGCCGCGGCCAGCCCCGGTCGCGGCCGCACCAGCCGCAGACGCACCCGCCGCAGACGCACCGGCGCAGCCGGCTGCATCCGCCGCCCCGGCGCCTCAGCCGGTCAAGGCCGACAGCATCACGGTCAACCCCGCCTACCCGGAGACCGAGTAGGCCCGCCTAAATCGTCAGTTCGACCTAGCCAGCGATCTTGGAGAAGTCGGCGACCTGGTCGGTGGCGGCGCGGATGCGGGCGAGCAGCGCCAGCCGGTTCGCCCGCACGGCTGCGTCTTCATCATTCACGAGAACTTTCTCGAAGAATGAATCGACGGGCTCGCGCAGCGCGCTGAGCGCGCGCATGGCCCCGGAGAAGTCCTCGTTGCGGATCGCCTGGCCGGCTTCGCTCACGGCCTGATTCACCGGCACGAACAGCGCGTTCTCGGCCGGCTCGCGGAACAGGCCCGGGTCGACGCCGTCGGCGACGACCGTGCCCTTCTTCTCCTCGGCGGCCAGGATGTTGGCGGCGCGCTTGGTGCCGGCGAGCAGGTTCCTGCCGTCATCGCTGTCGAGGAAGTGTCCCAGCGCCTCGACGCGGCGCGTGATGGTCAGGAGGTCGTCGGCGTCGGGCGTGATCACCGCGTCGATCAGGTCGTAGCGGGCGCCGAGCTCGCGCAGGTACACCTTCAGCCGGTCGTGGAAGAAGGCCAGCAGGTCGGCCTTGAGCGGTGCCGCGCGCTCGATCGTGTCGCGGCGGATTTCCGCCTCGAAGGCGGCAAGCGCGTTGTCGACGTCCTGCTCGCCGTCGACGTCGCCGGTGTCGAGCTTCGCCTGCCCGGCCTCGAACTCGTCGATCCGCTTCTCGATCGCGGCTTCCGCCAGCTGGGTCAGCGCCGCATCGAACAGCGTCTTGAGCGGCAGCTTGCCGCGGGCGGCGAGGATGATGCGGATGACGCCGAGTGCGGCGCGACGCAGCGCGTAGGGATCCTTCGAGCCCGTCGGCTTCTCGTCGATGGTCCAGAAGCCGACCAGCGTGTCGAGCTTGTCGGCAAGTGCCACCGTCACCGACACCGGATCGGTCGGCACGCGGTCGGACGGGCCCTGCGGCTTGTAGTGCTCCTCGAGCGCCGCCGCCACCGAGGGGCTTTCGCCCTGCAGCAACGCATATTTGCGGCCCATGGCGCCCTGGAGCTCGGGGAACTCGCCGACCACCTCGGTCTGCAGGTCGGCCTTGGCGAGCACGGCGGCACGCTCGGCGAGCCTGGGGTCGGCGCCGACCAGCGGGGCGATCTCGCGGGCCAGCGCCCGGATGCGCTCGACCCGCGCCCCTTGCGTGCCCAGCTTGGCGTGGAAGGTGACGCCGAGATGGTCGAGCCGCGCCATGCGCTGGTCGAGCGGCTTGTCCAGATCGAGCCCGAAGACCAGTGCCGACTCCTTAAGCGTGTCGAGGTCCGGCAGGTCGCCCTGGTCGGTCTTCCAGAAATAGAGGGCGTCGGAGAGGCGGGCGCGCACGACCTTGCCGTTGCCGTGGGCGATTTCCTTGCCGCCGTCCTTGGCCTCGATGTTGGAGGTCAGGAGGAAGTGATGCGAAAGCGCGTCCTCGCTGCCCTGCGGCCGCGTCACGAAGCACTTCTGGTTGGCGCGGATGGTGAGCCTGATCACCTCGGCCGGGATTTCGAGGAAGGCATCCTCGAACTGCCCCATCAGCACCACCGGCCATTCGACGAGCCCGGAGACCTCGTCCAGCAGCCCCTCGTCTTCGACCAGGTCGAGGCCCTGGGCAAAGGCCAGGTTGCGCGCGTCGGCGAGGATCATTTCCTTGCGGCGCTCGGCGTCGATGACGACCTTGGCCGCCTCGAGCTTGGCCGCGTAATCGTCGAAGCGGCGCACCGTGATCGCCTCCGGCGCATGGAAGCGATGGCCAAAGGTGACGTTGCCGGAGCGGATGCCGTCGATCTCGAAGTCGATCACCACCGGCTCCTCGGTCTCCGGCCCGAAGGTGCAGACGATCGACTGCAGCGGCCGCACCCAGCGCAGGCTGCCGGGCCTGGCCGAGGCCGGGCCCCAGCGCATCGACTTGGGCCACGGGAAGGACTTGACGATCGCCGGCATCAGCTCGGCGACGACCTCTTCGGCGGCGCGGCCGGGCTTGGAGATGTGGGCGACGTAGAAATCACCCTTCTTCGGATCGCTGTGGACATGCGCCTCGTCGATCGAGGCGAGTCCGGCGCTGCGCAGGAAGCCCTGGATCGCGGCCTCGGGCGCCTTGGTGCTCGGGCCCTTGCGCTCCTCGCGGATGTCCTTCGAGCGGGCGGTCAGGCCGCGTATGTCGAGCGTCAGGCGCCGCGGCGTCCAATATTCGCGCGCCGCCTCATAGGTCAGGCCGGCCTCGACCAGGCCGTCGGTCAACATCTTCTTCAGATCGCCGGCCGCCTTGCGCTGCATGCGGGCGGGGATTTCTTCGGAACGCAACTCAAGAAGCAGATCGGGCATCGGACGGCTCACACGCGGCAATTGGTCCGCGCGGAATAGCAACTCATCCGCCCGCTGTCACCTTCCCGCGCGCGATTGCGAAATTTGCCGTGCCTTGTCGGCACGCCCGCAACGAAATCGTCCTCCGGGCAGACATTCCCGTGAACCAGACAGCGCGCTGAAGCGACCAATGCTCAGGCAGACACCTTTTGGCTCGACGACGATGAAAACCGCTTCCGCCCTCCTCCAGATCCTTACGCTCAGCGCCCTGTTCGCCATGCATGTCGCGGCACCGGCCGAATATCGCATGCCGGGCGTGCGCAGGGCGCTGCAGACGATAAATGGCGAGGTCGTCCAGTCGCACCTTCCGGAGGGACTGGAAATGGCTATGGCCGCTTAGCGCAACGTTAGAGTCGGGTCAGATCGTCAGCCCGCCGGCTTCCGTCTGAAGGAAGGCCTCGCCGCAAGCCTTGGCAAGGTTGCGGACCCGTAGGATGTAGCTTTGCCGCTCGGTCACCGAGATCACGCCGCGCGCATCCAACAGGTTGAAGACGTGGCTGGCCTTGATGGCCTGGTCGTAGGCCGGGAACACCATCTTGTGCTGGGCGGAATTGCCGCCCTCCGCCGGCGCCCCGGCGGCCAGCAGCGCCTTGCACTCGGCTTCCGCGTCATCGAAGTGGCGGAGCAGCATCGCCGTATTGGCATATTCGAAGTTGTGGCGCGAATATTCCTGCTCGGCCTGCAGGAAGACCTCGCCATAGGTGACCTTGTCGTCGCCCTCGAGGCCGTTGAAGTTGAGGTCGTAGACGTTGTCGACGCCCTGCACATACATGGCCAGGCGCTCGAGGCCATAGGTCAGCTCGCCGGCGACGGGAGCGCATTCGATGCCGCAGACCTGCTGGAAATAGGTGAACTGCGACACTTCCATGCCGTCGCACCAGCACTCCCAGCCAAGGCCCCAGGCGCCGAGCGTCGGGCTCTCCCAATCGTCCTCGACGAAGCGGATGTCGTGCACCAGGGGATCGATGCCGATCGCCTTCAGCGAGCCGAGATAGAGTTCCTGCAGGTTGGCCGGGTTGGGCTTCAGGATCACCTGGTACTGGTAGTAGTGCTGCAGCCGGTTCGGGTTCTCGCCGTAGCGGCCGTCCTTGGGCCGGCGCGAGGGCTGCACATAGGCGGCGTTCCAGCGCTTCGGTCCGAGCGCCCGCAAGGTGGTGGCGGGGTGGAACGTGCCGGCGCCCACTTCCATGTCGTAGGGCTGCAGGATGATGCAGCCGCGCTCCGCCCAGTAATTGTGCAGCGTCAGGATCAGCCCCTGGAACGAGCGGCTGGGATGCATGTGGGCGGGCAGACTGTTGGTCACGGGCAAAGCTCGATCATTGGCGCGCGCCCCAAAGAAAACGGGGCCTGAGTGGCCCCGTCCTATTCCGAGCGAAGATAAGGGTCAAGCAGCGGCAGCCGCCGGCCCGCTCCGGGATCAGTTCCCCGGCAGCCGCAATTCCTGGCCCGGCGCGATCCGGCCGGGATCGCCGCGCAGGGCGGGATTGAGGTCGAGGATCTCGCGATAGCGGTCGCCGTCGCCCAGCACGTCGTTGGCGATCGACCAGAGCGACTGCCCCGGCTGGACCTTGTAGGCGGCGGGAACGACCTCGGCGGCGGCATCGGCGGTCGCGGGCTTGTCGGCCTCGCTCTTCTTCTGTCCGTCCGTCACGGCCGGCGGTTCGGTGGCCGCGGGCGGCTTGAGCGGCGATTCCTGGGCGGTCGGCTTCTCCGGCAGGTCCGGCAGCCCCTCGGCGATCTTCTTCTCCACCTCGGCCAGAAGGTTCGGCTCGGGCTTCATGTCGCGCGCATGACGCCACTGGAAGGTGGCCTCCAGCTTGCGTCCGACCCGCCAGTAGGCGTCGCCGAGATGGTCGTTGACCACCGGATCGTCGGGTTTCAGCGAGACGGCCCGCTCCAGTTCGCGCACCGCGTCGTCGTAGCGGCCGAGACGGTAATAGGCCCAGCCGAGCGAATCGACGATGTAGCCGTCGCTGGGGCGCAGGTCGACGGCCTTCTTGATCATCGCGAGGCCTTCCTCGAGATTGGTATTCATGTCGACCCACGAATAGCCGAGATAGTTGAGCACCTGCGGCTGGTTGGGGAACATCTCCAGGGCCCTGCGGAAATTGGGCTCGGCCTTCGGCCATTCCTTCAGCCGCTCGTAGGCGATGCCGCGCTGGTAGAAGATGTTCCAGTTGGCGTTGGTCGGCGTCTTAAGCCGCTCGACCGCCTTGTCGTAGACCTCGGCGGCGGCGCGATAATTGTCGGTGGACGCATAGACCCCGCCCAGCGCGAGGTAGCCGCGCATGTCGTCGGGATTCTGCTCGACCAGGGCCGACAGGTGCTTGATGGCCTCGTCGGGGCGCTTGAGGTCGGCGAGGTTGAGGCCGAGCTGCAGTTCCGACAGGCGCTTGAGCGGCGAGCCGGCCGGGACGCGGCGATAGAGCTCGATCGCCCCTTCTCCGTCCTGCTGCTGTTCGGCAACGGCCGCGAGCTGCACCAGCAGTTCGTCGCTCTCCGGCTTGAGCGCCAGCGCATATTGCAGATAGAGCCGGACGAAGGGCTCGCCGCCGCCGCGATTGAGCGCCGTGGACAGGTTGAGCAGGATCTCGGCCGCGCCGTCGCCGGGTCCGGACACGAGCGGCGGGATCTTCTCGCCCTTGTTGATCTGGTCGCGCAGCGCAGCGATCGGCAGCTTGCCGGGCGAGAACTCGTCGGCGCGGTCGAGAACCGCGAGCGCCTCCTTGTTCTTGCCGTCGCGCGCCAGGAAGCCGGCATAGGCCTCGGCCGCGCGCATCCAGGTCTCCGGCGCGGCACTGCCGGCGCCAAGATTGTCGATGGCCGAGCGATAGATCTTGTCGGCCTTGACCTTGTCGCCGGCGGCATCCGCGATCAGGGCGCCGTGATAGGCCTTGAACAGCTCGTACCATTCCGGCCCCTCGAGCTTTTCGAGGAACCCGAGCGCGTCCGCGGGCCGGCCTTCGCCCTCTTTCGCCCAGGCCGTCATGGTTCCGGTGATCAGCCGGTCGAGATCGGATTCGAGCGCCAGCTTCAGCCAGGTCTCGGCAGCCGAATAATCCTTCTTGCGGATGGCATCGACGGCGAGCGCCAGCCGCGAGAAGCGCTCCGCCTCGGGAACCGTCTTCAGCATCTGCGCATAGGGCAGCGATTCGTCGAAATGCCCTTGGGCGATAAGCGCAAGCATCACGCTCTGCTGCAGCGAAGCGTCCTGGGGATCGAAGGCCAGCGCGCGCTTGTAGTAGGCGATCGCGCTGCCGAGGTCGTCGTCGGCCTCGGCGATCTGCGCCGCAAGATATGCCCCCGAGAACGAGTTTATCTCGACCGGGTCCGTGGGCTGTTTGGCATATCCCGGCTGGGTCAGCGCGGAAAAGCCGGCCAGAGCCGCCAGCCCGAGGAGCCAGATTGCGCGTCGCTGCCGCATGAATATCCTTCCTAGTCGGATCGTACGGTCCTCATGCCACCCGAAACGGGTTTCATTCCGCGACCGGTTGTCGATGCCAAGCATGGCCTTTTTGGGGTCGCGCTTCAATCCGCCGCGGTTGCAGAATTCAACATCCGGCTAGCGACTTGCAGAAAGGCAACGCCCGTCTTCGGCCGGCTGCGGCTAGACGACGCGGCTGATGCAGAAGTCGATGACGTCGAGCAGTGCCGCTTTCTGCGGCGTGTTCTCCAGCGGCGCCAGAGCATCGCGCGCAATCTCGCCGAAATGGCTGGCACGCCCGATCGTATCGGCGATCGCGCCGTGCCGCGCCATCAGGCCGATGGCCTTCTCCAGGGCTGCGTCGTCCGAGCCGCCCGCCTCGATCGCGCTCTTCCAGAAGGCCCGCTCGCCCGCAGTGCCGCGGCGATAGCTCAGGATCACCGGAAGCGTCACCTTGCCCTCGCGGAAGTCGTCGCCGACATTCTTGCCGAGGTCCTTGCTGGAGCCACCATAATCGAGCGCGTCGTCGATCAGCTGGAAGGCAAGGCCGAGGTTCATGCCGTAGGAGCGCAGCGCCGCCTTGTCGTTCTTCGACGCGCCGGCGATCACGGGACCGACCTCGGCGGCGGCCGAGAACAGGGCTGCGGTCTTGGCCTTGATGACGGCGAAGTGCTCGTCCTCGGTGGTTTCGAGGTTCTTGGCGGCCGCGAGTTGCATGACCTCGCCTTCGGCGATGATCGAAGCCGCCGTCGACAGGATGTCGAGCGCCTCGAGCGAACCGACGTCGACCATCATGCGGAAGGCCTGGCCGAGCAGGAAATCGCCGACCAGCACGCTCGCCTGGTTGCCCCAGATGGTGCGCGCCGTCTTCTTGCCGCGGCGCAGGTCGCTCTCGTCGACGACGTCGTCATGCAGAAGCGTCGCCGTATGCATGAACTCGACTGCGGTCGCGAGCTTGACGTGATGCTCGCCGGAATAGCCGAACATCTGCGCTGCGGCCAGCGTCAGCATCGGCCGCAGCCGCTTGCCGCCGGACGAGATCAGGTGGTTGGCCACCTCCGGGATCATCTCGACATCGGAACCGGCCTTGGACAGGATCAGCTTGTTGACCCTGGCCATGTCGGCCGAGGTCAGGTCGATCAAATCCTTGATCGACGCGGCTTCCCGCTTCCCCTTCTCGATGTTGAGAACGACACCCAAGGCCAATACTCCCGTTGCACAGACACGCCGTCGCGCGCGCAGCTTTTAGGCGATTCTATGGCGGCATGCACTGCACCTGCAAGTGGCGAATTGGCGCGGAACGACAAGTGCCGTTTACTTCGCCGCGCCGAACTGCAAATTTCGTGCCCATGATCGAGCTCATCCGCACCAACGACGCCGTCGTCCTGTCCTTCGTGCAATCGCTGCTGCGCGATGCCGGCATCGGCTGCTTCATCGCCGACCAGAACATGAGCGTGCTCGACGGCTCGATCGGCATCCTGCCGCGCCGCATCCTCATCGACGAGGACGACGCCGACGAGGCACGCCAGCTGCTCAAGGATGCGGGCATCGAGCACGAAATCCGCCGCCGGTGACAGCCGTGCCGCAACATCCAGGCGGCCCGCCCCTGCCGCCGCACACGCTGGACGCCTTCCATCGCGGCGACTTCTGGCTGGTGCAGCCGAAGAAGGGCGGGCACCGGGCCGGCATGGACGCGATGATGCTCGCCGCCGCCGTCCCCTCGGGCTTTCAGGGACAGCTCGCGGATTTCGGCGCCGGCGCGGGCGCCGCCGGGCTCGCCGTCGCCTCGCGCTGCAAGGGCGCGCATGTGCTTCTGGTCGAGCTGACCGCGGAAATGACAGCCTTCGCCCGGGCGACGCTGACCCATCCCTCAAATGCAGGCATCGCCCCACGGGCCTCGGTGCTGGTGGCGGACGTGGCGCTCTCCGGCAAGGCCAGGGCCGCGGCCGGGCTGGCCGATGGTTCGCTCGACTGGGTCATCATGAACCCGCCCTTCAATCCCGCCCACCACCGGCCGACCCCGGACGCGCTGAAACGGCAGGCGCATGTCATGGAGGACGGCCTGTTCGAAGGCTGGATCCGAAGCGCGGCGGCGGTGGTCAAGCCGCGCGGCGGCTTTGCCATCATCGCCCGGCCTGAATCGCTTGCCGCCATTCTCGGTGCCATGGCCGGCCGCTTCGGCAGGGCCGAAGTCGTCCCCGTGCATCCGCGCGCCGACGCGCCCGCCATCCGGGTCGTCGTCCGCGCCGTACGGGCATCGCGCGCGACGATGGTGCTCTGCCCGCCGCTGGTCCTTCACGAGGAAGGCGACAGGTTCTCGCAACGCGCCGACGACATAAACAACGGCCGCTCGTCGCTTTTCGGTGATTGAGCATCCCCCAGGATTGCGGATTGCAGAAGAATGCATACATCCCGCATGACAGATACCGGAGAACCCGCGCCGTGAAAAAGCTGATCCGCCGCCTGCTGCCCAAGTCGATGCGCCCGGGCGAGGTGACGATCCCGGTCATCCGCCTGCAAGGGGCGATCATGTCGGGAGGCGGCCAGTTCCGGCCGACCCTGTCGCTCGCCACCACAGCCGGCCTGATCGAGAAGGCCTTCTCGTTCCCGGCCGCGCCCGTCGTCGCCATCTCGGTCAATTCGCCCGGCGGCTCGCCGGTGCAGGCGCGGCTCATCTACAAGCGCATCCGCGACCTCGCCGCCGAGAAGAACAAGAAGGTGCTGGTCTTCGTCGAGGACCTCGCCGCCTCGGGCGGCTACATGATCGCGGTCGCCGGCGACGAGATCATCGCCGATCCGTCCTCCATCGTCGGCTCGATCGGCGTGGTGTCGTCCTCGTTCGGCTTCCCGGAGCTTTTGAAGAAGATCGGCGTCGAGCGCCGGGTCTATACCGCGGGCAAGAACAAGGCGACGCTCGATCCGTTCCAGCCCGAGAACAAGGAGGACGTCGAGCGGCTCAAGAAGCTGCAGGTCGAGGTGCACGAAACCTTCATCGAGCTGGTCAAGGAACGCCGCGGTGCCAAGCTCAAGGACGATCCCGACCTGTTCACCGGCCTGTTCTGGTCCGGCAAGCGCAGCCTGGAACTGGGCCTGGTCGACGGGCTCGGCGACATGCGCACCGTCCTCAGGGACCGCTACGGACCGAAGACCGAGCTCAGGCTGATCACGCCGCCGCGCGGGCTGTTCGGGCGCAGGCTCGGCATGTTCGGCACGTCCTCGCCCTTGCTGACGCCCGACATCGCCGCCTCGATCGCCTCCGGGCTCGTGGATGCGGCGGAAGAACGCGCCCTGTGGGGCCGCTTCGGACTTTGAAAATGGGCAGGCGGGGGACTATCATCCGCCCCTGCCCTGATCGGCCGGCGGGGCCACCGCCCGGCAAGGGAGGAAAACGGCAATGCCTCAGCTGATCTTCTTCGCGCTCGTCGTCGTCGTCGCCTATGTCGGCTACCGCTCGTTCATCAGGGAGGCCGACCGCGTGACTGCAAAGGTGCGCCGCCACGAGAAGCAGCGCCAGACCGGCGCCGACGGCACGCTGGTCAAGGACCCCAAGACCGGCGAATACCGGCTCGAGAAGGATTGACGGGCAGCCCGTGACCTTCGACGCCGTTCCGCTCGCCGAACTCGCCCCGGCCAAGATCAATCTCGCGCTGCACGTCACCGGACGCCGCGCCGACGGCTATCATCTGCTCGAAAGCCTGGTCGTGTTCGCCGAACTCGGCGACACCGTCACCGTGTCGGCCGCCGACACCGACAGCTTCGCCGTCGACGGTCCGTTCGCCGCCCTGATCCCGCTCGACGGCGCAAACCTCGTGCTGCGCGCCCGCGACGCGCTGCGGGCGGCCTATCCCGCGCACGCATCCCGCCCGGTCGCGATCTCGCTCGAGAAGAACCTGCCGGTGGCATCCGGCATCGGCGGCGGATCGAGCGACGCAGCCGCGGCGATCAGGGCGCTTGCGCGCCTTTGGGGCCTGCCGGCAACGGCCCCGGAACTCGCGCAGCTTTCCCTGCCGCTCGGCGCCGACCTGCCGATGTGCCTCGCCGCCAGGCCGCTGGTCGCACGCGGCATCGGCGAGCAGCTGCAGCCGGTCGACAGCCTGCCGTGCCTTGCGCTCGTCCTCGTCAATCCCGGCATCGGCGTCGAGACGCCAAAGGTCTTCGGGGCGCTGGCCGCGCGCGACAACCGGCCGCTTGCGGCGCTGCCCGAGCCTGCGGCAATCGTCGAATGGCTGGCCTCGTCGCGCAACGATCTCGAAGCGCCGGCGATCGCGATCGAGCCGTCCATCGCCGACGCGCTCGCCGCGCTTCGGCGCGCCGGCGCCGCCTTCGCCCGCATGTCGGGTTCCGGTGCGACCTGCTTCGGCATCTTCGACGATCCTGAGGCTGCCCGCGACGCGGCGGCCTCGATCGCGGCCGAGCGGCCCGGATGGTTCACCGCCGCCACCACCACCAGGAGCTGAGCAAGATGGCAAGCGAGCCCCGCCCCTTCATCCCGGTCCGCATCGCGGTGCTCACCGTCTCCGACACGCGCACGCTGGCCGACGACAAGTCCGGCCAGACGCTTGCCGACCGGATCGCGGAAGCCGGGCATATCCTCGCGCTCCGGCACATCGTCACCGACGACAAGGACAAGATCCGGCAATGCGTCGCCGCCTGGTCGCGCGATCCCGACATCGACGTCGTCATCACCACCGGCGGCACCGGCTTCACCGGCCGCGACGTGACGCCCGAAGCGCTGGAGCCGCTGTTCGAGAAGCGCATGGACGGCTTCTCCGAGGTCTTCCACCGTATCTCCTACGACAAGATCGGCACCTCGACGATCCAGTCGCGCGCCACCGCCGGCGTCGTCAACGCCACCTTCGTCTTCGCGCTTCCCGGCTCGCCCGGCGCCTGCCGCGACGCCTGGGACGGCATCCTCAAGCCGCAGCTCGACTACCGGCACATGCCCTGCAACTTCGTGGAGATCATGCCGCGGCTCGACGAGCACCTGCGGCGCGGCGGCAAATAGGCCTCAGGCGCCCCGCGCCGGCGCGACCACGATTTCCGCATCGAGCGTCCTCATCGCCAGCCCCCGGGCTATGCCTTCCGCATCGGCGTCGTTGCGGCCGAGAACGGCAGCCTGTCGCTTGGTGATCACCAGCCCCTGCTCGAGCGCCCGCGGCCTCGACGTGACCCGAACCCAGAACGGGCGGGCGCTCGCCTTCGAGCGTGCGAACCGCGCGGCCATCGTCACCCTCGACATGTGCCGCAGCACCTCTTCGGTCCAGCCGTCGGTCAGCCGCGCCCCGGGCTCCAAGAGCAGGAGCCAGTCGCTCTTCGCCTGCGCGATGCCCGCGCCGACGCCGCCGTCGAGAAAGCCGCAGCCGGCATGCTCGGCGACATAGTGGGTCTGGTCGGTCGAGCCCCGGTCGCAGACGATCACCTCACGGACGACGCCTTCGACGGCACCGCCGATCAGCGAGGCCAGCGTGCGCGCCAGCCCCTCCTCGTCGTTCCGCGTTTCGATCAGCACGCTCAGCATCCCTAGCCGCATATCCGAAAGCCGGCCGCGGCGCCAGCCATCCCTCATGCAGCACAAAGTTCTTGCTTTGTTCTACTCCATAAAATAGGAATAGTTTCATGTCGGACGAATCGACGCCCGGCAGGCTTCCCATCGGGAGACGGCGAAAATGGAACCCATAGCGCGTGCCGACGTCGCGGCCTTCGGAGCCGGCAGGTCAGGAATGGCAAATGCCATGATCGAAGACAGCGGCATCCGCGTCCATCAGGAGCGCAGGCGCGGCCGCGGTGCCGGCGTCAACCCTACGGGGCGCTACGAGCCGGTGAGCCGGCACGTCTTCGACGACGGCTGGAGCACCATCGAGGAACTGCCGCCGTTCAAGACCGAAGTGCAGGTCGAGAAGCCGCGCACCATCATCACCCGCAACGACTCGCCGGACATCTCCTTCGACCGCTCGATCAATCCCTATCGCGGCTGCGAGCACGGCTGCGTCTACTGCTTTGCCAGGCCGACCCACAGCTACATGGGCCTGTCGGCCGGGCTCGACTTCGAAGCCAAGCTGTTCGCCAAGCCGGACGCTGCGCGGCTGCTCGACCGCGAGCTTTCCAGGGACGGCTACCAGCCGCGCACCATTGCCATCGGCACCAACACGGATCCCTACCAGCCGATCGAAAAGCACTGGCGCATCATGCGCGAGGTGCTCGAAGTGCTCGAGGCGCGCAACCATCCGGTGGGCATCGTCACCAAGTCCGCCCTGGTCACGCGCGACATCGACATCCTCGCCCGCATGGCCGAGAAGGGCCTCGCCAAGGTGGCGCTGTCGGTGACGACGCTCGACCGGCTTTTGGCGCGAACCATGGAGCCGCGGGCGGCAACGCCGACGAAGCGGCTGGAGGCGATACGCCAGCTTTCCGATGCCGGCATTCCGGTTTCGGTCATGGTGGCGCCGATCGTTCCCGGCCTGACCGACCAGGAGATCGAACGCATCCTCGATTCCGCGCGCGCCGCCGGCGCCAGCGGTGCCGGCTATGTGGTGCTGCGCCTGCCGCTCGAAGTCAGCCCGATCTTCAAGGACTGGCTGCTGCGCCACTATCCGGACAGCTACCGGCACGTGATGTCGCTGGTCCGCTCGATGCGCGACGGCAAGGACTATGATTCGGAATGGGGCAAGCGCATGCGCGGCAAGGGCCCCTATGCGTGGCAGATCGGCCGTCGCTTCGAGATCGCCGCCAAGCGCCTCGGCCTCAACTCCGAGCGTACCCCGCTTCGAACCGACCTGTTCAAGGCCGCTCCCAAGGAGCACGAGCAGCTGATGCTGCTCTGACGGCCGCGGGGCGCGCGCCCCGCGACTGCGAGTTCCGTCCGGCCTTCCCCGTGGCCAGTAGACGGTGCCTTCCCTGACCGCTGCCCCTGTGGTCGGGAGGGTCTTGCGGAGAATCGGAGCCGATGCGAGCATCGCCGCACCATGGCTCGCCCGCGTTCCGATTCTCCGCTTCTCTTTGAAATCGTGGAAAAGCCCGATTTCTCCTTCGAACGGAAGGCGATCGCCGCCGGCCAATGGCCTTGTGCGGGCCTCGACGAGGCCGGGCGCGGTCCGCTTGCCGGACCCGTGGTCGCCGCAGCCGTGGTGCTCGATCCCGACAACATCCCCGACGGCCTGGACGATTCCAAGCGCCTGACCGCGCAGCAGCGCGAAGCCTTGTTCGACGAGGTGCTGAAGAAAGCGCTCGGCGTGGCCGTCGCTTCGGTCTCGGCCGACACCATCGACCGCACCGACATACGCAAGGCCAGCCTGGAGGCGATGCGCCGGGCGCTCGCCGGCCTGCCGATGGCGGCGAGGTCCGCCCTGGCCGATGGCCGCGACGTGCCGCCCGGGCTTGCCTGCACCTGCCGGGCCCTGATCAAGGGCGACCAGCGCTCGCAGTCGATCGCCGCCGCATCCATCGTCGCCAAGGTGACCCGCGACCGGATGATGTCCGCCTGCGGCGCCAACGACAACCGCTACGGCTTCGAGATCCACATGGGCTACGCCACCGCGCGCCATCGCGCCGCGATCGTCGAACATGGCGCGGCCCTCCGTATCCATCGCGTCTCGTTTGCGCCGTTCAAGGACTGACGTCGGTCGACCGGCAGGGGCCTTCGAGGCCCGTCCTTGGGGCTCGCGCCTCCAGGCTGAGAACTTGGGGCGAAGAGAGCCCAGCAGCCCTTGCATTGGCGGAGGCTGGTTGAGCCGGCAATTCGGCGCCGCCACGATCCTCATCCTGAGGCTCGAGCCCGAAGGGCGCACGACCCGTTGCCTCGACGCTCCGAGTGGAGAGGCTACCCCGCAAACAAAAAAGCCGCCGGAAATCCAGCGGCTCTTTCCTGTTCTCGAGGCGGGCTCGCTCAGTTGAGCTTGCCCTTCACTTCCTGAACCGAGCTCTTGAACAGCTCGGCGGCCGTCTTGGCGTCCGCCTTGCCGGCAAGCAGCTGGCGCGAAGCCTCGACGGCGAGATCCACCGCATTGGCGCGGACCTCGTTGATCGCCTCGCGTTCGGCCTGGCCGATCTTGAGCTCGGCGAGAGCGGTGCGGCGGGCGACGTATTCCTCGGTCTTGGCATGCGCCTCTTCGGCAAGAAGGCCAGCTTCGCGCTTGGCGATCTCGACGATTTCAGCCGCTTCCTTTTCCGCTTCCTTGCGCTTGCGCTGGTACTCCGCGAGCAGCTGCTGGGCTTCTTCGCGGAGCTTGCGGGCGTCCTCGAGTTCAGTGCGGATGCGATCCGCACGGTCGTCGAGCGACTTCGAGATCATGCCCGGCACCTTCAGGTAGAGCACGATGGCGACGAAGATGAAGAAAGCAACTGTGGCCCAGAATGTGGCGTCCATGGCCCTCTCCTTACTTGCCCGCGGCCTTGACGGCAGCGGCGATGGCGGCCTTGTCGATCTTGCCGGCACCCAGCGCCTCGACGATCGCCGCGGTCGTGTCCTCCGCGATGGAGCCCACTTCCTTCATGGCGTTGGCCTTGATCGTGGCGATGCGCGCCTCGGCGGCGGCTAGCTTCTGTTCGAGGCCGGCCTCGACTTCCTTGCGCTTGGCTTCGGCCTCGGCCTTGGCAGCGTCACGCGCTTCCTGGCCGATGGCGCCCGCCTTGGCCTTGGCCGTGGCGAGGTCCTGTTCGTATGCGGCAACGGCCGCATCCGCCTCGGACTTCATGCGAGCGGCCTGGTCGAGATCGCCGGCGATGCGATCGCGACGAACCTCGAGCGTGCCGCCGACGCGCGGAAGCACGACCTTGCTCAAGAAGAGGTAGAACAGACCGAAAGTGATCGCGAGCCACAGGATCTGCGACGGATAGGTCGTCGAATCGAAAGGCGGGAATACCTTCTCGCCGCCCTGTTCGGTGGTCGTGGCCGTACCGTGCGCTTCTGCACCGGCTTGGGTTTGAGCTTCTCCCGCCGCAGGCGCTACTTCCTCGGCGTAACCCGGTGTCACAAACATCTCTTTCCCCTGTCCAACCCGACCGGCCGCCTTGGGCGGCCGGCACAATCGTCAGCCTGGCTCTTACGCGAAGAGCAGCAGGAGGGCGATGAGCAGCGAGAAGATGCCCAGAGCTTCCGTCACGGCGAAGCCGAACACCAGGCGGCCGAACTGGCCGTCAGCAGCCGACGGGTTGCGCAGGGCGCCCGAGAGGTAGCTGCCGAAGATGTTGCCGAGGCCGAGGGCCGTGCCGGCCATGCCGAACGTAGCCAGACCGGCGCCGAGGTACTTTGCTGCTTCTGCTTCCATTTTCAAACTCCTTGGTGGAACTGTTGGATTTTCTTACGCGCGGCGGAACACCCGCCGATTCTGCTCAGTGTCCGGGATGGACCGCGTCGTTGAGGTACATGCAGGTCAGCACCGCAAACACATAGGCTTGCAGGAACGCGACCAGCACTTCCAGGGCAGTGATGGCGACCGTCATCATCAGCGGCAGCACCGAACCGGCGATGCCGAACGCGCCGAGCGCGCTGAGCGAGGTCACGAAACCGGCGAAGACCTTCACCGTGATGTGTCCGGCCAGCATGTTGGCGAACAGACGGACCGAGAGGCTGACCGGGCGCGAGAGGAACGAGATCACCTCGATGATGACCACCAGCGGCACCAGGATCCCCGGGATGCCGCTCGGCACGAAAAGCTTGAGGAAGCCGAAGCCGTGCTTGGCGAAACCGTAGACGATCACGGTCCCGATCACCAGAAGCGCCAGGGCGAAGGTGACGATGATGTGGCTGGTGACGGTGAAGAAATAAGGGAACAAGCCGAGCAGGTTCGCGACCAGCACGAACATGAACAGCGAGAACACAAGCGGGAAGAACCGCATTCCGCCCGTTCCCGCCGCATCCCTCAGCATCGAGGCGATGAACTCGTAGGACATTTCGGCGATCGACTGCGAACGGGTCGGCACCATGCTGCGGCTCGACGTCGTCAGGAACAGGAAGGCGCCGGCGGCGGCGACGGTCGCGACCATGAAGGCGGCCGAGTTGGTGAAGGAGAAGTCGAGACCACCAACCTCGATCGGAATCAATTTCGAGATCTGAAACTGATGGATAGGATCTGTGGCCACTTCGGCCCCCCTTCGCCTAAATCGCGCCGCTTGGGCGCCGTCTACTTCTTTTCCGTGCCGTCCGGTCGCTTCTCGGGCGCCCTGGAACTGGCATCTGCGATCATCCCGGCCGAGCGCAAGACATTCAGCACACCGGCTCCGAAACCGAGCAGCAGGAACACGATCAGGCCCCAGGGCGACGTGCCCGCAAACCGATCGGTGATCCAACCCAGGCCGATCCCCACCGCGATCCCGGCGATGAATTCGCTGGACAGCTTGAGTGCCTGGCCATAGCCGGCCTTCGACCCTGCTTCCTTCTCTTCCTCGCGGCTTGCCGGCCGCCGTGAGGCAAGAGAGGCTTCAAGTTCACGCCGGCGGCGTTCGAGTTCGTCGTCGCGGCGGCCGGTCTCGTCTCGATTCTCAGGCCGGGAATTTCCGGATTCGCCTGGCCCGACTGGCTTGGCCATTGCAAACTCCCGTCCGGTCCGAGCGTCACCGTTCGTCCGCTTCAAAGTCGCCGGCAACATAGTTAGAGCCCCCCTGCCCGTCAAGGTAGGCAAAGGCCCATCATACGAAGTATTTTATTCTATAAAATCAATTAGTTGGTAGAGTGCGACATCCTGCCCGAGCATCGACTGGACGATCAACCGCCGAATCCGCGCTCAATCGCGGAGTGGCGGGCGCGTTCTTCGCACCTTGAAGTCCGGCTCAGCTCCAGCCGCCACCGAAGGTGCGATAGAAGATATGCAGGCCGATCCTGGTCATCTTCTTCATCGACCGCGCCCAGTCGGGGCTCACATAGTTGGCATAGTAGTGGGTGGCGGATCCGACCTCGGGGATGAAGATCTTTCCGGCGGTGACGGCCATCGCGACCTGCTCGGCCGTCCGGTAGCTGGCGCGGTCGGTCACACGGTCCTTGATGCCGTCGCAGGCGAACGAGAACTGGCAGCGGTTGCGCAGGTCCTGGTTCTGGTAGACCACCTTGCAGATCGTCTCCGGATAGGCGGGGTTGCGGACGCGGTTGAGCACGACCTGGGCGACCGCCGCCTGTCCCTTGACGTTTTCGCCGCGCGCCTCGAAGTAGACGGCGTTGGCCAGGCAGGTCTGCTCGGCCTTGGAGAACACGCTCGCCGGCAGGGGATTCTTGATCCAGGAGTGGTCGCCCTTGCCCATCGGCGGGATGAAGCGGCCGCCCGCCGCGGCATCGTCGCGCAGCAGCGACTCGAACGGCGAGGTCGTGGCATAGTCGGGCTCGGCCGGGGCATAGGCGGTGGCCAGGATGTCCGGCTTGTCGTTGTTGACGAGGGCCGCGAGCATCGGCGGCATGCCGGCGGTCGCCGGCTTCCTGGTTTCCTTGGGATGGAACGCCGCCGCGATCTGGATCTCCTTGCCCTTGATGGGGGGCTTCTTGAAGGCGAGCTTCAGGCTGCTGTCGAGCGAAGGCCGCATCAGCGAACTGGTACGCTCGAAAACCGAACCGGCGGTGAAATTCCTGGGCGGCGCCACCGGCGCGACCTCGACGATGCGGCCGCGCTTGTCGGCGCGCGTGACCCGGTCCTCGTCGGGCACGTCGGACGCCATTGCCTTGCCGCGGAACGAGACGGCACCGACGCCTGCGACATTGACGCCCGAGCCCGAAATCGGGCCGGTGACGATGCCGTCGGCGAAGGGCATTTCGGCGGCGTGGACGGCGCCCGCGACGGATTTCTCGACATAGGCGCCCCAGCGTGCCTTCTGACCCTCGAGGCCGGAGACCATGCTGGTCATGTCCTGGTAGGCGGCGACCGTCGGGAAGCCGAGCCAGATGCCCAGGCCGATGACGGCGGGCGCCAGGTACGAACGATTTTTCTCGCGGCCTGCAAGCCGCCGCGACGCAACTCGTCGATGCACGAAACTCTCCAGGACGCTACACACCCCACTGGAGAGAAAAATGATGCATTAACCTTGATGGAGCGTTAACGGACGCCCCTCGCCGCATGGGCGGAACGGGCCTGCGACACTCTGGCAGGCCCGGTCTCAGCTCCGCTTGCGGGCGCGTCCGGCAAAGGGATTGTCGGAGGCGCGCAGCGCCATGCGGATCGGCACTCCCGGCATGTCGAAGGCCTCGCGCAGGCTGTTGGTCAGGTAGCGCACATAGGATTGCGGCATCGCATCCGGGCGCGAGCACGAGACGACGAAGCCGGGCGGGCGCGTCTTGGCCTGGGTGATGTATTTTACCTTGAGCCGGCGGCCGGCGACGGCGGGCGGCGGATGGTGGGCGATGATGCCCTCCAGCCAGCGGTTGAGACGGCCGGTCGAGACGCGGTTGTTCCAGACGCGATGGGTGCGGATGACCGCCTCCATCAGCTTGTCGAGGCCGCGACCGGTCTCGGCCGACAGCGGCACCGCCTGGAGACCGCGCACCTGCGGCAAGAGCCTCTCGGTCTTCTCGCGCAGGTCGGCAAGCACCGCCTGGCGGTCCTCGATGAGGTCCCACTTGTTGAAGGCGATGACCGGCGCCCTGCCCTCGCGGATGATCAGGTCGGCGATCTGCAGGTCCTGCTTTTCGAACGGGATCGTCGCGTCGAGCACGATGATGACGATCTCGGCGAAGCGGATGGCGCGCAGGCCATCCTGCACCGAAAGCTTTTCCAGCTTCTCCTGCACCTTGGCCTTGCGGCGCATGCCGGCGGTGTCGAAGAGCTTGATGCCGCGGCCGCGCCAATCCCAGTCGACGGAGATCGAATCGCGGGTGATGCCCGCCTCGGGTCCGGTGAGCAGGCGCTCCTCGCCGATCAGCGCATTGATGAGCGTCGACTTGCCGGCGTTGGGACGGCCGACCACGGCGATGCGCAGCGGCTTGGTCTCGTCATAGGCGGGGACGTCCTCGGCGTCGGGATCGGCGATGTCCTCGCCGATCAGCACGTCGCTCTCGGCCGGCGTCTCGTCCGCTTCCTCGTCGTCCTCGAAGACGCGCTCGTGGCCGAGCGCCTCGACCACGGCGTCACGCAGGTCGGGCATGCCGATGCCGTGCTCGGCCGAAATCTGCACCGGCTCGCCCATGCCGAGTTCCCAGGCCTCGAGCGCCCCGCCCTGGGCGCCGCGGGCTTCCGCCTTGTTGGCGACCAGCACGGTCGGCTTGCCCGAGCGGCGGACGATCTCGACGAAGGTGCGGTCGTCGGGGGTGAGGCCGGCCTTGGCGTCGACCATGAAGAAGATGAGGTCGGCTTCCCGGATGGCGATCTCGGTCTGCGCCCGCATGCGGCCCTGGAGGGTGGCCGCGCCGGCGTCCTCGAAGCCCGCGGTGTCGATGACGTCGAAGGTGAGATCGTAGAGTTTGGCCGCGTGCACGCGACGGTCGCGGGTCACGCCGGGCGTGTCGTCGACGAGCGCGATCTTCTTGCCGACCAGGCGGTTGAAAAGCGTGGATTTGCCGACGTTGGGCCGGCCGATTATGGCGATCTTGAAAGCCATCGGGCCCGCGTCACGAAGCGTTGCCCGAACCGCGGATCAGTTCGGCTAGGATGTCGGCGCGCTGGCGCGCATTTCGCGGAGCCGCCTCGTCGGCGGAAATCTGCTCGAACAGCTTGAGCGCGTCGGCGAACTTGCCCTCCTTCCAGGCAGACAGGCCAAGCGCCTCGCGGGCCGAATGGCGCAGCGGGTTGGTGTCGGCCGTCAGCGCTTCGACGCGGCTCGACACGTCCGCATAGGAGCCGTTGTCGACGAGCAGCAGGGCGGCGCGCAGGCGAGCCATGTCGCGAATGACCGAGGGGATGGAGCCGTCGGCGGCGACCTCGTCGAAACCGGCGACGGCGGCCTTGAAGTCGCCCTTGTCGGCCTGGACGGTGGCGGCGCGCATGCGGGCCAGCAGCGGATAGGCGCCGTAGCCGTCCTTCTCCAGCGTCTCGAAGGCCGCAAGCGCCTCGTCGGCCTTGCCGGAATTGGCGAGGGTCAGGGCCTGCGAGAACTGGTCACCGGAGCGATTGGCCCGGCTGTCGACCCAATATTCCCAGGCCACGAAAAGGCCCGTGCCGAGAACGACCAGCACGGCGAGAAGGATGGCGATGGGGCCATAGCGGTCCCACAGGGCCTTCGCCTGTTCCTGGCGGATCTCCTCGTTGACTTCGCGGAAAAAGCTGTCGTCCGACATTCCATTCAACCGGTTGCGGCCCTCGGGCCTTCGTGAGCCTGCGTTTTAGCGGAATTTCGCGGCCATGGAAGGGGGCGGGGCGGAAAATCGGCAGCCGGGCGCGGTGGCCTGTTGGCGCACCTCGCTTCTGCCGCTGCGGGAGGTATGCGAGATCGCTTCACCTTCGCGTCTCAGGGGCGTCGGGCGCTGCCTCGGGCGACCGCACCCCGATCTGCGCGGATCGACCCTCCCCTCGAGGGGGAGACACAGTCCTCGCGCCTGTGAGAGGACACCCACCGCCCGCTCATTCCTTCCCACCCCCCTCTGCCCTGCCGGGCATCTCCCCCGCAAGGGGGGAGATTGGCAGCTTCGGCGTCTCGCCCTTTTCTGCCTCTCCTTAAGGTCGGGACGTCGATGAAGGCCCGATCTCCCCCCTTGTGGGGGAGATGGGCGGCAGCCCAGAGGGGGGTGCTGTCCCGCACACCTGTCCATTGCCACGCTCGCTTTCGCGCCTGGCCATTGTCAAAGAACGCTCCCGTTGAAGGGAGGTGGTTCGGGAAGCGGGGCGCGAGGCCGAGCCTGCCGATAATCTGGTAACGTGGCGCGACGTCCGCGCCCCGCCCGGCTGCTTGCCCCGCTCAGTCGCCTCGGCATTTCTGCCGCCCAGCCGCCGCGAGGCCCGGGCTTGGGGGCTCATCACCCAGCGAGGAGAACCGACCTCCCGCCAGCCCGGCACCGGCGCTTCCCCCCGCTGCCCGGTGCGCACCGGGGTCCCGTGGAAGATCGCAAGGACAATGATACGGGAGGTTTTCCAGGGGGTGGAAAAACGGGAGAATTTCTCCACGCTGATTGCTGACAGAGTTACTGACAATTGTACGTGCCGCGCGGCCACGTCGCGATCCTTCCCACCCCCCTCTGGGCTGCCGCCCATCTCCCCCGCAAGGGGGGAGATCAGGCCGCCATCGACCTCCCGGCCAATCACAACCGTTCAAGGACGTTGCTTGAGAGCCAGCGGGGCGAGACGCCGGAACTGCCAATCTCCCCCATTGAGGAGCGCGCAATCGCATGCCCTCATGGGCTTTTACCGCCTGTACCCCCACCCCTAACCCCTCCCCACAAGGGGGAGGGGGACCTGCTCGCCGCCCTTGCCACCAAAATCGCCGACGGTTGGCGCGTGACGGCGGTGCCACAGAATCCCCCTCCCCCTTGTGGGGAGGGGTCAGGGGTGGGGGTAAGTTCACAGGCGATTGGCCTGCCCAGGCGTGGTCGCCGAAGGCGACGAACGCCAGCAGAAGAAGCGAGGCACTGGCGAGAAAAAACTTCGCTGGCCGTGGAAACCCCTTCCACACCCACCCCGGCCCATGCATTTTCGCCGAACGGATGCATTTTCCGGCGAACGCATCCGTGCCACATTTCGGCCCTAACGGCCGCTGGCCGCAGTCTTACATGAAGTGCAGTCCAAGATGTCCAATGCGTTCCGCGTCTGTGTCCTGTTGTCCGCGTCCGCGATGGCGCTGCCGGCCATCGCCGGCCCTGCCCCCAAGGTCGAGGAGGTGAAGGCCAAGCAGGTCGTGCTGATCTCCTTCGACGGCGCGCACGACGTGCGGCAATGGCAGCGCAGCCGCAACCTCGCGGCGCGGACGGGCGCGCGCTTCACCTACTTCCTGTCCTGCGTGTTCCTGCTGTCCCGCGAGACCAAGGGCGAGTACCACGCGCCGGGCCGTTCGGCCGGCAGGTCCAATGTCGGTTTCGCCCAGTCGAGGCAGGAAGTGGTCGACCGGCTGGCGCAGATCAACCTCGCGGCTGCCGAAGGCCACGAGATCGCCAGCCACGCCTGCGGCCATTTCGACGGCGGGGCGTGGAGCAAGGCCGACTGGGGCAAGGAGTTCGATGCCTTCTCCAGCATCGCGAGGGATGCCTACCGGATCAACGGCATAACGCCCGAGCCTGCCGGCTGGGCACGACTGGTCGCATCGATCAAGGGTTTCCGGGCGCCCTATCTCTCGCAGAGCAATGCGTTGAACGCCGCGCTCGAGGAGAGAGGCTTTGCCTATAACGCCAGCAGCGTGTCGCGCGGGCCGGAGGCGCCGAAGCCGGACCAGGGGCTGACCGATTTCGCCCTGCCGCTGATTCCGGAAGGGCCGGCGGGAAAGCGCGTCATCGCGATGGACTACAATCTCTATGTGCGCCACTCGGGCGGCACGGAGAAGCTCGACGAGGCCGCGCAGTTCGAGACGCGTACCCTGGACGCGTTCCGTGCGGCCTTCGACAAGCAATATGGCGGCGCCCGCATCCCGCTGCAGATCGGCTTCCATTTCACGCTGATGAACGGCGGCGCCTACTGGCGCGCGCTGGAGCGCTTCGCCGGCGAGGTGTGCGTGAAGGCCGACGTCGAATGCATCAGCTATGCCGACTATATGAAGCGGAACGACGTGGCCGGGCCGCTGCAGGTGGACGGCTGAGCCGGGCGCGAGATGAACCTCCCTCCCCCTTGTGGGCAGGGATCGAGGGTGGGGTGAGAAATTCGGCGGGGCGAGAGTCATCGCACCCCCACCCCTACCCCTCCCCACAAGGGGGAGGGAGACGGTGAGGCCGCGCCATCACGTGACCGGATCGTCCTCGGGCTGAGTGCCCATCTTCCGGCGATCGAGCCCTCGACGTTCACCCCCACCCCAGCCCTCCCCACAAGGGGGAGGGAGACGGCGAGGTCGCGCCAGCACGTGACCGGCTCGTCCTCGGGCTGAGTGCCCATCTTCCGGCGATCGAGCCCTCGACGTTCACCCCCACCCCAGCCCTCCCCACAAGGGGGAGGGAGACGGTGAGGCCGCGCCATCACGTGACCGGATCGTCCTCGGGCTGAGTGCCCATCTTCCGGCGATCAAGGACAAGCCCCAGACGTTCACCCCCACCCCAGCCCTCCCCACAAGGGGGAGGGAGACGGTGAGGTCGCGCCAGCACGTGACCGGCTCGTCCTCGGGCTGAGTGCCCATCTTCCGGCGATCAAGGGCAAGCCCTAGCGTTCACCCCGCCCCTACCCCTCCCCACGAGGGGGAGGGAGACGGCGAGGTCGCGCCATCACATCACCGGCTCGTCCTCGGGTTGCGTGGCCATCTTCTGGCGATCGAGATAGCGCCGGTCGATGTCGGGCAAGGCCTCGCCGGACAGCGTCGCTTCGAAGGCGCGAAGGCGCTTGTAGATCGAGATTAGCTCAACAATGGTCGGCCAAGCACTGACAAGATACTGGAATGAAGAACTGACTTGACCAAAGGCCGTCGATATCTGCTGCCAGATTCCAAGCGTTATCTTGCCTGCAGCGATAGTTGGAATGAGAATGAGGCTCGAAAAAATGGCGTCAGCTTGGAGATATCCCGAGCGAATGACGTTAAAATAGGCATAGTGGAAATAGAGGTTGAAATAGTTGCGCCGGACGTTCGCGAACAGTTCGGCCACGGTTGGTGGTTGCGCGCGATCCGCATGATCCTCGCCATAAACCAGTTCCTTGCGATACGCAGCTTCAACTCGCTGGTTCTTGAATTCGAGACCCGGCAACTTGATGCCGAATACCATCAGCAAGATCGTGCCAAAGAGCGACCAGATGATCGCGGCAAAGACTAGCGAATAAGGTATCTGACCAACAATAGGCAGCGCCGTGATGTGCGTGGATAGCTGGGCCAGCAGCGGCAAGAAAGCAATCAGCGTCATCGCAGAATCGATGAAGGCAACTCCCAAGCCCTCAAGCGTCGTCGAGAAACGCATCGTGTCTTCCTGAACACGCTGGGAAGCACCCTCGATATGACGCAGCTTTGGCCAATTGGCCATGTAGTAGTCGTTCATCGCAGTGCGCCACCGGAAGATGTAGTGACTGACGAAGAAGCGTGTGACCACGAACAGAGAAACCGAGAAAAAGGCGATCCCGGCAAAGACCCAGGTAAGTTCGTACAACTCGGCTGGTGTTACTGATCCAGCGGTCGATATGGCCTTCTGGAACAGGTCGAAAAACGGCCCACGCCATGTGTTCAGTGCGACATAGATCTGAACCGACGTGTAAGTGGAAAAGAGGATCGCCGACGATCCCAGGATCGACCAGTTCTGCCAGGGATGCGGCGCGTACCAGGCCCAGAAGGCGTAGAAGGCCGCAACCAAGAACCCAAAATAGATGTAGAACCAAAGGAATGGGGCCGACCAAAAAATCTGTACCCCGAGTATCGGCGGAACACCTGCTGGCGCAGGCGGCATGCCGAAGACGGCACCCAATTGTTCGCCCCCGAAGAACCAGAACAGTACGGCTGCGAGGCTCCAGAGAGCCGCCGAGGTGAAAAACAGCTTCGGCTGCGGGAAGAAGGATACGAACACGTTACCGGATTCCTTTGGGAAGCGGCGATATTGCCGGTTGGCCGCATGAAGTCACACTTCGCGGCGCAAGGGAATCCCCGGCCGCGCTCACTTCTTGCTTAGCACTACCAGATCATGGCGATTTTCAGCGCCGTCCCTGCTATCGGTGGCCAATTGGCCGCATTTTCGAGGAAAGAATGGACCAGACCGCCCTTGCCGCAGCTGGAATCTATGCCGCGCTCAACAGCTTTATCCTGCTCTGGCTGGCGGCGGCGACGGGGGTGGTCAGGCGTCGGCACAAGGTGATGATCGGCGACGGCGGGGTGGAGCATCTGCGCCGGGTGATGCGCGGCCACGCCAACGCAACCGAAAACGTGCCGGCGATGCTGATCCTGCTGGTGGTCGCGGCGGCGCTCGGCGCGCCGGCGGTGGCGATCCATGCGCTGGGGGCCGTGTTCACGCTGGGCCGGGCGATCCACGCCTGGCATTTCATCCGCGCGACGGCGCCGCACTGGCAGCGCGCCGTGGGCTTTACCCTGAGCGCGGGAACGCTTGCCGTCACCGCGCTCGCCGTGCTCGGCCATGCGGTGGTTCTGCTCTAGCGGCGTTTCCGCTTTTCTTCGAAACGCGAAAACGCTCTGACTTTTTGTCTAGCAGCGGCTGCAGGCCTCGGAGACCCGCGGGACCGAGCGGCGAAAGCCGCGGTTGAACGGCAGGTCGGCGAGCTCGCGCTCGTCCATGCGCTCGATGTCGGGATGGGCGAGCGGGTCGCGAACCCAGGCAAGGACGCGCTCGCTGTCGCTGCCACCCGCCTCGACACGGCCGGCGACGAGACCGGCCAACATTGAGAAAATCTTCATTCGCCTTCTCCCAGGCCCTGATCCTCTCTGGTATAATTCGTTACGAACACTCGCCCTTCAATCAAGAACATCGGAAGCGGAGTTTAGAAAATCTCAACTCAGGCACTCAACCGCGTGCATCTCAACGGGCTTCGCGCGGTGGAGAGCGTGGCGCGCTGCGGCTCGCTGGTCAAGGCGGCCGGGGAACTCGGCGTGTCGGCGAGCGCGGTGAGCCAGCAGATCGGCCGCACCGAGGCGCAGCTGGGCCGGACGCTGTTTGCGCGGACCGGCGCGCGGCTGGTGCCGACGCAGTTCGGGGCGCAGTTCTGCGCCAGGCTGACGAGCGGGTTCCAGGAACTGGCGCGCGCCGTGGCGCTGGCCGACGAGACGAACTCCAACGTGCTGGTGGTGTCGGTGGCGCCGGCCTTCGCCTCGCGTTTCCTGGTGCCCAGGCTCAACCGCTTCAACCAGCGCTTTCCCGAACTGAAGCTGAGGATCGACGCCTCGACCGGGCTGGTCGATCTCGACCGTTCCGACGTCGACCTGGCGATCCGCATGGGCGACGGCAAATGGCCCGGCGTGCGGGCGGAGCTGCTCTTGGCGCAGGAGGTGTTTCCGGTATGCGCGCCGGCGCTGGCCGAGCGGCTGAAGGCGCCGGCGGACCTGGCCGGGCTGCCGGTCATCGCCGACGAAAGCACGATGGTCAGCTGGGAGCGCTGGTTCGGCGCCGCGGGGCTCGAGACGCCGTTCCCGGTGCAGCCGGCGGGGCCGTCCTTCACCGACCCGATCCTCGGCATCGACGCGGCGATCGCCGGCCAGGGCGTGGCGCTGGCCTGGCAGCTGCTGTCGGCCGACGCGCTCGCCGACGGGCGGCTGGTGGCGCCGTTCGGCATCACCGCGGCGAGCGGGCTCGGCTACTATCTGGTGAGTTCCGAGCTGGAGCGGCCGGGCCGCAAGGTGCGCGACTTTTCCGGCTGGCTGCGCGAGGAGGTGGACGCGACGATGGCGCGTTTCGGCAAGCGGCCCACGGCTCAGGCCGGAAAGGCGGCCTCGTAGGCCTCGGGCTTGAAGCCTATGATGCGGCGGCCGCCGAGGTCGAGCATCGGGCGCTTGATCATCGACGGCTGGGCGAGCATCAGCGCGATCGCCTTGTCGGCGTCGAGGCCCTGCCTGTCGGCGTCGGGCAGCTTCTTGAAGGTGGTGCCGGCGCGGTTGAGCACGGTCTCCCAGCCGAATTCCTCGACCCATTCGCGCAGGCTGTCGCCGTCGATGCCCGCCGCCTTGTAGTCGTGGAAATCGTAGGCGACGCCGTGGCCTTCGAGCCAGGTGCGGGCCTTCTTGATCGTGTCGCAGTTCTTGATGCCATACATGACGATGGACAAGATCGGGCCTCCGCAAGCGCGGCCGGGCGGGCGGACCCGACTCGGCCAGGTTCTGGTGCGGCTAGGTTGACCGGCAGCGCGGCTTTGGCAAGCCTCAGCCGGGCAGCAGCACGGCGAGCAGCCCGGCCGACAGGTAGAGCCCGAGGCCGAAGACGGCATGGGTCGCGAGGCTGCGCAGGCGGGCGCGGCCCGGACTGGGCGTCTTCGACGCGGCGATGCCGGCGCCCATGCCGGGCTGCATGACGAAGAACGGGGCGGCGACGCTCAAGATGCCGAAGGCAAGCGCCGGCAGCGGCGTCGGCGCGCGGGCCCAGTCGGGGCCGGCGATGCCGAGCAGTGCCGCGGCAAAGGCGATGCCGATGCCGTAGTGGGCGGCCCAGCCGAGCGCTGCCTCGCCGCCGACCGGAGCGGCCTTGCCGATGCCGGCATGGACGAAGCGGCCGTGGCGGAAATGGCCGATCCAGCGGCCGACCAGGCGATAGTCGAGCGTGGCGATGCCGAGGCCGCGGCGGAGGAACAGGCCCCAGGCATCCATGGCCATGGTGGCGCCGACGCCGATCAGGATGGACCGGACCACAAACTGCAGCGTTTCGCTCATTCTCGTTCCTTTGCCTGCTGTTCCCGTGCCTGCGAGCGCCGATCGCGGGGCGGTATTTCAGTTCATTCAATAGATTGATTGATTGATGTTGCAATGCTAGGCTGATGTCAATGACCGGGTCCGACATCCAGAACCGAATCTTTGCCGAGATCGCCGAACTCGCCCGCGCGGTGGGGCATGGCCACCGGCTGATGCTGCTCGAACACGTCGCCCAGGGCGAACGCTCGGTCGAGAGGCTGGCGGAGCTTGCCGGGCTTTCGCTCGCCAATGCCTCGCAGCACCTGCAGCTGCTGCGCCGCACGGGTTTCGTGCAGACGCGGCGCGACGGCAAGCGGGTGCTCTACCGGCTGGCGGACGGGCCGGTGGCGCCGCTGCTGGCGGCGCTCAGGCAACTGGCCGAGCACAATCGCGCGGACGTGCGCGAACTGGTGGCCGGCAGCAGGCAGGCGGGCGTCGAGGCGATCTCGCGCGAGGAGCTGCTGGAGCGCATGCGCGAAAACAGCGTGATCCTGCTCGACGTGCGGCCGGCGGAAGAATTCGCGCTCGGGCATTTGCCCGGCGCGTTGAATATCCCCGGGCGCCAGCTCGAGCGGCGGCTGGCGGAGCTGCCGGCCGGGCAGGAGATCGTCGCCTACTGCCGGGGACCCTATTGCGTGTTCTCGGCCGAGGCCGTGGCCCTGCTGCACGCCAACGGGTTTCGGGCGCGCAAGCTGGAGGCCGGCTTTCCCGACTGGAAGGCGGCCGGCCTCGAGGTCGAAGCCTGACCGGGGTCAGGTGCCGCCGAGCGCGTGGCGCCAGGCAACCGCCTCGACCTCGACCAGGATCTCGGGCAGCACGAGTTCGGTGACGACCATGGCGGTGGCGGCCGGCGGGTTGCCGGCGAAGATGCGGTTCTTGACCGAGGCGTAGGCTTGGTATGCCTCGGCACTGGTCAGGTAGCAGCGCAGCGACACGACATGGCCGAGGGTGAGCCCGGCCTCGGCCAGCACCGCCTCGATGTTGCGGAACGCCTGTTCGGTCTGCCCGGCGGGGTCGCCGAGGCAGACGATCTGCCGGTCCTTCAGCGCCACCTGTCCCGAGACGAGCACGAAATCACCGCAGCCGACGGCCTGGCTCATGCCGGGAAAGGCCATGCCGGGCGGGTTGATGCGGTGGACGTTGTCGGTCATGGCCGCCCAGCTCCCGGTGTGGGGGCGCGGGCGACGTCGATGCGCCCTCCCCTCAGCTTCACCGTCATCTCGGGGTCGTGGTGCGGGGCAACGCAGATGAACAGGTCGCGGCCGTCGGCGCCGCCGAGCATGCAGGCATAGGGGTTGGCGTCGGGGATGACCACACGCTCGACGATCTGCCCTGCGGGGCTGACACGCAGCACCACCTTCTCGTAGGGCGAGGCCGCCCAGACGTGGCCCTCGGCATCCAGGCAGATGCCGTCGGGCACATGGCCGTCGACCGTGGCGAAGAGGCGGCGATTGGACAGGCCGCCATCCGCACCGATGTCGAAGGCGGTCAGGCGCTCGGCCATCGACTCGGCGATGACGAGCGTGCGGCCGTCGGGCGAAATCACCGCGCCGTTGGGGCACATCAGCCCGTCGGCGATGACGTTCACCCGCCCGTCCGGCATCACCATGGCCAGCACCGTCGGCGCCGGCGGCTGGCCGGCATAGAAGTCGAAGCCGATGTTGCCGACATAGGCACGTCCCTCGGCATCGACCACCATGTCGTTGGAGTGGAACGGATGGACGCCGGCAAGGTCGGCGTGAAGCGTCAGCTTGCCCTCGGCGTTGCGCCGGAACAGCTTGCGGTCATGCATCGAAACGACGAGCAGGTCGCCGCCGGGCAGCCAGCCCATGCCGGAAGGACCGCCCGGGACGGCGAAGCCGTCGCTGCGGGCACCGTCGACGGCCAGCACATGGACGAGGCCATCGTGCTGATCGGCGAACCAAAGTTGCCCGTCATGCCAGCGGGGGCATTCGGGATAGACGAATCCCCCCGCGATCGTGCGCACCGTCAACGTCATGCCGGAACCCGGGCGCAAGCGCCGAGGATCTCGCCGAGCTTCCTGATGCCGCGCTCGATGATGTCCTCGCCGACATGGCTGTAGGCGAGGCGCAGGAACTGGCGGCCGTCGCTTTCGCCCATGAAGCGCTCGCCGGGGCGGAAGAAGATGCCTTCCCCGGCCGACAGTTCGGCGGCGCGCTGCCAGTCGACGCGCTCGTCGATCTCCAGCCAGAGGTAGAACGAACCCTGCGGCATGCGGAAGGTGACGTAGTTGCCGCAATAGTCGCGCACGGCGCGCGCCGCCGTCTCGGCCTTGCTCTTGTAGACCTTGTTGACCTCGGCGATGTGCGCGTCGAGCAGGCCCTCGGCGATGTAGGAGGTCATGACGCGCGCGTGCCACTGGCCGACGCCGAGGTCCTGCCGGACGGCGGCGATGGGCTCGATCGCCGCCGCCGGCCCGGCGATCCAGCCGAGGCGCAGCGCGGGCGCCACGATCTTGGAGAAGCTGCCGCACTGGATGACGCGCTCGTCGGTGTCGAGGCTGAGCAACGTCGGCAGTTCCTCGCCGGCAAAGCGCAGGTCGCCATAGACGTTGTCCTCGATGACGAGGAAGTCATGCTCCTTGGCGAGCTTCAAGAGCTGGTGGCGGCGCGGCACCGACATTTCGGTGCAGGTCGGCGTCTGGAAGGTCGGGATGGTGTAGACGACCTTGACCTTCTTGCCTTCGGCCTTGACCTTCCTGAGCAGGGCATCGAGCGCGTCGATGTCCATGCCGTGATCGTCGACCGGAACGGTGCGCAGGTCGCCGCCGGCCATCTGCATGAAACGCAGCGCATAGGGGAAGGACGCGGCCTCGGCGACGACGACATCGCCCGGATTGACGTAGCCATTGGCGGCAAGTGCGATGCCCTGCACCGAGCCCGAGGTCAGGATGACGCCGAGCGCGCCAAGCTTCTTGCCCTGGGTACGCTCGATGCGGTCGGCGATCTCCTTGCGCAGCCCCTTGAAGCCGAAGACCAGCTCCTCGTAGCCGGTGGCCGGGTCGAAATAGTCGAGCACCTTGGCGCCATGCTCGTCCAGCGCCTTGCGGGCGAGACGCACGAGATCCTCGGTCGGGAAGGTTTCGGGCGCGGCAAGGCCCTGGTCGAAGTTGAAGATCGCCGGAACTTCCGGGTCCGGGAAAAACAGGGCCGGGCCGGAACCGGAGAGCCTGGCGCGGAGATGGTCGACTGACATTGCTTCCTCCTGATGACTGTTTTCAGCTGATTGTCGTTGCGTCCGGGGCGAAGGTGCCGGACGTGACCGGGCTCTCGCGGTTGCGGCGCTTGAGCGACCGGACGAGCGTGCCGCGGAAGGCGGTCCAGCGCTCTCGCCAACCGGCGGCAAGGCCGGCCTGAACGACCCGGAGCGCGCCGTGGTCGGGAAACGGCTGGCCGGTCAGCGCGAGGCCGGCGAGCCGCCACAGGACGGAGCGCTTCTTGGTGCCATGGTCGTCGTGCATCGCCTCGAGCTCGGCGACGCTGAACGGCTCCTCGTGGATGTAGCCGGCGACCACCGCATCCTCGATCAGCTGCCTGCCGCGCTCGGTGCGGGCGATGTGCATGTTCCAGCCGTCGCCGGCCTCGCGGTGGCTCGGCTTGCCGTCCTCCATGACCCAGCAATCGCCGGCGACGACGTCGGCATGCTCGCCCACGCCGTCGGCGCAGATCTTGCAGCGGAACATCAGCTCGTAGGTGAGGTTCGAGAACCAGGTCTCGTCATAGGTCTGGCGGTGCTCCCTGCCCTGCCGCGTGCGCAGATAGGTGGGGCCCGGCCAGCCGTGGCCGCGATAGCGGAACTCGTCCACGTCGCGGTGGTCCTCGCCGAAGCGCCTGACGATGTTGTAGGTGGCGGCGATGCTGGGATTGCCGCCGCAGAACATCGCCAGCATGTAGGGGATCTGCCTGTCGACACGCGGATCGACGCGCGCGAGGTTGCGCAGCGTCGCCACATCGCAGGGCTTGCCGACGAAGGCGAAGCGCCGGCCGCCGTCGAGCGCCGCATGCACGTCCTTGAGCGGCGCGGTCGGACCGTAGCGCGAGCCGGCGCAAGCCACGATCCCGGCGCGGGTGGTGTTGAAGCGGACCTCGTTCTCCAGCGGGTTGCCGGCCGAGACGCCGACCTGGAGGACGGCGTCGACCTCGCCGCTTTCGAGAAGGTAGACCGCGAGCGCGGTCAGGATGCCGCCGGTGGCGCTTTTGAAGCGTATCTCCCGATCGGTCGCGTGGCCCTTGGCCAGATGCAGCATGGTGCCGAAGATGCGGTGGGGAGTTGCCTCGGACGGAGCCGGACCGGGCTGGCTGCGCCCCGCGCAGACCTGCATCACCGCCCGCTGTTCGGAGGCCTTCAAGGGACGCCGGCGGCGCGGGCGCATGAAGCCTTCGGGGGACAGCGCCATGCCGAGCACGTCCTTGCCCAGCAGGCTTTCGCAGGCGCCGCAGCCGGTGCAGAGCCCGCGCTCGACAATGTCCTCCACCCGCTCGGCAACACGCATGCGCCCTCCTCCAGGCGACGAGCCTTCCGGGCTCCGCCGCAGCGGGCCTGTTCCCGATGCGCGACGTTGGCCACAGTCTAGGGCGCGGGGATTTGCCGGGACAAATTGCCATTCGGAATGAACGACATCAGCCGCGGTGATCCTGCGCGCGGGCTGCCTCCTGCGGCGGGAAACAGCCTTCGAGCAGCTGCCTAACCCATTTGTGGGCGGGGCTGCTCTCGGAAGCCGGGTGCCAGTAGAGCCAGGTCTGCAGCGGCGGCATGCGGAACGGGCGTTCGACGACGGCGAAGCGCTCGGCCGGCAGGAAATGCCGGACGAAGGACGTCGGGATGGTGAGGCAGAGGTCGCTCTGCGCCAGGATCGCGCCGGCGGCCAGGCAATGCTCGACATGGACGGCGACATGCCGCTTGCGCCTGAGCCGCGCCAGGGCGCCGTCGACGAGGTTGGCAATGCGCGGGCGGTTGGAGATGTGCAGGTGCCTGAGGTCGAGATAGCGCTCGAAGCCGAAGGGTTCGGCCAGCGCCGGATGGCCCTTGCGCATGACGCAGACGAACTCGTCCCTGAACAGCAGCCGGTTGCCGAGGTCGGGATCGCCGAGGGGGTGCGACTCGACGGCGAAGTCGATCTCGCCGGAGGCCAGGCCCGAATAGAGATCGCGCTCGGCGACGAAATGGTTCCGCACCGTGACCTTCGAGCCCAGGCGGTTGATCTCGCCGATCAGCGGGGCGAGCACGACCGCCTCGGCGAAGTCGCTCATGCTGAAGCACAGGATGCGCTCGGAGGTGAGCGGATCGAAACGCTCGTGGGTGGCGAGCGTGCGGTCGAGCGCGACCAGCGCGCCCCTGATCGGCTCGATCAGGCTCCGGGCCAGCGGAGTGGGCGCGATGCCCTGGCCGGCGCGGACGAACAGCTGGTCGCCGAAGACGTCGCGCAGGCGCGACAGGCTGTTGGAGACCGCCGGCTGGGTAACGTTGAGCGTCTCGGCGGCACGGGTGAAGCTCGCCTCGCTGTAGACGGCCGCAAAGACGTGCAACAGGTTGAGGTCGAGCTTCGCCAGGTTGCGCAGGACCATCGCGTCACGCCTTTCGAGCTTCGACCGGCAACTCTTTCCTCCCCGCCCTGCAGCCCCGGTGCTCCGGGCCGGCGCGCAGCAGGCATTAGGTTTCTTCGCCGCCGGCTTGGCCTCGTCCGAAGGGACTAGAGGCTCGCGCCCGGCACGTCGGTGGTGATGAGCGTCCTGCGAAAACAAAGAGAGCGCCGAAACGGCGCCCTCTTCATGCAAGGCACGGGGAGATTCATGCCCTGCGGTAGGTCGGATAGCTCGACGAAAAGATCTCCTCGACCGGCGGGTGGCCGAAGGTGCGCAGCGGGTATTTGGCGATCACGCCCTCGAACTGCCGCTGCGCCCGCCTGCGGTATTCGCGGTCGTCGACGCCGGGGATGACGCCATCCTCCATGACGAAACGGCCGTTGATCATCACCGTCTTCACCGACTGCGCCGAGGCGTTCTGCATCAGCGTCTGGATCGGGTCGATGGTCTGGCCCATGAACGGATCGTCGAAGTCGACCACGATCAGGTCGGCCATGGCACCGGCCTGGAGGCGGCCGAGGTCGGGCCGGTTGAGCGCGTCGGCGCCGCCCAGGGTCGCGGCATCATAGAAGTCCTCGGAGCGGCAGCCGTCGGTGCCGCCTTCCTCGATGCGGCAGAGCATCATGCCGACCTGCATGTTGAGGAACATGTCCGGCGGATAGGTGTCGGTGCCGAGGCCGATGCGGATGCCCATGTCGCGATACTTGCGGAACGACTGGAGCGCATTGCCGTGGCGGGCCGAGACCAGCGGGCAGTGGGCGATGGTGCCGCCGCCGTCGCGCAGGATCTCGAGGTCCCGGCCCGGGCGGTCGATGCCGTTGCGGCCGCTGACATGGGTGCCGTGCGGCAGGATCGCGCGCGGCGACAGGAAGCCGAGGCTTTCGAGCCATTCGGCGGGGCTCATGCCGCGCAGCTTGAGCACGCTCTGGTACTCGAAGGGCGACTGGCAGCAATGCAGGCGGATCGGCACGTCGAGCTCTTCGGCGGCCGCGGCCGAACGCTTCAAGAGGTCGGGCGTGCAGGTCTCGATGCGGTCGGGCGCGAACATGGTGTGGATCAGGCCGCCGGCCTCGCCCTCGAACCTGTGGCAGAAGGCGATCGCGTCGGCGAGGCCCTTGAAGCCGCGTTCCTCGTCGAAATGGTAGTCGATGGTGCCGTCGTGGCGGACGAAGGAGTTGCCGGAGCGATAGGCCGGCCCGAGATAGACGCGCAGCCCGAGGTCGCGCGCGGCCTCGGCCGCCGCGGTGAACTCGCCCACCGTCTCGCCCCATTCGCGGTAGAACAGCGAGGCGATGGGCAGTGCCGTGGTGATGCCGGAGCGGATCAGGCGCGAGAAGGCGTAGCGCTTCTGGAAGGCCAGCTCCTCCTCCGAATACATCTCGAAGGGGCCGCTCTCCATGTAGGTCTCGGGCCAGATGCGGCCCTTCTTCCACGACGGCTGGTTGTCGTAGCCGAGCACGGTGGTGTCGAGATCGGAAAGCGCGTCGAGGTCGACGAAGCCGGGGCCGATCAGGGCGTTGCCGTAGTCGATGCGGCGCGCGACCGGCCCTTCGTAGCCGTGGCCGACGAAGACGACACGGTCGCCGGACACGACGATTTCGCCGTTCGGATAGAGGCAGTGGCGGCCGTCGACGTGGCCGACCACCCAGCGGGCGGTGAGAAGCAATGGTCCGGTCATTTCAAAATGCTCATTCGACGGTGAAAAGGGGCTGGCCGTAGCGCGCGACCGGCTTGCCGCGCTTGAGCACCAGCTTGCGCCTCGGGCGGGCGGCGACCGCCTCGGGGACGGTCTCGGCCTCGACCAGGACGATGTCGGCGAAGGCGCCCTCGCGCAGGCCGTAGTCCTTCAGCTCCATGACGTCGGCGCCGCCCTGGGTGCAGACTTGGAGGGCGTATTCGACGTCGGAATCGTTGCGGAAGTTGTTGCGCAGGCCGATGAACAGCGCGCGTTCCAGCATGTCGAGATTGCCGTAGGGACCCCAGGTGTCGCGGATGCCGTCGGAGCCGGCGCACAGCCGCACGCCAGCGCGGCGCAGCTCGGCCGCGGCCGGCACGGGACGCGAGGCGGGCGCTGTGGTGGCGATGGCGATGTCATGGCGGGCAAGCTGCTCGGTGAGGGCCGCGGCGCGGGCGCGGTCGGGCATGCCGAGGCAGAAGGCGTGGCTGACGGTGACCTTGCCGTGCATGCCGAGTGCTGCGGTGCGCTCGATGATCATCTCCAGCGAGAAGGCGCCGAGCTCGTCGGCCTCGTGAAGGTGGATATCGATCGGCTTGCCGTGCTTCTGGGCGAGACCGAAGATCGCGTCGAGCTGTCCCTTGGGGTCGCGGTCGATGCCGCAGGGGTCGAGGCCGCCGACGACGTCGGCGCCGTTGGCAAGGGCCGCGTCCATCAGCTCCAGCGTGCCGGGACGGATCATCAGGCCCGACTGCGGAAAGGCGACGATCTCGATGTCCACGACGTCGTGGAAACGCTCGCGCGTCGCGGCCACGCCCTCGAAGCACCAGAGCTTCTGGTCGGTGTCGACGTCGACATGGCTGCGGATGGCGGTGGTGCCGTGCGAGGCGGCGAGCGCCACCTGGCGCGCCGACTGGCGCCTCGGATCGATGTCGAGCTCGCGGCGCAGGCGGCGCTCGGTCGAGATCTTGTCCTCGAGCGAGGGGCCGGCCTGGTGGACGTGCCAGCCCATGCCCCACAGCGACTTGTCGAGATGGGCGTGCGCCTCGACCAGGCCGGGGATGGCGATCGCGCCGCAGCCTTCCTCGACCGCAGCCGCGCCCACCTCGCCCGCGCCGATGCGCGCGATGCGTCCGTCGCGGATGAGGATGTCGGTCGCGGCCCCACCGAAGGGCCTGACGTTCTTGAGGAGGAGTTCAGTCATTTCGGTACCGCTGCAGGTTCGGATTTCGGCTCGCCGGGCACGACGCCCGGCAAGTGGAGGGCGCTCAGCCGGGGACCTTCTCCGGCTTCGGCTCGGCGTAGCCCGCGGCTTCCTCGTGGTGGAGCAATTCTGCCGGCTTCTTCAGCACGAACTGGTTGTCGGCGACGATGTAGTTGTCGGCATGCAGCCGCGCGATCGGCTGGTAGACTTCGGGGCGGACATAGTGGCCACGCTCGTCGAGGCACTCGTCGCGGACATACATCTGCACGACCTCGCCGACGACGATGGTGCGACGGCCGTAGTCGAGGATTTGCGACACCCGGCATTCCATGGCGCAGGGCGATTCCTCGATGCGCGGCGCGGCGACCTTCTTCGACGGCGTGCTGGTGAGGCCGGCGAACTCGATCTCGTCGACATCACTGGGGAAGTTGATGCCGGTGACAATCATTTCCCTGGCGATCGCCATGTCGACCATGTGGACGACGAACTCGCCGGAGCGGCGGATGTTGGCGACGGTGTCCTTGGCGGTGCCGTCGGGCCTGGTCTGCATGCCAAGGATCAAGAGCGGCGGCTCGTGCGAGAACACGTTGAAGAAGCTCATCGGCGCGGCATTGTTGCAGCCATGCTCGTCGATGGTGGTGACGAGCGCGATCGGCCGCGGCCCGACGAAGCTGCACAGCAGCCGGTAGCGGTCCTTCTCGGGCAGTTCGGCGAAATCGAAATCCATGGTCTTTTCCCTCAGACTGCGGCCTGGAGCGGCCGGGCCGCCGGCACCTCGGCGGCAATGGCCGTCGCGTCGCGCCCCTCCTCCGCCGCGTGGCAGGAAGCGCGGGCGTTGCCATCATACACGCGAAGCGCGGGCGCCTCACGCCGGCAGCGATCGTTGGCGAGCGGGCAGCGCGGATGGAAGTGGCAGCCCGAGGGCGGATTGATCGGGTTCGGCACCTCGCCAGCGACCGGCTGGCGGTCGCGCTTGGACATGTCGAGGTCCGGGATCGTGTCGAGCAGCAGCCGGGTGTAAGGATGACGCGGGTTGGCGAACAGCTCGGCCGCCGGCGACACCTCGACCAGGCGGCCGAGATACATGACGCCGATCCAGTCGGACATGAAGTTGACCACCGCCAGGTCGTGGCTGATGAACAGGTAGGTCAGACCGAGTTCGCGCTGCATCTCGCGCATCAAATTGAGGATCTGCGCCTGGACCGAGACGTCGAGCGCCGAGGTCGGCTCGTCGCAGACGAGGAATTCCGGCCTGGTCGAGATGGCGCGCGCGATCGAGATGCGCTGGCGCTGACCACCGGAGAATTCGTGCGGAAACTTGTCGCCGTCCTTGGCGTTGAGCCCGACGAATTCGAGCAGGCGGTCGACCTCGCGGCGCTCGGCCTCGCGCGTTGCGCAGAGACCGTAGGTGCGCAGCGGCTCGGCGATGATGTCCTTGACGCGCCAGCGCGGATTGAGGCTGGCGTAGGGGTCCTGGAAGATCATCTGCATGCGGCGGCGGATGGCGGCCGGCTGGCCCGCCGGCGCCCGCGAAACATCCGTGCCATCGAACACGATGCTGCCGCCGGTCGGGTTCGACAGGCCCATGATGAGGCGGGCGACGGTCGACTTGCCGCAGCCGGATTCTCCGACCAGGCTCAGCGTCTTGCCGCGCGGGATCTCGAGGTCGAGGCCGTCGACGGCCTTGACCGTCTGCGTCTCCCCACCTTCGAGCAGGCGGTTGAGGAAGGGCTTCGACATGGCGAAGTGCTTCTTCAGGCCCTTGACCTGAAGCAGCGGCGCGCCGGTCGTGGCAATCGGTGCGTCGGTCATTGCGTCACTCCATCATAGAGCAGGCAGGCGGCGGCGCCATCGGCGACGGGGCGCAGCTCCGGCCGAACCCGGTGGCACTGAGCGAAGGCCTTGGGGCAGCGCGGGTTGAAGGCGCAGCCGCCGGGGATGTCGGTCAGGCGCGGCATCGAACCCTCGATCTGGATCAGCCGGTCGGGGCGCGGGCCGACGCGCGGGATCGAGCCCATGAGGCCGGCGGTGTAAGGATGGCTCGGGTTCTGCAGGACGCGGGCGACGGGGCCGATCTCGGCGAGGCGGCCGGCATACATGACGGCGACGCGGTCCGCCGTCTCGGCGATGACGCCCATGTCGTGGGTGACCAGGATCGCGGCCGCATTGCGCTCGCGGCAGATGCGCTTGAGCAGCCCGATGATCTGCGCCTGCACCGACACGTCGAGCGCAGTGGTCGGCTCGTCGGCGATGATCAGCCGCGGTTCGGCGCAGAGCGCGAGCGCGATGACGACGCGCTGGCGCATGCCGCCCGAGAACTGGTGCGGATACTGGTCGATGCGCCGGTCGGGCGCCGGGATGCCGACCTCGGCGAGCCATTCGATGGCCCGCTTGCGGGCCTCGGCGGCCGACATCGGCAGGTGGGTGCGGATGGTCTCGACCAGCTGTTCGCCGACGGTGAAGAGCGGATTGAGGCTGGTGAGCGGATCCTGGAAGACGGCGCCGATGTGACGGCCGCGGATCCGCCGCATCTCGTCGGGCGACAGATTGTCGATGCGCTTGCCGTCGAGGCGTATCTGGCCGCCGCCGATGCGGCCGGGCGGCTCGAGCAGGCCGATGACGGCGGCTCCGGTCATCGACTTGCCGGCGCCGGATTCGCCGACCACGCCGAGGATCTCGCCCTGTTCGACCGAGAAGGAGACGTTGTCGACGGCGGTGAGCACGCCGCGGCGGGTGGGGAATTCGACCTTGAGGTTTTCGACTTCGAGCAGGGCCATGGCCTTACCTCAGCTTCGGGTTGAGCGCGTCGCGCAGCCAGTCGCCGATCAGGTTTACGGCGAGCACGAGCACGGCGAGCGTGGCCGACGGGAAGATCACCACCCACCAGATGCCGGAGAACAGGTACTCGTTGCCGACGCGGATCAGCGTGCCGAGCGAGGGCTGGGTTGCCGGCATGCCGACGCCGAGGAAGGACAGCGTCGCCTCGGTAAGCACGGCCATGCCGAGGTTGATGGTGCCGATGACCAGAACCGGCCCGAGCACGTTGGGCAGGATATGGGTGAGCATGATGCGCAGGCGGCCGACGCCGATGGTGCGCGCGGCCTGGACATATTCGCGCTGGCGCTCGACCAGGGTCGAACCGCGCACGGTGCGGGCATACTGCACCCAATTGGTGAGCCCGATGGCCAGCACGAGAACGAGGATGGCCGCGCTCTCGTGCTGGTTGGCGGGGAGGATGCCACGCATGACACCGTTGATGAGCAGTGCGACGAGGATCGCCGGGAAGCTGAGCAGCACGTCGGCGACGCGCATGATGACGGCGTCGACGATGCCGCCGACGAAGCCGCCGAGCAGGCCGAGGAAGACGCCGAGCACGGCGGCCAGGATGACGCTGGCGAAGCCGACGAAAAGCGAGATGCGCAGGCCATAGAGGATCGACGACAGCACGTCGCGCGCCTGGGTGTCGGTGCCGAGCCAGTAGGCCGGGTTGCCGCCTTCGAGCCAGGACGGCGGCAGCTCGCTGTCGAGCAGGTTGAGGTTGGCGATGTCGAAGGGGTTGTGCGGGGCGATCAGCGGGGCGAAGACCGCGCCGATGAACAACAGCGCCAGCGCGACCGCGGCGATGACCGTCGTCCTGGAGCGGCGGAAGCTGTAGAACAGGTCGCTGTCTGCGAAGCTGCGCAGGCGCCCGGTGAAGGAAGTGTCGCTCATGACTTGGGCTCCCGTCAGGCGCCGCGGCCGGTCGCACGCGTGGGGTCGGTGCGAAGGCGCGGATCGATGACGTTGTAGAGAAGGTCTACGCTGGTGTTGATGATGACGAAGATCAGCGAGACCATGACGAGATAGGCGGCCATGACCGGCACGTCGGTGAAGTTGACGGCCTGGATGAACAGCGCGCCCATGCCCGGCCACTGGAACACCGTCTCGGTGATGATGGCGAAGGCGATGAGGCCGCCGAGCTGGAGCCCGAAGATGGTGACGACCGGGATCAGCGTGTTCTTGAGGGCATGGCGGAAGTGGATGGCGCGGTTCTTCAGGCCGCGGGCCTTGGCGAACTTGATGTAGTCGGCGCGCAGCACCTCCAGCATCTCGGCGCGCACCAGGCGCATGATCAGCGTGAGCTGGAACAGGCAGAGCATGAAGGACGGCAGGACCAGCGCCTTGAGACCCGAGGCGGTGAGGAAGCCGGTCGACCACCAGCCGATGTCGACGACGTCGCCGCGGCCGAAGGACGGCAGCCAGCCGAGCCAGACGGAAAAGACCAGGATCAGCAGGATGCCGGTGACGAAGGTGGGCAGCGAGATGCCGATGAGCGACATGATCTGCAGGCCCTGGCTGAGGACGCCGCGCGGCCTGAGCGCGGTGTAGATGCCGAGCGGAATGCCGAGGACCAGCGACAGCACGGCTGCGACGAGCACGAGTTCGGCGGTTGCCGGCAGGCGCTCGGCGAGCAGCGCGCTGACGGGGCGGCTGTTGCGGTAGGAGATACCGAAATCGCCCCTGGCGGCGTTGACGACGAAGCGGCCGTACTGGATCACCAGCGGGTCGTCGAGGCGCAGGCGCTGGCGCACTTCCTCGCGCTGGGCCTGGGTGGCATCCTGGCTGACGATGTTGTTCACCGGATCGCCGAGGAAACGGAACATCAGGAAGGCGATGAATGCGACCGCCAGCATGACCATGACGGCCTGCAGCAGGCGGCGTACGAGGAACACGAACATCGTCCCAACTCCCTAGAGGTAGGCCCGCGTCGAGGCGGCGGGCTTGCCGGCAGCGAAAGGCCCCCGCCCTCGCGGGACAGGGGCCCGGTTCGACTTACTTGACCTTGACGTACCAGAGGCGGAGCAGATCGTCGGCTGTCTGGACCACTTCGACGTTGTCGCGCACCGCCCACGACAGCGGCTGCTGGTGCAGCGGCAGCCAGGCGACCTCGTCCTTGGCGATGGCAAAGGCCTCGACCATCATCGCGCGGCGCTTGGTCTCGTCGAGCTCGACGTCGATCTTCTTGACCAGCTCGTCGACCTTGGCGTTCGAATAGCCACCGGGGTTCCAGGTGCCGAGCTTCTCCTCGGGCGAGTGCAGCATGGCCGACAGCACCGAGAAGCCGTCGAGCATCGGCAGCGTCGCCCAGCCGATCATGAACATGTCGGTCTGCTTTTCCTGCGCCTTCTTGAAGTGCAGCGTGCGGGCCTCGGTGACGAGCTTCGGGGTGAGGCCGACCTGGGCCAGCATCGCGGTGATCGCCTGGCAGACTTCCTCGTCGTTGACGTAGGCGTCGTTCGGGCAGTTCATGTTGAACTGGAAGCCGTTCGGATAGCCGGCTTCGGCGAGCAGGGCCTTGGCGGCCGCCGGATCATAGGGGAACCGCTCGTTGAGCTTGGCGTCGAAGCCGGGCACTTCCGGGGCGATCTGCAGGCCGGCGTTGCGTGACTTGCCGCGCATGATCTTGTCGCGCACCAGATCCATGTTGATGGCCTGGTAGACGGCCTTGCGGACACGCACGTCCTTGAACGGATTACCCTCGACGTTTCCGTCGACGAGCTTATCGCGCATGTTGAAGTTCATCATGATGGTGCGCAGGCCGGGGTTCTCCAGCACCTTGGTGCCCGGATTGCCGGCGATGCGCTTGGCGTCCTGCAGCGGCGACGGCGTGATGATGTCGACCTCGCCCGACAGAAGCGCCGCGACGCGGGTGGCGTCGGAGGCGATCGGCGTGAAGATGATCTTGGTCAGGTTGTGCTCGGGCTTGTCCCACCAGCCTTCGTTGACGACCAGCACGGTCTGGGCGTCGGGGCGGCGGCTCTCGAGCTTGAACGGGCCGGTGCCGTTGGCGTTGGTCGAGGTGTAGCCTTCCTGGCCGAGCTCGGCGTTGATCGGCTTGACGGCGTTGTTCTTCTCGAGCCAGCCGGAATCGAAGATCGCGATGTTGGTGAGATAGTTGTTGAGCAGCGGCGTCGGGCCGGTGAGGTGCAGGTCGACGGTGAAGTCGTCGATCTTCTCGACCGACTTGAGCGCCGGCAGGTTGCCCTTGATCGGCGAGTTCTCGTCGACGGCGCGCATCAAGGACATGACCACGTCGTCGGCGCCGAAGTCGGCGCCGTCATGGAACTTGACGCCCTGGCGCAGCTTGTAGCGGACGACGTCGGGCTTGACGAGTTCCCAGGACAGGGCCAGCGCCGGCTCGATCTTGAGCTCCTTGTTGTAGCGGACCAGCGGCTCGTAGATGTTCTGCAGGAAATTGTTGGAGAAGCTGTCGGTCATCGAATCCGGGTCGAGCCCGTAGATGTCGCCGGCAGCGGCGTAGCGCAACGTGTTGGCGCCAGCAGCACCCATCAGGCCAAGCTGGACCACGGCCGCGGCAGTGGCCGCGAGCAGGAATTTCCTCATCTCAATCCTCCCGTTTCAGGACACGAACCCGGGTCGTTCTCCTCGACCCACCGGGCTCTCCCGGATATTGCTGACATTGTCGTTTCAGATTGTCAACAATCTTTGTCGACAAATTTGTTGACTTGTGCGACGAATGGGATTGAATAGGTTGCAGGTCGTCATCTTGGCCTGCGGGAGGAGGATTGGATGGACGCTGAAGCCGCCAAGCGGCCGGTCACCGATCAGGAGATCTACGAGAAGATCTGGGACGCGATCGCCGAGCGGCAGATCGGACCGGGCACGCGCCTCAAGGAGGAGCAGCTCTCCGACATCTTCTCGGTCAGCCGGGCGCGCGTGCGCCAGGTGCTGCAGAACCTTGCCCGCGACGGGCTGATCACGCTGGTGCCGAATCGCGGCGCCTTCGTCGCCAAGCCCTCCATCGAGGAAGCGCGCGACGTGTTCTTCGCCCGCCGCACGATCGAGGAACGGCTGGTGGAGCGGCTGTGCTCGACCATCGGCGCCGCGGGCATCGAGCGGCTGCGCAGCCATGTCGACGACGAGCGCAAGGCGCATTCGGGCGGCGAGGTCGCCACCGCGATCCGCCTCTCGGGCGCTTTCCACCTGCTGATCGCGGACCTGGCGCAGTCGCAGATACTTGCGGGCCTGCTGCGCGACCTGATTTCGCGGACCTCGCTGATCATGGCGATGTACCAGCAGAAGGAGGTGCTCAGCTGCGGCCCCGACGAGCACGCGGCGATCGTCGAGAGCATCACCGCGCGCGACGCCAAGCAGGCGCTCGCCGTCATGCACCACCACCTCGCCCATATCGAGAACCAGCTCGACCTCGAAAGCGAGCGGGTGGTGGCGCGCGACCTCGAGGACATTCTCGGCCTCTAGGCGAACGACAGCCCGGAAGGCCCCATTTCGAAAGGCAAAGACCGACATGGCGCAGCCTGACATCCTCGTGCGCAACGTGACCGCCGTGACGGTCGATCCCGACCGGCGGGTGCTCGACCGCGCCTGGCTGGCGATCACCGGCGACCGCATCAGCGCCATCGGCAAGGAGAACGACCCCGAGCCGGCCGGTGCGAAGCAGGTGATCGACGGCGCCGGCATGGTGGCCATGCCCGGCCTGATCGACAACCATTCGCATGCCGGCCACGGGCTGGTGCGCAACGCGGGCGCCGGCGTCGACACCTGGTTCCAGGCCTGCGAGGAAATCTATGCGCGCGGCTCGACGCCGGCGTTCTGGCGCGCCGAGGCGCGCATGGTGCAGCTCGAAAGGCTGCGCGGCGGCGTGACCACGGCGATGACGCTGCTGGGCGGCGGCGCCGACATCTACCGCACCGACGACCCTGCCTCGGGCGACGCCCATTGCGCGGCGACGATCGAAGCGGGCCTGCGCACCTTCCTGGCCGTCGGACCTGGCCGACCGCCCTTCCCCCGCCGCTACCGCACGTTCGGCGGCGACGGCGCCTGGCACGACACGGAGGTATCGTTCGAAAGGCAGCTCGAGGTCAGCGAGACGCTGATCGACCGCTGGAACGACGTGCTCGGCCGCGGCACCGGCATCTGCCTGGTGATGCCGGTCTATTACGCCCATCACGTGGCCGAGGCGGAAGACCGCCGGCAGGTCGTGGCGATGGGCGAAGCGGTCATGGATATGCGCCGTCGCAAGGGCGTCCTGTTCACCCAGGACGGCCACCGCGACGGCTCGGTCGCGCTGGCGCGCGATCTCGGCGTCCTCGGTAAGTTCGCGCTGCTGGGTCATAGCGTCGACCTTACCGAGGACGATTTCGCCGCGCTGAAGGAGACCGGCGCGTCGATCATCCACAACCCCTCGGCGATCATGTCGGTCTATGCCCGCTGCCCGGTGCCGGAGCTGATCGAGGCCGGCGTCAATGTCTGCCTCGGCTCGGACGCCGCAGCCCCCGACCGCGGCTACGACATGTTCCGCCACATGGCGCAGTGCATGCACTATCACCGCCGCCACTTCCGCGACCCCGCCTACCTGCCGCCCGGAAAGACGCTGGAGATGGCGACGATCGACGCCGCCAAGGCGCTGGGCCTGGAGCATGAGATCGGCTCGCTGGAGGTCGGCAAGAAGGCCGACGTCGTGCTCGTCGACATGCGCAAGCCGCATCTCTATCCGCCGGTGATGCCGGTGACGCGCATCGCCCATTTCGCCAATGCCGCCGACGTCGACACCGTCATCGTCAACGGCCGGGTGCTGATGCGCGGCCGCAAGACCGACCATCTCGACGCCGGGGCGATCCTGGACGATGCAGCCGAACAGGCAGCGCTCGCCTTCGAGCGCACCGGGCTCGCGCATCTGCTCGAGGAGCCGCAGGAGTTCTGGCGGCTGGCGCGGCAGCCGCTGCCGGCAAGCTGAGCAACGCGGCGGCACTTGCGGACCGGCAGCACGCGCTGCCCGTTCTCGCATAGCTCGAACGAGCTACTACCCTGCCGCCACCGCTGTGGCAGATTAGCTGCGGCGGGTCTCCCTCAAAACCTGCCTGGCCGGCGCCCCACCGGCACTCGCGCAAGCGAGGGGCGCCGGCCTTTGCCCCTACTCGGCCGCGATGCGCAGCCGCTCGCTTCCTTCGGACAGCGCCGCGGCAAAGCGCGGACGCAACCGCTCGGACAGCACGCGGACATAGGGCTCCAGCACCATGCTGTCGTGGTCGCCCGCCACTTCCTGTACCTCGAGTTCGGCGACGTATGGCGTCCAGCCATTGTCGTCGAGCGCGACGTTGCGCCCCTCCTGGAGGCGGCGGCCGCCGCTCAACGTGTAGAGGATGTTGAGCCTGGGCCTGAGCAGCAGCAGCCTGCCGGGATAGGGCTTGAGGTCGTAGCGGAGCAGCGCCGCGCGGAACGCCGCCTCGATCCTGGCATTCTGGAACTGCCTGCCCGCGTTTTCCGCCTCCGCGGCTTCGCGCTTGTCGCGCATTTCGGCCTGCCAGCGCCTGCGGTCGCGGATCCAGCCGGTGACGAAGGACAGCTTGTGGCGGCGCAGGTCCTGCAGCTTCATCTGCAGCCGGTCGAAGGCGGTGAGCCGCGGCTGCGTCGGCAACGGCGTGTCGAGCATGGCGACCAGCGCCACGTCCTCGCCCTCGGCGCGGAGCTGCTGCGCCATCTCGTAGGCGGCCAGCCCGCCGCCCGAGAAGCCGGCCAGCAGATAGGGGCCGCGCGGCTGGACCTTGCGGACCTCGGCGAGGTAGTCGCGCGCCATCTCCTCGAAAGTCGCGTGCGGCTCCTGGTCGCCATAGAGGCCGCGCGCCTGGAGCCCATAGACCGGCCGGTCGACGCCGAGCCGCATGGCGAGCTGGCGCAGGTTGAGCACGTTGCCGAACATGCCGGCGCAGATGAAGACCGGTGCCGCAGACGGGTCCGTGCCCGCGCTCATCGCCACCAGATGCAGATGCTTTTCCGCAGGCGGCGCGGGTTGCGAAGGTCCGGTGCCGCTGTGCTCGCCGGCCGGCAGGTGGCTCGCGATCAGCTGGGCGCAGCCGGCGATGGTCGGCGCTTCGAACAGCACCGATATCGGCAGGTCTACGGCGTACTGCTTCCTGATCATGCGGAACAGGCGCACGGCGATCAGCGAATGGCCGCCGATGTCGAAGAAGCTGTCGTCGACGCCGATGCGGTCGACGCCCAGCAGTTCGCTCCAGAACCCGGCGAGCGTGCGCTCGATATCGTTGCGCGGGGCGACATAATCGCTGTCGAGCTCGGGCCGTTCGAACTGGTCGCCGCCCTGCGGCGCGGCCACGGCCGGCGCGGCAGCGCGCCTGCGCAAGGCTTCGAGATCCATGGAGCTTACGATCGGCTGCGGCTGGCCGGTCGCCAGCGCGCGCCGGAGCGCCTCGAAGCCCTCGCCGGGAAGAATGCCCTGGCTCACCTGGGCGGCGAGCTGCAGCGCGGCGGGCGACTGGCGGTGGTCGCTGTCGGCGCCGGCGTCCCTCGCCGCGCGCGGCGCCACGAGGCCGAGGTCGCTGTCGAGACGCTTCATTACGAAACGCTCGATGTCGACCAGCACCTGACCGGAGGCGTCGGCGATCGAAACGTCGAAGGCGACATAGCCCTTGCCGTAATCGAAGCCGCGGCACAGCCGCACCCAGCTCGAAACGCGGTCCGGCAGCGGCGCGTGGACGGCGATCCGGCCATAGGACATCGGCGCCCACAGCACCGAGCCGTCATATTCGGGGTCGAGCCGCATGGCGAAGCCGGTGGCGATGTCGAGGAGCGCCGGATGGAGCAAGGTGGCGTCGCCGCGATAGGCTTGCGGCAAGGCGAGCTCGGCAAAGGCTTCCGAGCGGCCGAAGGCGACGGAGCGGAGCACCTGCCAGCGTGGGCCGAAGCGCACATGCGGGGCCTGCACCGAGGGCAGCGCATCCGCCCCTTCGGCGCGTTCGGCGACGGCGCAGCGCCGGGCGGCTTCGGCCATCTCGGCACCGCCGCGAGCGGACTTCGGCCGCCCGCGCACGAAAGCCTCGGCGAATCTCTCGAAGGACGCATCGCCCGCCTGCGAAGCCGTGACCTCGATGCGATGGCCATCCGCATCGGGCGTCATGCGGACGCGGATGGTCCTGGTGGCGCCGTCCTTCACGACCAGCGGCCGCAGGAACACCAGGTCCTCGATCGACGCGCGCGCGTCCAGGCCGTATTCGCCGAACGCCTGGGCGATGAGCTCGACGTAGCCGGTTCCGGGCAGGACCGGCTCGCCCGAAACCATGCGGTGCTCGTCGAGCATCCAATGGGTGGCCGGACCGATCTCGGCCTCGAGCCAGGGCGTGCCCTCGGCATCCTCGACCCAGGACCGGAAGAACGGCCCGCGGGCCGGCTCCTCGGACGGCTCCCGGCCCGGGGACCGGTCGGTACGCCCGACCGCGCGGGCGGCGAGCCCGACCTCGTTCCAGATGCCCCAGTGGACGGCGACCGTCCTGCGGCCGGCATCCCCGGCGCGGCTCTCGGCGTAGGCGTTGAGATAGGCGTTGGCGGCGACATAGTCGACCTGGCCGGCGGGGGCGGTGTCGGTGCTGGTCGAGGAGAACAGCACGAACAGATCGAGCGGCACGTCGCGGAAGACGCGGTCGAGGACCGCCGTGCCGTGCAGCTTGGGCGCGAGCACCGCTTCCATGGCGTCGACCGACTTGAGCTGGATGAGGTCGTCGTCGACCACGCCTGCGGTGTGGATGACGCCGTTGATCTCACCGAATTCGGCGCGGGTCGCCGCAACCACCGCCGCCATCTGCTCGGGATTGCCGACGTCGGCGGCGGCGTAGGCGACCTTGTGGCCGGCAGCCTCGAGCGCGACGATGCGCTCCATGGCGCGCCGCATGCGGTCGGAGCGTGCACGGGTGCGCATGAACAGCGGCCACTGCCCGCGCGGCGGAAGCGCGCTGCGCCCAACCAACATGACACGGGCGTCGAACTCGTCGGCCAGGCCCTGCGCCATCACCTGTGCCAGATCGCCTAGGCCGCCGGTGACGATGTAGACGCCCTGGCGGCGGAAGCCCTGCCGGCCCTCGCCCGCAGGAGCAAGCGGGAGCCTGCCGTAGCCGCGTGTCCAGCGCCGGCCGTCACGATAGGCGACGACCTCGGATGCCGGGGCGGCGAACAGGTCGTCGCGAAGCTGGGCATGGAGCTGCGCCATCGCCGCCTGCCCTTGCGCGGTCTGGCGACTGAACAGGCCTCGCGAAGCTTCGACCCGGGGCAGCTGCAGGTCGATCAGGCGAACGCTCGTGCCCGGCATCTCCTTGGGGATGACGAGGCCGGGGCCGAGCACCGTAGCCTTCTCCGGATAGGGCAGAGGCTCGTCGCCGACGCGCTGCATGCCGTTGCCGACGACGGTCAGCTGCAGGTCGCTCGCACCGGCCTCGCCGAGCGCCTGGGCGAGATGGACGAGGCTGTAGAAGCCCTGCTCCTGGTTGCGGTTGAAGAAGCTCGAGCCCGGCCGGTGGCTCTCGTCGGCGGTGACGAGCCAGAGATGCAGGATGCGCTGCGGCAGCGCGCCCTCGGCGGCGATTGCTGCGAGCAGCGCATCGTAGCCGGCGCGGTTGTCCTCGGGGCAGAGCGCATAGGCCTCGGCAGACTTGCGCGCGAAGGCGTCGCCGACCTCGACGGTGAGCACCCGGTGGCCGCCGCCACGCAGGCTCTCGACCAGCGGCCGGCCGAAGCCTGCCCGGTCGAGGAAGACGAGGAAGGAGGTCGGCTCCGCGCCCGCGTCGATCTCGACGTCGGCGACCGACTGGCGCCAGGTCGGCCTGAAGCCCCAGTCGGTGATGTCGGGCAGCTTGCGCAGCACTTCCTCGGTCGCCTCAGCCGAGGCCGCGGCGGCGGGTTCGATGAAGTAGCGCTGGTGCTGGAAGGGATAGGTGGGCAGCGAAACGCGGCGGGCGCCGCTTCCCTCCCACAGGCGCTCGAGCGGCACGTCCAGCCCCACGCCCCAGGCACGGCCGAGCGCGGCGAGCAGGTGGACGCGGTCGTCGGTGTCGTCCTCCGCGTGCGGCAGGCTGTTGATCACCTGGTTGGCGGGAACCGAGGGCTGCAGCTTGGCCAGCGACGACAGCGCGCGGCCCGGCCCGACCTCGACGAAGACACGGCCCGGTTCGGCCGCGAGCACGGCGACACCCTTGCCGAACTGCACTGTGGAGCGCAGGTGGCGGACCCAGTAGAGCGGGTCGCGGGCCTCCGTTTCCGTCAGCCAGGTGCCTGTGAGGTTGGAGACGATGGGGATCGACGGCGCATTGAGCCGGATGCCGCGCAGGAAAGCCTCGAAGCGGCCGAGGATCGGTTCGAGCATACGCGAATGGGCGGCGATGTCGATGGCGACGCGCGAGGCGTCGATGCCCCGCTCCTGCAGCGCCGCCCGGAAGCCGTCGAGGTCCTCGTTGCGGCCCGAGACGACGCAGAGTTCGGGCGCGTTGACCGAGGCGAGGTCGAGTTCCGGCGGCATGATCTCGGCGAGCGCGGCGGCCGACAGCGGCACGCTCAGCATGCCGCCCGGCTCGACCGTGTCGAACAGCTCGCCGCGCAGGCGGACGAGGTTGACCGCGTCGCGCAGGCTGATGACCCCGGCGATGCAGGCGGCCGCGTTCTCGCCCATCGAGTGGCCGATGAGGGCCGTGGGCTTCACGCCGCGATCGATCCACCAGCGGGCGACGGCCACCTCGGTGATGAGGATCGCCGGCAATTGCACCGAAGGCCGCAGGAAGGCGGCCTCCGCATCGGCGCGATCGGTGCCGCTGTCGAGCCAGACGCGGCGGATCTCCGCCGCCGCGGCAGGATCGAGATAGGATATGCCCTCGTCGACGGTCGCGCGGAACCGCCGGTCGCCGTCATAGAGCGCGCGGGCCATGCCGACATGCTGGGCGCCGCCGCCGGGGAACAGGAAGACGGGGCCGGAGGCATCGTCGAGCGCCGAATGGGTGAAGCCGCGCTTGCTCTCGGGATCGGAGAGGACCGCGACAGCGTCGGCGCGGCCGCCCACGGCGACGACGCGGCGGTGCTCGAAATGCTTGCGGCCGGCAAAGAGCGTATAGGCGGCGTCGCCCAGGTCGAGATCGGGCCGACGTACCAGTTCGGCGCCGAGCCGCACGGTCGCCTGGTCGAGCGCCTTGCGGTTCCGTGCGGCGAAGACCAGCAGCCGCGGCGCGTCCTCGGCGGTAGAACGGCCGGCGGCCAGCGACGGCGCCTGCTCGATGATGGCGTGCGCATTGGTGCCGCCGACGCCGAGCGAATTGACGGCGGCGCGGCGCGGGCCTGGTGTTTGCGGCCATTGGGTCAGGCGGTCGTTGACGACGAAGGGGCTGCGCTCGAAGGCGATGGCAGGGTTCGGCTTCTCGAAACCCAGCGTCGGCGGGATTTCGCCGTGCTTCACGGCCAGCGAGGCCTTGATCAGGCTGACGACGCCGGCGGCGGTGTCGAGATGGCCGATGTTCGACTTGACCGAGCCGACGCGGCAGAAGCCTGTCCGGTCGGTGCCCTGGCGGAACGCCTGCGTCAGCGCCTCGATCTCGATCGGATCGCCGAGATAGGTGCCGGTGCCGTGGCACTCGACATACTGGATGCTGTCGGCGTCGACGCCGGCCAGGCCCTGCGCCTCGATGATCGCCTCGGCCTGGCCGTTGACGCTGGGCGCGAGATAGCCGGCCTTGCTGGCGCCGTCGTTGTTGACCGCCGTGCCCTTGATGACGGCGTGGACGATGTCCCCGTCGGCGATCGCGTCGGAGAGGCGACGCAGGACGACCACGCCGACGCCGCTGCCGAAGACGGTGCCGGCGGCCCTATGGTCGAAGGCACGGCAGCGGCCGTCGGGCGAAAGGATCTCGCCCTCCTGGTACATGTAGCCGCGGCGGTGCGGCAGGTCGATCGTGACGCCGCCGGCCAGCGCCATCTCGCACTCGCCGGCAAGCAGGCTCTGGCAGGCCGAATGCACCGCCACCAGCGAGGTGGAGCAGGCGGTCTGGATGTTGACGCTCGGCCCGCGCAGGTCGAAGGCGAAGGAGGCGCGGGTGGCGAGGAAGTCCTTGTCGTTGCCGGTGTGCCTGAGCAGGAACATGCCGACCTGGTCGACGAGCTGGCGGTTGCTGCAGACGTTGAAGTAGAAATAGCTGCCCATGCCGCAGCCGGCGAAGACGCCGACCGGGCCGCCGCTCGAATCGGGCGTGCGGCCGGCATCCTCCATCGCCTCCCAGGCGCATTCCAGGAACTGCCGGTGCTGCGGGTCCATGATCGCCGCCTCCTTCGGGCTCAGCCCGAAGAACTCGGCGTCGAACATCTCCATGGCGGGAAGCTCGGAGGTGCGGCGCACGTAATTGGGATGGTGGATGCGGCTCGGCTGCTCACCCGCCGCCAGCAGCTCTTCCTCCGTAAGATCGCGGATCGATTCGACCCCGTCGCGCAGATTGGCCCAGAACTGGCCGACGTCGCGCGCGCCAGGAACACGCAGCGCCATGCCAACGATGGCGATGTCGTTCGGGGAGAACTGGTCGGGACTATCGGTCATGGCTTGTACCTGCTGCAGGCACCATCCGTCGCGGTCCAGGAAACTTCGAGGCGCAGGACGCGCCCCGCAGCCTTACCACCCCACTTAGCGCCCCAAGTGCTTCGTATCGCCGGGAAAATTGAACATGCCGTTAAGCGGCGCGCACAAATCCCGTCCGATGGTGCAGAGCAAGGACTATGGGCAGGACCCAAAGCAACTGACTTAACCAGCTGTTACGATGCTGATGATAATTCCAGGCACCATCATAACGTTCATTTACGCTGGCCAGTATAAGAGCCACTGCATTCAGGGCAAGCACAGGGGCGGTCTCACGACATGGTTAACGGACACTTCGATTGCGTCTTGATCGGCGACGAGTCGCTTCTGGTGCAGTGCGCCGAGATGCTCAGGGGCCGCGGGCACCGCATCGCCGCGATCGTGACCGAGAGCGCCAGCATCCGCGGCTATGCCGAACGCAGCGGCATACATCCGACCGGCTGGGGAGAGGACCTTGCGCGCCAGCTCGACGGCATCGGCTACGACTGGCTGTTCAGCGCCGCAAACCTCAGGCTCATCCCCGAGGCCGTGTGGCGCAAGGCAAGGATGGGCGCGGCCAATTTCCACGACGGCCCCCTGCCCCGCTATGCCGGGCTGAACGCGCCGGCCTGGGCGATCCTCAACGGCGAGGACACGCACGGCGTGACCTGGCATGCGCTGGCCTCCGGCGTCGACCAGGGCACAATCTACGTGCAACGGATGTTCGACATCGCGCCGGACGAGACCGCGCTGATGCTCAACACCAAATGCTTCGAGGCGGGGATAGGCAGTTTCGCCGAACTGCTCGACGGCATCGAGCGCGGAACGCTCGCCGGACGTCTGCAGGACCTCGCCGAACGCAGCTATTTCGGCAGGAAACTGCGCCCCGAGGCGGCAGCGACGCTTCGCTTCGACCAGTCCGCGCCCAGCCTCGAACGGCTGGTGCGGGCGCTCGATTTCGGGGCCGGATACGCCAACCCGCTGGTCACGCCGAAACTGCGCGCCGAGAACGGCCTCTACGCCGTGACCAGGCTGACCGCCACCGGCGAGGCCCCGCACGGCGCGCCGGGCTCGGTGATGTCGGTCTCGCCGGAAGGCGTTTTGATCGCGGCGGCGGACGCGGCAGTACTCGTCGAGGCGTCGCGCATCGGCGACGGCGAGCCGCTGTGGACGGCATTGCGGCCAGGCACGGTTCTGCCCCGCATGGACGAAGCCTTTTCGCGCGGGCTGACCGAGGCAGTGGCCGAAGCGGCCGGACACGAGACCGAGATGCGCGCGGCGATCGCCGCGGCGCAGGACATCGACCTCATCGACATGAAACCGTGGACGGCGGGCCAGGCGGCGGACGTCGCGGCGATTCCGCTCGACCTGCCGCGCGGGCTCGACCGCGACGCGAGGGCGGCGGCGGTCGCTGCCTTCGTGCTCCGCCTCACCGGCCAGGCCGAGGCGTCGCTGGCGTTCTCCAGCCAGGCGGCCAGGGCGCGCGCCGCCACCTTCCCGGGCTATTTTTCCGATGTGTATCCCCTGAACCTCGCGGCCGCCGACGACGCGAGCCTGGGCGCGTTCAAGAGCCAGGTGACTGATGCCATCGCCGCCGCGCGTGACCGCGGCGCCTGGCTGTCGGACCTGACGCGCCGCGTCCCTGGCCTCAACGAACCGCGGCTGACGATCGGGCTGATCGAAGGCTCCGGCGAGCGAGACGCACTGCCGGCAGGCTGCGCGCTGGCCTTCGCCATCGGCGAGGACGCCACCGCCGATGCCCTGCATTTCGACCGCGCGCGGATGAGCGAGGCGCGAGCGCGCGACATCGCGCTGCGACTCTCGGTGCTTGCCAAGGCCTTCGCGGAAGGCGGCGGCACCTTCGCCGAGCTGCCGCTGATGACCAAGGACGAGCAGCATCGCGTCCTGCACGCATGGAACGACACGGCGCGCACCTACGACCGCAGCGCCCTGATGCACCGGCTGGTGGAGCGGCAGGTCGACCGAACGCCGGATGCGGTGGCGGTGGCCGCGGGCGAGGACCAGCTGACCTATCGCCAGCTCGACGAGCAGGCCAACGTGGTCGCCCATGCGCTGATCGCCCTTGGCGTCGGCCCGGATACGATGGTCGGCCTCAATCTGTCGCGCTCGGTCGAACTCGTCGTCGGCGCGCTCGCCATCCAGAAGGCGGGCGGCGCCTATGTGCCGCTCGATCCGATGTTCCCCGGCGACCGGCTGGCGCTGATGGTCGAGGACAGTGCCGCGCCGATCGTGCTGACCGAGCGCGCGCTCAAGGGCTCGCTGCCGCTCCACGCGGCCAGGCTAGTCTGCATCGAGGACCTGCTGGAGGCCGGCGGGCGCAGCGACCGGCCGGCAAGCAGGGCGGCATCCGACAACCTGGCCTACGTGATCTACACCTCGGGCTCCACCGGGCGCCCGAAAGGGGTGATGATCGAGCACCGCAACGTGGCGAACTTCTTCGCCGGCATGAACGAACGCGTCACCGTGCCGGAAAGCGGCCAGCCGGTGTGGCTGGCGGTGACCAGCCTGTCCTTCGACATCTCGGTGCTGGAGCTGTTCTGGACGCTGACGCGCGGCTTCAAGGTCGTGATCCATTCGAGCGAGGTCAAGGCCCACAAGGGGCGCGGGGCGGCTCGGGACAAGCAGCTCGACTTCAGCCTGTTCTACTGGGGCAACGACGACGGCGCCGGCCCCGCCAAGTACCGGCTGCTGCTCGAGGGCGCCAAGTTCGCCGACACGCACGGCTTCCAGGCGCTGTGGACGCCGGAACGCCACTTCCACGCCTTCGGCGGCCCCTATCCGAACCCTTCGGTGACCGGCGCGGCCGTCGCCGCGGTGACGCGCAACCTGTCGATCCGCGCCGGCAGCTGCGTGCTGCCGCTGCACCATCCGGCCCGCGTCGCCGAGGAATGGGCCGTGCTCGACAACATCAGCAACGGCCGCGTCGGGCTCGCCTTCGCCTCGGGCTGGATGCCGGAGGACTTCGTGCTGCGGCCGGAGAACGCGCCGCCGCACAACAAGTCGGCAATGCTGCGCGACATCGAGACGGTGCGGAAGCTGTGGCGCGGCGAGAGGGTCGAGTTCGACTTCGGCAGCGGCAAGGTCGGCGTCGTCACGCAGCCGCGGCCGGTGCAGAAGGAGCTGCCCGTGTGGGTGACCACGGCCGGAAATCCGGAAACCTACCGCGAGGCGGCACGGCTCGGCGCCAACGTGCTCACCCATCTGCTCGGCCAGTCGGTCGATGAGCTGGCGGACAAGATCCGCATCTACAGGCAGGCGCTGGTCGACGCCGGGCGCAACCCGGCCGACCACAAGGTGACGCTGATGCTGCACACGCTTGTCGGCGCCGATCGGGAGGAGGTGCGCAGGCAGGCGCGCGAGCCGATGAAGGACTATCTGCGCAGCGCCGCAGCCCTCATCAAGCAATATGCCTGGGCCTTCCCGGCGTTCAAGAAGCCGCAGGGCGTTGCGCAGCCGATGGACATCGACCTGCAGTCGCTGGCGGCCGACGAACTCGACGCGATCCTCGAATTCGCCTTCCTGCGCTATTTCGAGGACAGCGGCCTCTTCGGCACCGTCGAGGATGCGCTGCGGCGCATCGAGCAGGTGGCCGCGATCGGCGTCGACGAGGTGGCCTGCCTGATCGACTTCGGCGTGGCGAGCGACCTGGTGCTCGAGCGGCTGGTGCCGCTGGCGGACGTGGTGGCGCGGTCGCGGGCTACCGTTTCGCACGAGGCGGCCGATGGCGGCAGCCTTGCCGAGGAGATCGAACGCCACGGCGTGACGCACCTGCAGTGTACGCCCTCGATGGCGCGCATGTTCCTGATGAACGACGACGACCGGCGCGCGCTCTCCAGGGTGCGACACCTGTTCATCGGCGGCGAGGCGCTGCCGTCGTCGCTGCTCGTCGACCTGCGCAAAGCGACCGCGGCGAGCGTCGAGAACATGTACGGACCGACGGAGACGACGATCTGGTCGTCGACGACGCCTGCCGATGTGAGCGAAGGGTTGGTGCCGCTAGGCAAGCCCATCGCCAACACCCAGCTCTACGTCCTCGACGCCGCGCAACGCCCGGTTCCGCCCGGCATTCAGGGCGAGCTCTATATCGGCGGCGACGGGGTGGCGCGCGGCTACCACAACCGGCCGGATCTCACCGCCGAGCGCTTCCTGGCCAACCCCTTCGCCGACGGCCGGTTCTACCGGACAGGCGACCTGGCGCGCTTCACCACGGACGGGACGCTGCAGTTCCTCGGCCGCGCCGACCACCAGGTGAAGGTGCGCGGCTACCGCATCGAACTCGGCGAGATCGAGGAGCGCATCGCGGCCTTCCCCGGCATCGCCGAGGTCGCGGTGATGGCACGCGAGGACCGAAAGGACGACGTGCGCCTCGTCGCCTATCTGCGCCAGACGGGCGGCCGGATCGACGAGGATGCGCTGAGGCAGGCGCTTGCCAGGACGTTGCCGGACTACATGGTGCCGGTCCACTTCGTCACCCTGGAGGCGTTTCCGCTGACGCCCAATGCCAAGGTCGACCGCAAGGCGCTGCCGAAGCCGGACGCGATCACTGCGCCGGCGGCCGCTGCCGCCTATGTCGAGCCGACGGACACTGTCGAGCGCGCCATCGCCGACACTTTCCGCCGCATCCTCGGCGTCGAAAGGGTCGGACTGTCGGACAGCTTCTTCGCGCTAGGCGGGCATTCCCTGCTCGCGGTGCAGGCGCATCGGGAGCTTAAGGCGAGCATCGCGCCGGACATGCTCATCACCGACCTGTTCCGCTTCCCGACCGTGAAGGCGCTGTCGGAACACCTCTCGCAGCGCGGCAAGGCGGACGACCGGCTGAGCAAGGTCGCGGACCGCGCCGCCATGCGCCGGGCCGCACTCGGCGACAGGCGGGCCGCACTGGTGCGGACGCGCGGCGCGGGATGAGCGCGGCCCTCGCCCGGCTGTTCGAACCGGACGTCGCGGTCGCCCAGGGCGACCCACGCGGCGAATGGGGCGCGCCTTTGCCGGGCGAGGAGGCGGCGATCGCCAACGCATCGGCTTCGCGGCGGCGCGAATTCACGGCGGGACGCACCCTGGCGCGCACCGCCATGCGGGAACTCGGCCTCGCCCCGGCCGCCGTTCCGGCCGGCGCCGACCGCGCCCCCGCCTGGCCGGCGGGCATGACGGGCAGCATCAGCCATTGCGCCGACTGGTGCGTGGCGGCGATCGCCCGCGCCACCGACGGCTACCTGGCGGTCGGCCTCGACATCGAGCCGGCCCTGCCGCTCGACGCCGAACTGGTCGAGGACATCTGCACGGCCGACGAGCGCGCATGGCTGGCCGGCCAGCCCGCAAGGCGCCGCGGCCTCCTGGCGCGCGCCATCTTCAGCGCCAAGGAATGCGCCTACAAATGCCAGTACCCGCTCTCGGGCAAGCTGTTCGGGTTCGACGCCATGTCCGTGCGCCTCGATCCGGCCTCCGGGACATTCGTAGCCAGCTTCCAGGGGGATGCGGCGCCGTTTTCGAGAGGCGATCAGCTGGCCGGCCGCATGTCGCTCGGACGCGACCATATCGTCACGGCAATGACACTCAAGCGCGGCGGCACCGACCGGCATGCGCAAGCCAGCCTCGATGCGCTGCATGCGTGAGCGGTTGTTCGCCCGCCACGGTGCCACAGTCGCTCTGCTCGCGGCGCTCGGCCTCGGCATGACCGGAAAGGCGATCGCGCCGGCCCTCGGCACGACGCCTGCGGTGGCGGAGGATGCAAGACAGTTCTTCATCTCGGGGCACAGCCTCACCGACCGGCCCTTCCCCGACATGCTGGAGGCCATCGCGGCCGCGGGCGGCAGAAGCCTCGCCTGGGAACGGCAGCACATCGGCGGCTCGTCGATCCGGCAGCGGACAAGGGGGCCGGACGGCAGTCCGCCCGGCTCGGGCTATGGCGCAGGGGTCGATCGCGACGGCACGCCGGTCGACGTGATCGCGGCGTTCGCCGCGCGCCGCTACGACGTGCTCATCGTCACCGAATGGCACCGGGTGCTCGACGCGATGCTGAGCGAAGGCACAGCAGCCTACATGGGCGAGCTGCAGGACAGGTTCATAGCCAGCAATCCGCGCGGCATGAGCTATTTCCTCGCGTCCTGGGCGGACCTCTCCGACCTCGCCGCTCCCGGCGACTGGATCGACTACGAACGCGCCGCCTCGCCGATCTGGCAATGCCTGGTGGAAGGCATCAACCGCAAGCTGGCCGGGCAAGACCGGCAGGATCGCATCCGCTTCATCCCGGCGTCGCTGGCGCTCGCCGAACTGGTTGCGCGCCTCACCTCCGCCCAGCCGGTCGCGGGCTTCGAGGGGCTGGCCGCGGAGGGCGTGACGGCCGCATTGTTCACCGATCGCGTGCACCTGACCGAACTCGGCAACTACTTCGTCGCCGTGGTCGCCTATGCGACGGTTTTCGGCGACGAGGCGGCCACGGCGCCCGCGCCGGCTGCGCTCGACCAGACCCGCGCGGAAAGCCTGAGATCCATTGCGCTGGAGCTCGTCGCCCGGTGGCGGGTACGGCAAGGGTTCGGGCCTGACGGGGGATGCCAGGGCGTGCCCGCGCGCTTCGTCATCGCCTATGCCGGCTACATGGAACGTACCTACACCCGACCGGAGCGGGGATATGTCGTGGCCCGAGCGAAGCGCATCCGCGACACCGTCAGCCTGCTGTGGGCATTGCGGCGCGGAATGCCGGGCGTCGAGTTGGCGGACGGGAGCTGAGCGGCCGCAGAGATCAGTCCGGACGCCGCCGGTCGGTGCGGATCCAGGTGCCTACCCGCGAGCCGAGGGCCAGGCGAGGATAGAGGGCAAGCTTGCGCAGCACATAGGGAAACACCCGCAACAGCGACATCGGCGGCAGTACCTTTCGCCCGAACGCTGTCCAGGCGACCAGCGCCGAGATCCCGAACAGGGCGAGGCCGAGCGTCGAAACGGCCAGGGCGAACGGGGCGAGCGACAGGGCATAGGTCGCAACCGCTGTCACGACGAAGGCGGCGCCAAGCAGCAGCACAAGCAGGGTAATCGGTGGCACCAGCACGTCGAGCACGAGCGCTGCGGCGCCCGTGTTTCCGGACCGGACCGCGGCGGGCAGAGACCGCAGTGCCTGGGCGATCATGCCGAGATGCCCCTCCTCCCAGCGGCGGCGCTGCGACGACGCGCCGGCCTGCGAAAAGGGAAAATGGCTGTCGATGCGGGCGTCCTCGCAGAACTCCGCGCCCCTGCCGGCGAGCGCCAGGTCGAGCCCGAGCTTCATGTCCTCGACGAGGCTGGCATGGGCGAGGTGGGCGTCGCGGATGACCGCCCAGGGGAAGGCCATGCCCGAGCCGGTGAGATGGCAGGGGAAGCCGAGCCGGTGCAGGCCCGCCGCCCGGACCCTGTTCTTGACCAGGAAGGCGAACTCGGCGACCTGCAGGTTGAGGCCCGAGCCCGCCGGCGCCGACATCAGGTAGAGGCCCTGCGCGGGGCGCTGGGTCGCGGAGGCGCGCGCGACGAGACGGTCGATGCAGCCGGGCTCAAGCGTGCAGTCGGCGTCGACGATCACCACCACTTCGGGCGGCGCCGCGGCGAGGTCGCGGACGCCGAAATCGAGCGCGAAACCCTTGCCGCGCCGCGACGGGTCGTGACGCTCCATCACCTCGGCGCCGGCGTCGCGGGCGAGCCTCGCCGTGTCGTCGGTGCAGTTGTCGGCGACGACGAGCAGCCGGTCGCCCGGCCGCAGCTGTTCGCGCAGGCCGCGTATCGTCGCGGCGATGCCCTCGGCCTCGTCGTGAGCCGGCACGAGAATTGCGGCCAAGGGGCGGGCCGAGGGTAACGGCGCAGGTTGGCGCCGACCCCGGCTTACGGCCGAAAATATCTCCACGGCGAAGGCCAGAACCGGAATCAGCAACGCCAGATTGGCCAAGGACAGCAGGACAAGGATGATTTCGGTCATATTTGCTTTCACGTCGCGGGCGCTCAGCCCATACTTACGCGATGGAATTTAACGATCTTCTGTGATTTGGCGATCTTGGCGGCAACCCAGGCTTGACGTTGGTGGATCGCCAATGTTGTTAGAGGGTCAAGGCTGGAAGGCGGGAGGCGCAGGCGCCAGGCCAGGCGCACCTCGGGGGTTACATCTTGGCACTCGTGCAAAGCAACGGCATCGCGAAAGACCCCGTCATCCAACGCCAGCACTTTCTCAACGTCCCCTTCGACATCATCAAGTTCGACGACGCCGTCGAGCTGATTGCGGCGACGCGCAACGCCGACGGCTTCCGCTATGTCGTGACCCCCAATGTCGACCATGTCGTCCGCCTCTCCACCCATGCCGAGCTGAAGCCGCTCTACGAGGCGGCCTGGCTGACGCTCTGCGACAGCAAACCGCTGGTGCTGCTGGCGCGCGCCATGCCGCTGAAACTGCCGCGCGTGACCGGCGCCGACCTGACCGCCTGCCTGTTCGGCACCGTCGTCAAGGATGGCGACCACATCGCCCTGGTGGCGCCGAACGAGGCGGTCGTGGCGAAGATGCGGGCGAAATTTCCGCGCCTCAGCATCGCTGCGCACGTTCCGCCCTTCGGCGTCGGCAACAATCCGGCCGAACTCGCCAGGTGCGTCGACTTCGTGGTGCGCGAAAGGGCCGCCTTCACCTTCCTCGCCATCGGCTCGCCGCAGTCGGAGAAGATCGCCCATGCCATCGCGATGGATGGCCGGGCGGTCGGTACCGCGCTCTGCATCGGCGCTTCGCTCGAATTCATGACCGGGATGAAGCGGCGGGCGCCGCGCTGGATGAGCAGGGCCGGCATCGAGTGGGTGCACCGCCTGGCCACCGACCCGAAGCGGCTGTGGCGCCGCTACGTCTTCTCGGTGCTGCCACTGCTGCGGCTTACGCTGGCGGAGTTCCGGCAACGCAGGACCGCGCGGGTGCCCGCGTCGCGCTGAAGGCCGGTCACTGCCCGTCAAGATAGAGCGCGAGCCCCGCCATCGTGCCGATCGTCTGCTGGACGGTGTATTCCTGCTGCATCACAACGGCCGGATGTTCGACGAGATATTCGTAGAAGGGCAGCGAGAAACGCGGCGGCTCTATGCGCCGCTCGTCCGACCCCACTTCGGCCAGCGGCGACCACCGGGGACCGAACACCCAGCCCTGGGCGGTGGCTGCCTGGGATGCCCAGCCATAGACGGTGATGCCGATGGGGGCGGCGACGCCCATGGCGATGCTGTCCTCGTGCAGCGGATTGGCGACGGGGCGGACGCCGGCTCCCGTCATCAGGGAAAGCCCCAGCTGGTTGGCGCCGAGCAGGACGTGGTGGGCGCGCTGCATGGTCTTGAGGATGGCGGGGTCCCCGCCGAGGCGATGGGCGCGGATGAGCAGCATCAGCTGGCTGTAGTCGGGCGCACCGCCCTGCCCCCAGCCGGCGGGCGCGGCCGGGTGCTTCATCGCCGGATAGGCCAGGCGCTCCTGGGCGGACACGACGAGGCGGGCATCGGCCAGGAACGCCTCGCGGATCTGAGCTGCAATGCCCGGATCGGCAGCCGGGCCGTTCATATAGTCCCAGGCCGCGTCGCCCTTGTGCGCATAGAGGTCCCAGCCGTCACGCCAGCGCGCTTCGAAGAGCGCTGCGAAGGCAGGCTCGCCCGTCAGCCTGAACAGGGCCGCCGCGGCACCCGCACGGTATTCGCCGGCCTGGGCCTGCAAGCCGCTCTTGCGCTCGTCCCAGTCCACGCCGGCAAAGGCGCCTGAGGCTTCCGCGGACGCGATGGCGTCGGCATAGTAGCGGTCGGGATCGTCGAAGCCGCGCTCGGCCGCCTGCCAGGCAGCGAGCGCGCTGTCGCGGTAGACGGACGCCAGCCTGTCGCTGCCCAATCCGCTCAAGACGCGCGCCAGCTTCGCGGCGGCGGCGGCGTATCTGTAGCTCGACAGGTGGTCGGGAGCATAGGCGAAGACCTGGCGATGCTCGAGAAAGCTCGGCTCGCCCTTGAGCGGGTGCGCGGCACTTTCGATGCCGCCGCGGATGCTGCCGTCGGCCATCTGCAGGCGGCGGAAGAAATCCAGCCCCCAGATCGCCTCGTGGACGAGGTCCGGCAAGGCGTCGGTTCCGCGATAGAGTTCGGGGTCGAGCACCTCGGCAGACTTCGGCAGGCCGAGATCGACGCCGCGTTTTTCCGGCGGGATGCTCTCGAAGACCTCGAGCAGGAGCGACGACACCTCGACGTGCTGGATGCGCCGGTCCCAGTCGCCCGCGTCCATGTAGCCGCCCCAGTAGCTGTCCGGCGCGACCTTGTCCGTCAGCCAGGCGGGCCTGGCGCCCTCCTCGAACGGCACGAAGCCGGCGAATTCCGAAGACCAGGCGAGCGGCAGCCGGCTTTCGCGTATCGCCATGCCCTCGCCGGGGCGAAACGCCGCCGGGCGCTCGTAGCCGAAACGCCCGTCGAGGGCGATGCCGCTGCGCTGGTTGTAGAGGCCGGCGATCGACAGCCTGGCCGAACGCAGCCAGACGTCGTCGGCAATCACGATCGGATCGGAAATACCAAGGCCCGCAATCCGGAGCCGGTAGACACCGTCCCTCTCCGGCCGCCAGTCCGAATAGTCGAGTTCGAAGACATAGGTGCCGGCGCGGTTGGCGACATGCGCCGGCGTTACGTAGGCGCCGGGCGCCAGCGCCGCGGGCAGCGTGCCGTCGACATCGACGACGTCGAAGCCGGCCGCGGTGACCGTGCCGACGGTGGCGAAGACGGCTCCGGCATCCTCGTTACCCTGGAGGCGCTGGAGCGCCACGCGCTGACCGCGAGCCAGACCGTGAGGCCGCGCGGCGACGAACGAATTGCCGTCGATGCGCGACAGCGGCACGGGCTCGGCCGCCGCGTCGGCGTAGTCGACCAGCTCGCGCGGCAGCCCGTTGCCGGGCTCGGGGTCATCGGGACCGGCGCGCAGGCCGATGGCCGCGTCGAAGACCTCCCGTCCCCTGTCGTCGAGCACGCTGAAACGGTCGATGCCGTAGCGGCGGAAATCGACGGCGCCCCGATCCGGCCCTCCCGGCAGCCACAGCGCGAGGTAGGCAACCTTGGCGGTGTCGTTGCGACGATGGCCCAGCTGGGTCGCGCGGATCGCCACCGCCCGCGTCGCCCGGTCGTCGACCACGACGCGGGTCCCGTCCGGCAGCTGCCCGGGGCCGGCAATCGGATAGGTTCCGGCGGCGAGCGGTCCATCGAGCTGCAGGTAGAGATAGTGCTTGAAACTGGCCCCGGCCTGGGTGTCGCCGCCAGATCCGCGGAACAGGCCCGAATCGAAGGGCATGGACTTGCGATAGACCGCGACCACCTTGCGCCCGCCGATCGGCGCATAGGCGGAGGCCGCGTCGACGGCACCGCGATCGAGGACCACGCCGGGCGGCGTGTCGGCGATGCGCAGCCGGTCGCGATCAGGCCCGACGACCAGCCCCCAGGCGCCCTGGTGGCGCACCCATGTGCCGACGGGCTCGGCGCGCGGCCGGTCCAGGCGGACGATGCGACCGCGCTGGACGGCGGGTTCGCGCAGCTCGATCGAGACGATGTCGGGCGCCGCAATCGTGACTTCCGCCACCGTGATCTCCTGCGAACGGGCCACGGCGCTCATTGCGGCAACCAGAAAGACCGCAAGTATCCAGAGTCCTTGCCGAAGACGCTTGAGCATTTCTTCTTGTTAACCCTAAGACCCGATCGGACCGACCGTTAACTCGGAAGGTCGCCCCACCGTGATATGTGCCAGATATTAATACTCCGAGGCAATTTGCTTGAAATTCGTCGTCCTGCTCATGGCGCTGGCCAGCGCGTTTCCGCTCAGCCTGGGGCTGCGCGGCAATGCAATGTTCGCCCGCCTGTTCTGGACGCTGTTCGGCCTGCTGCCCTTCCTGGCGGCGGCGCTGCCGATCTTCGACATCGGCATCATCTCCTGGGCGGGCGAGTGGGTCGGCTTCGTCTACAGCCTCGAGATCACGATCGTCGACATCCTGGCGCTCGCGGCACTGCTCGCGGTGCCGGGCGGGCCGGTGCCGTGGGCATACAAGGTGCCGCTGCTTGTCTATATCGCGGTCGCGTCGCTTTCGATCTTCCAGGCCACGGAGCCGCTGGCCGCGACCTTCGGCATCTGGCAGTTCATGCGCATGTTCCTGGTGGTGGTGGCGGTGGCGCGGGCGACGCGCCACGACCCGAAGGTCGTCGTCGACATCCTGCGCGGCATGGCCATCGGCATGGGCATGAACGTCATCGCCGTGGTCTACCAGCGCTTCGGCCTCGACCTGACCCAGACGCGCGGGCTGTTCGTGCACCAGAACACGCTCGGCCTGACCACGCATTTCGTGCTGTTCCCGCATCTGGCGATGCTGCTCTACGGCTATGGGCGCCTGCGCTATCTCGTGCCGGCGATCCTGGCGACGGTGCTGGTGGTGATCTTCACGGCGTCGCGCGCGGCCGTCGGGCTCGCGGCAATCGGCATGGTCATCACATACTGCGCGCTGGCGCTCGCCGGGCTGACGCAGCGCAAGGTGATGCTGGCGCTGGCGGCGGCGGTGGCGCTGGCGGCGGTTGCGCCGGTGGCGATCTCGACCTTCCAGAACCGCTTCGAGGCGGTGCCGCTCACCGAGGAAGAATATGACGAGCGGGCAGCCTTCGAACTGGCGGCGTCCTACATCGTGGCCGACTATCCCGCCGGCGTGGGCGTCAACCACTATGTCTACATCGCCAAGAATTTCGGCTACTCGGAGCGGGCCAACGTTTCGCCCAGCGAAGGCAACCGCAACAACATCGTCCACAACGCCTACTGGCTGGCCGCGGTCGAGACCGGCTATCTCGGCCTGTTCGCTTTCGTCCTCATGCTTGCCGTACCCCTCTTAACCGCCCTGAAATGGGGCTGGCGCGAACGGATGACCGCCGAGGGCAACCTCCTGCTCGGCATGGGCGTGGCGATGCTGATCGCCTATGTACATTCGATGTACGAATGGGTGATCTTCGCGCGCGAGATCCAGTATCTGCTGTTCAGCACGATGGGCATGGCGTTCGGGCTGTCGCTGCGCGCCGCGGTCAAGTGGCGGACGGCACCAGCCGTGCGAGCCGCGACAAGGAGCGCCCATGCGGCGCCGGCCCGCCCGTCGGCGATGCCGGCGCGCTGGCAGGCAACACGATAGAAGCGAAGTCCGGCCGACCATGAAGATCGCCTATTTCCTGAACACCTACCCGGCGCCGAGCGCCACCTTCATCCGCGGCGAGATCGCCGCCCTGGAGGCACTCGGCGTGGAGGTCGTCCGGCTGGCGGTGCGCCGCTTCGACGGTCCGCTGGTCGACCCGGCGGACTGGCAGGAAGTGGACATGACGCGCTACCTGCTCGACGGCAACGTCAAGGGCCTTTTCAAGGCCGCGCTACGCGAATTGTTCGTCAATCCCGCGGGGCTGGCGCGGGCGCTGCCGGCCTGGTGGACGCTACTCTCCAATGCCAGGGGCGGAGCGATCCGCCACGTCGCCTACATGATGCAGGCGGCGGCGCTGCGGCAGCAGGCGAAGCGGCTCGGGATAGGCCATGTGCATTCGCACTACAGCAACAACGCCGCGGCGGTGGCCATGTTGGCCTCCATTCTCGGCGGCCCGAGCTACAGCTTCACCGCCCACGGCCCCGACGAATTCGTCGAGCCCGAACGGCTGAGCTTCGAGGAGAAGATCGCCCGCTCGGCCTTCGTGGTGGCGATCTCCAACTTTGGCCGCGGCCTGCTCGCTTCGCTGGCGCGGCCGCAGGATGCCGGCAAGATCCACGTCGTGCGCTGCGGCATAGACCTCGGCGACTTCGAACCCGCACCGGCGCCCGCGCCGGACAACCTGACGCTCGTCTGCGTCGGCCGGCTGTGCGCAGCCAAGGGGCAGGTGCACATCCCGGCCGCCGTCGCCGCGCTCAAGCGCGACTTTCCCGGGATCAGCGTGGTGCTGGTGGGCGACGGCGACAAGCGCCAGGAGATCGAGGCAGAGATCGCCCGGCACGGCGTGGCGCAGGAGGTCAGGCTGCATGGCTGGGCGAGCAATGGCGAGGTGCGCCGCATGATCGCCGGCGCGCGGGCGCTTCTGCTGCCGAGCTATGCCGAGGGGCTGCCGATCGTCATCATGGAGGCGTTCGCCCTGGGGCGGCCGGTGATCTCGACGACGGTGGCCGGCATTCCCGAACTCGTCGACGAAAGCTGCGGCTGGCTGGTGACGCCCGGCGACCACGACCAGCTGGTCGGCGCCATACGCGCGGCGCTCACGGCCGGTCCGGGCGAGCTGCAGCGGATGGGGAGCGTGGGACGCGGACGCGTCGAGCAGAGCCACGACCGCCGCCGGCTGGGGCGCGAACTGCTGCAACTGTTCGGCGGAGCGAATGGGGACGCCCGGCCATCCTCGCAGCCGCCGGCCGACCGCACCGCCGAGGCGGCCGAATAGATTACTTGTATTCGATGATGGCGGCCCGGCGCCTGAGCAACCGGTTGGCGTAGAAGCGGACCACGCCCTGCGCCTCGGGAAACTTGGCCAGCGTGACGAACAGGGCGTAGGTCCAGCCGGAGCGCCCGGCCACCCTTTCGCGAAGCGCGATCCGCGCCACCTGCAGCGGATAGAGCAGAAGCAGGGCGAGCAAGGCCGGGTGAAAGACAACCGCCGCGGCCAAGATCGCGGCCGGGAGCGCGAAACCCCACAGCAGTGCCCGGCGCACGTTGGCGCTCCATATGGCATGGGGCGAGCCGGCGTGCCGGGCCGCGACCTCGGCATAGGCATGGCCGGCGCGCGTGGCGCGGCGCCACCATTGGCCGAAGCGCATGATGTTGGCGTCGTGCAGCGTCATCTCGGCGTCGAGGCGCCAGATGCGCCAGGCGGCACCGCGCAGCCTTACGCACATTTCCGGCTCCTCGCCGGCGATCAGGTCGGGGGCGTAGCCGCCCACCTTTCGGAACGCCGCGGCCCGGACGAGGCAGTCGCCGCCGGTCTCGGTCGCCTCGCCGACGGGCGTGTCCCATTCGCGGTCGCACAGCGCGTTGTAGACCGATTGCCCGGGTGCCCGCTCGCGCCGCCGGCCGGCGACGACCGCGACGTCGTCATGCGCGGCGAGGAAGGCGTGGGCTCGCGTGATCCATTCGGGGGCGAGCGTGCAGTCGCCATCGACGAACTGCACGAACTCCAGCTCCGGCCGGACAGCCTCCAGCCGTGCGAAGCCGGCATTGCGGGCGCGGGCCGCCGTGAACGGCAAGGTCATATCCAGCTCGACGACCGCGGCGCCCAGGCGCCTCGCCGCTTCGGCGCTGCCGTCGGTCGAGCCGGAATCGACATAGACCGTGCTTGCCGCCAGCTCGCCGAGCGAGAGCAGGCAGGAGATCAGCCGCGCGCCTTCGTTCCTGCCGATGACGACGACGCCGACCTTTGCCCCAGCCGCCTTCATCTCAGCCCGCGGCTCCGTCGAAGGTGGTGCCGAAGCCCAGCTGCTGGCGCAGCAACGTCAGGCCGGCCAGGAGACCGAGCATGAGGATGCTGAGCAGAACGTCCTGGACGAAGAAGGAAACGCGCTCGCGATACTGGCCGAAGAGGATGATGAAGTAGCGGCAGAGGTCGCTGAGAGCGATGACGAGAATGGCGCCGAGCAGCCCCTGGAAATAGAGGCCGACAGGGATGCCGATCGCCAGCGACGCCAGCTTCACCATGTTGCCGGCGGCGCCGTAGAGCGGCTTGCCGACGCCCAGCAGGGCGTATTCGTTGATGCTGCAGAGGATGGCGCCCCAGACGCCGACCAGCAGGATCGGCAGCATCCAGGTGGCCTGGTGATAGCGGGCGTCGTAGATGATGCGCACGGCGACGTCCGCAAAGGCGATGCCAAGGGCCATGCAGACCGCACAGGCGAGCAGCAGCTTGAGCCGCAGCGGGATCAGGCGCTTGCGCAATTCGGCGCGCGGTTTGTCCTTTTCCCGGGAGATCAGCGGGAACACCACTGAATAGCCCAGGCGCGCGCTCAGCGCAGCCGGAAGGTCGGCGATGTTGCGGGCGATGCCGTAGATGCCCAGCATCGCCAGCGGGATGCTCTGGCCGAGGAACAGCTTGTCGAAGCTGGAACTCAGGAACGACAGCAGCGAGGCGATGTAGATCCACTTGCCGAAATGCAGGATCTGGTGGGCGTAGTTCGGCTGCCAGGCAAACCAGTTGCGCCCGTAGGGAAGCAGGTATGTCGAGCAGGCCCTGACCGCGGCCCCCAGCACACCGGCCAGGATCAGCGACCAGATCGTCGGGCTGTAGAGGGCGAGGCCCACGACCAGAAGCGCGCCGATGACATCCATCGACAGGTCGAAGAGGTTGAGGCGGATGAGCTGCATCCGCCGCTGCAGGATGTAGATCGAAACCGACGCCGCGCCCATGATCGCAAGGCTGAGCGACGCGAACTGGATGGCGGTGGTGGGCAGGGAATAGAGCCGGCCGAGCGGGGCGGCGGCGAGGAACATGATGCCGAACAGGATCATGCCGCGCAGGATCTGGATGGTCCAGGCCGTGTCGCGGAAGGATTTCTCCTCGCCATGGCTGTTGTGGATGATGTTCTGGCCGATACCGACGTCCGAGATCAGCTCGATGCCGCTGCGCAGCGTGTTGATGACCAGCATGATGCCGAAGACTTCAGGCACCACCAGCCGCGACAGGATGACGTTGGAACCGAAGCGGAGGACGACTGAAAGGCCGTAGGTGCCGATCGTCCAGACGGCGCCCCGCATCACCAGCTTTTCGGAAAGTTGCATCAGTCCTTACACGCAAGGCATTCGTCGTGGGCGGGCAGCTGCCCTTCAGGCACAGCGGCGAAATCGATGCATCAAACCACGAAGAGATTAGCGGATCCTTGCCTTGGAGGCCGGCCGGCATGCGCGGAGGGGGTCGGCGCGTCCCGTCGCGCAGCCCCACGCCAGCCCGAAAGCGGGATGCTCCTAGTGGGCGACCGCCGTCTCACGGACGGTGACGAACGGATCGCCGTCGGCCGCCGAGGGCGACAGGCCCGTGGCCACGACCGAAACCTTGAACTGCCCCGCCAGGGACTGGTCGAAGATGGCCCCGACGATGATGTCGGCATCGTCGCCGACCTCTTCGCGAATGCGGGTTGCCGCCTCGTCGACCTCGAACAGCGTCATGTCCATGCCGCCCGATATCGAGATCAGCACGCCGCGGGCACCCTTCATCGAGCGCTCGTCGAGCAGAGGATTGGCGATGGAGGCTTCCGCCGCCTTCATGGCGCGGTTGTCGCCGGTGCCGATGCCGGTGCCCATCATGGCGCGCCCCATGCCGCGCATCACCGTCTTGACGTCGGCGAAGTCGAGATTGATCAGACCTTCCTTGACGATGAGGTCGGTGATGCAGCCGACCCCGGAGAGAAGGACCTGATCGGCGATGCCGAACGCCATCTCGAAGGTCGTGCTGGCGTTGGCGACCCGGAACAGGTTCTGGTTGGGGATGACGATGACGGTGTCGGCGGCCTCGCGCAGGAGTTCGATGCCGCGCTCGGCCATCTGCATGCGGCGCTTGCCCTCGAAGGCGAAGGGTTTTGTCACCACCGCGACCGTGAGGATGCCCGCCTCGCGGGCCGCCCGGGCGATGACCGGGGCCGCGCCGGTGCCGGTGCCACCGCCCATGCCGGCGGTGACGAAGCACATATGGGTGTCCGACAGGTAGTCCATCACCTCGTCGATCGACTCCTCGGCCGCCGCCTGGCCGATCTCCGGCAAGGAGCCCGCGCCGAGCCCTTCGGTGACCAGCGCGCCGAGCTGGATCAGGCGCGGTGCCTTGGACATGGTGAGCGCCTGGGCGTCGGTGTTGGCGACGATGAAATCGGTGCCGGCCAAGCCCTGGGCGATCATGTTGTTGACGGCGTTGCCGCCACCGCCGCCGACCCCGATGACGGTCAGCTTCGGCCTCATTTCTGAAATCTCTGGCTTCCTGGAAGAGCTCATCTAGTCCGGTTCCTGCACGATGCCCCAGCCCGAATCGGATCATGTCTAGGGAATCAGATCGACGGCCACGCCGCAAGGCTGCCCTGCCCACGCTCAACCGGATTTCCGCCACGGCGAACCGTCGGCGAAAGCCGGAAGGACCGATGCGAATAGGCGGCGGGCAGAGAAAACCCGTGGAATCTCCCTGAGAATCAATCACATTGGGCCGTCGCTCGGGCAGGCGTCCGCAAACGGCGCGCGCCTCTTTTGTCGCTCGAACCAATCGAAGCCAGATGCCCATTCACGAACTTGCCGCACTTGGAGCCGCCGTCTGCTGGGCCATGACCGGGCTGATCTCGGCCGGCCCTGCCGGGCATCTCGGCGCGCCCGCCTTCAACCGCGTCCGCCAGGTGTTCGTGACGGTGATGCTGGCGCTCTACGTGCTCGCCACCGGCGCCTGGCGCGAGCTCGACGCCAGCAATGTCGGCCCCCTGCTGCTCTCCGGCTTCGTCGGCATCTTCATCGGCGACACGCTGCTGTTTGCGGCGCTCAACCGGCTCGGGCCGCGGCGCTCCGGCATCCTGTTCGCGCTCAACGCGCCGATCGCCGCCCTGCTCGGCTGGCTGGCGCTCGGCGAGGGCCTGTCGCAAACGGCGATCGCCGGCATCGGCCTGACGGTCGCGGGAGTGCTGCTCGCCATCCTCTTCGGCAAGCGGCGGGCGCAATTGCACGAATGGGAGGCGGTCAAGGGCCCGCTGTGGATCGGGGTCGCGCTCGGCCTCGGCGCCGCGACCGGCCAGGCGATCGGCTCGATCATCGCCCGCCCGGTGATGGCGACGGGCATCGACCCGTTCGCAGCCTCGATGCTCCGGGTGGGCATCGCCGCTCTCTGCCTGAGCGTGCTGATCCAGCTGCCGATCCCCGCCGTCAAGCCGAAGGGGCCGCTGACCTGGAAAGTGGCGGCGCTGACGGCGCTGACCGGCATCATCGCGCTCGCCATCGGCATGACGCTGTTGTTGTTCGCGCTGTCCGGAGGCAAGGTCGGCATCGTGTCGACGCTGTCGGCCACCTCCCCCGTGATCATCCTGCCGATGCTGTGGGCGAAGACGGGCGAACGCCCCGCCGGCGGCGCCTGGGCCGGAGCGGCGCTGGTGGTCGCCGGCATGGCGCTGATCTTCTTGCGCTGAGAAGGACGACGTCCTCGACGCGGCGTCCAGCAGCTCAGGCGGCCGCTTCGACCGGCAGGCCGGCGGCCTTCCATTCGGGATAGCCGTCTTCGAGCCGGCGGACGAGATAGCCCCGCGCCCTCAGCGCGGCGACGGCTTCGAAGGACATGACGCAGTAGGGCCCTCGGCAATAGGCGATGACCTCGCGGTCCGAGGGGAGTTCGCCCAGGCGGCGCTGGAGGTCCGAGACGGGAATGTTGAGGGCGCCGGGAAGATGGCCGGCCACGAACTCGTCCTCCGGCCGCACGTCCAGCACCGTGACCGACCCCTCGTCCAGCCTGGCGACGAGGTCCTTGCGCGACACCGGCTCCAGCGCGTCGCGGGCGCGAAAATAGTCGGCCATGACGCGATCGATCTCGGCCAGGTTGCGCTCGCCAAGCCGGCCGAGCGCGCCCATGACGTCGACCACCTCGGCCTCTCCGGCGAGGCGATAGTAGATGTGCTTGCCGCGGCGCTCGGTGTCGACGAGCCGCGCCCGGCGGAGGATCTGCAGGTGGCGCGAGGTGTTGGCGAAGGTCAGGCGCGCGCGGGCCGACAGCTCCTCGACGCTGCGCACGCCCTGGGCGAGATGCTCGAGCAGCTCAAGCCGGTGCGGGTGGCCGAGCGCCTGCGCAACCTCGGAAAGGCTGCCGTAGATCGCCTGCTTCGGTCCGACGCTTGACATGAGACCTCCTCAATGGAACATTCAGCAGAATGATTGAATGTTATCCGTTCATGGAATGGAGTTCAAGCCCATGATCCTGCGCCAGTTCCTTCATGCCGACCCCGTCGGCATTTCCTACCTTTTCGGCTGCGGCGGCAAGGCCACCGGCGCGGTGGTCGATCCCGTCGGCGACGTCGAGTTCTACCTGCGCGCGGCGAATGCCACGGGCATGCGCATCAATTTCGTCGTCGACACGCATGTCCATGCCGACCACATTTCCACGGGCCGTGCGCTCGCCGAGGCGGCCGGCGCGGAATACGTGCTCGCGGCGGACGCGGAGGTGGCATTCCCGTTCAGGGGGGCTGCCGACGGCGACGTGCTGCCGCTCGGCAATGTCACGGCCACAGTGATGCACACGCCGGGCCACACGCCCGAGCACATCTGCCTGCTGGTGAGCGACCACACTCGTGCCGACGAGACCTGGTTCGTCCTGACCGGCCATACGCTGATGGCGGGCGACCTCGGCCGCACCGAACTCGCGGTCAGTGCCGAGCAGGGAGCGAAGGATCTGTTCCGAAGCGTGCAGCGGCTGAAGGCGTTACCCGACCATGTCGAGGTGATGCCCGGCGCCTATGCCGGCTCGGTGTGCGGCCGGCGCCTGAGCGGCAAGCCCTGGTCGACCATCGGCTTCGAGAGGCGCCACAACCAGGCCTTCGGCATCGACGACGAGACGGCATTCATCCGCTTCATGCTGACCGACATCCCGCCGGCGCCGCCGGAGGCCGCCCGGATCAGGGCGGCGAATTCCGGCCTCTCGACCACGGCGGCCCGACCATGAACGAAACCGCATCGACTGCCCAGGACGCCAAGGCGCATATCAGGCTCGGGCTCAAGGAAAACTGGCGCCAGTTCGCGCTGCTGGTACTGATCAACGCCTTCGTGGGCGGCATGGTCGGCATCGAACGCACCGTCGTGCCGCTGATCGGCTCCGAGGAGTTCGGCATCGCCTCGACGACGCTGGTGGTCTCTTTCATCGTCAGCTTCGGCGTCGTCAAGGCGCTCGCCAACCTGGTCTCGGGGCAACTGGCCGACCACTGGGGCCGCAAGCGCGTGCTGGTTCTAGGATGGCTCGTCGGTCTGCCGGTTCCGTTCATGATCATCTGGGCGCCGAACTGGGAATGGGTGATCGCCGCCAACGCCCTGCTCGGCATCAACCAGGGGCTCGCCTGGTCGATGACCGTGATCATGAAGGTCGATCTCGTCGGACCGAAATCGCGTGGCCTGGCGGTAGGCCTCAACGAGTTCGCCGGCTACCTCACCGTCGGCGTGACGGCATTCCTCACCGGCTACATCGCCTCGCGCTACGGCCTGAGGCCGGCCCCAATCTATCTCGGCGTCGGCTACGCGGTGATCGGGGCGGCGCTGTCGATCCTGCTGGTCAAGGACACGCGCGACCACGTCCGGCTGGAAGCCGCCACGCACGCCAAGGAGGCCTCGCCGCTCGGCTTCCGCGAGGTGTTCGCACTCACCTCGTTCAAGGACCGCAACCTGTTCGCCGCGTCGCAGGCGGGGCTCGTCAACAACCTCAACGACGGCATGAGCTGGGGTATCCTGCCGCTGTTCTTCGCCTCCTTCGGGCTCGGGGTCGAGCGCATCGGCATACTCAAGGCGGTCTATCCGGCGGCCTGGGGAATCCTGCAGGTCGCCACCGGCCCGCTGAGCGACCGCTGGGGGCGCAAGGGGCTGATCGTGGCGGGCATGTGGGTGCAGGCCGGCGGCCTGTTCCTCACCGCGGCGACGCGATCCTTCGAGTGGTGGCTGCTCGGCAGCCTGCTGCTCGGACTGGGCACGGCGATGGTCTATCCGAGCCTGATCGCCGCCGTCTCCGACGCCTCGCACCCGAGCTGGCGGGCGCGGTCGCTGAGCGTCTACCGGTTCTGGCGCGACCTCGGCTACGCCATCGGCGCACTGTCCGCCGGGCTGATCGCCGACCGCTTCGGGCTGCCCTGGGCGATCGGATCGATCGCCGCGCTGACCTTCGTATCGGGCGTCGTGGTCGCGGTCTGCATGCGCGAGCGGGCAACCGGCCATGTCGCGGTCGCCTCCCCGATACGCGACGACGAGGCGGCCGACGAAAGCGCGGAGAATTCCAGGAAATAATTCCCGGGCCCGGGCACTCCGGTGCCACCATCAGCCGCAGGCCGCCTGCACGACCGTGACGGCGATCATGTGAAAGACGTCGTCGGCGCTGCAGCCGCGCGACAGGTCGTTGGCCGGCTTGGCGAGGCCCTGCAGGATCGGCCCGATGGCTTCCGCCCCGCCGATGCGCTGGGCGATCTTGTAGCCGATGTTGGCGGCGTCGAGATTGGGGAAGACGAAGACGTTGGCCTCGCCATGCAGCGCCGAGTTCGGCGCCTTGGCAGCGCTCACCGCCTCGACGAAGGCGGTGTCGAACTGCAGTTCGCCGTCGATGACGAGGTCGGGGTCGGCGCCATGTGCCAGGCGCGTCGCCTCGACGACCTTGGAGACGCGCTCATGGGCGGCGCTGCCATTGGTCGAGAACGACAGCATCGCCACCTTGGCAGGCGCACCGGCGAGAGCCTGGTAGGAACGCGCGGACATGCGGGCGATGTCGGCGAGGCCGGCAGCGTCGGGATCGACCACCAGGCCGCAGTCGGCAAAGACGAAGGCGCCCTTCTTCACGTGGTGCGGCTGGCACAGCATCATCAGGAAGAAGCTGGAGACGAGGCCGACGCCGGGCGCGCGGCCGATGCATTGCAGGGCGGCCCGCACCGTGTCGGCAGTGGTGGCGACCGCGCCGCCGACGGTGCCGTGGGCGTGGCCCTCGCGCACCATCATCGCGGCGAAGACGAGGGGAGCGCGCACGGCCTCGATGGCGGCGGCTTCGTCGACGCCCTTGCCCTTGCGCAGTTCGTGATAGGCCGCGGCGAGGCGTGGCGTCAGCGGAGAGGTGGCGGGGTCCTCGATGCGGATGTCCTCGCCGCACGATCCGGCAGATGCAAGGCGCTGCTCGACGATCTCGCGACGGCCGACGAGCGCGATCTCGGCGATGCCTTCGCGCACCGAACGAAGCGCCGCCTCGACGACTCGCGGGTCCTCTCCCTCGGGGAGAACGATGCGGCGGGGAGCTGCCTTGGCGGAAAAGAGGATGCGCTCGAGCGGTTTCATCAGGCGTGTCCCAGATAGTAGATGCCGGCGAGGATGAAGAGGCCGATGAAGACGGTCTCGGCGACGATGAGGGCAACGGCGTCGCCGCCGACGTCGAGCACGCGGCGCGGCGAGGTCTTCATCGGCTCATTCCCGGGTCACGAAGCTTTTGTCGTCCGCCCGCCCGGCGGCCCGGGCGGGCGGTTTGTCGCCAGATCATGCCCGCTGCTGCGGGCGCATGTCGGCGCGGTCGATGCCCGCCACCGGCACCGGCTTCTTCATCGCGTCGCGGCGGAAGGGTTCGCCGAGTTCCTGGTTGAGGATGACCTCGACGAAGGTGGTGATGCCCTTGGACTGGTCGTCGATGGCCTTGGCCAGCGCCTCGGTCAGCTTGGCGGTGGTGTCGACGACGACGCCCTTCAGGCCGCAGCCTTCGGCCACCTTGGCGTAGCTGAGGTTGGGGTTGAGCTCGGTGCCGACGAAGTTATTGGCGTACCAGAGCGTCGTGTTGCGCTTCTCCGCGCCCCACTGGTAGTTGCGGAAGATCACCATGGTGATCGCCGGCCAGCCCTCGCGGCCGATGGCGCCCATCTCGTTCATCGAGATGCCGAAGGCGCCGTCGCCGGCGAAGCCCACCACCGGCATGTCGGGGCAGCCGATCTTGGCGCCGACGATCGAGGGGAAGCCGTAGCCGCAGGGGCCGAACATGCCCGGAGCGAGATACTTCCGTCCCTGCTCGAAGCTCGGATAGGCGTTGCCGATGGCGCAGTTGTTGCCGATGTCGGTGGAGACGATCGCTTCCTTGGGCAGGGCCGCCTGGATCGCCCGCCAGGCCTGGCGCGGCGACATGCGGTCGGCCTCGCGCAGGCGGGCACTCGCGTTCCACTCGGTGCCGACGTCGTCTTCCTCATGGTCCATCGACGACAGCTGCTGCAGCCAGGCCGAACGCGTCCGGTGGATCGCCGCCTTGCGCTGCTCGCGGCCTTCGTTGCCGGCCGACGGGCTCAGCTGCTCGAGGATCTGGCGGGCCACCTGCCTGGCGTCGCCGCAGATGCCCACCGAGACCTTCTTGGTCAGGCCGATGCGGTCGGCGTTGATGTCGACCTGGATGATCGAGGCATTCCTGGGCCAGTAGTCGATGCCGTAGCCCGGCAGCGTCGAGAACGGGTTGAGGCGGGTGCCGAGCGCCAGCACCACGTCTGCCTTGGCGATCAGCTCCATCGCCGCCTTGGAGCCGTTGTAGCCGAGCGGGCCGGCGGCGAGCCGATGGCTGCCGGGGAAGGCGTCGTTGTGCTGGTAACCGCAGCAGACCGGTGCGTCGAGGCGCTCGGCCAATGCCATCGATTCCTGGATGGCGTTGCCGATGACGACGCCGGCGCCGTTGAGGATGACGGGGAACTTTGCCTCGGACAGCAGGCGTGCGGCCTCCGTGATCGCCTGCGGCCCGCCGGCCGGACGCTCGAAACGCACGATGGAAGGCAGGTCGACGTCGATGACGTGGGTCCAGAAGTCGCGCGGGATGTTGATCTGCGCCGGCGCGCAGCCGCGCCAGGCCTTCTCGATGACGCGGTTCAGCACCTCGGGAATGCGCGAGGGGTCGCGTACCTCTTCCTGGTAGCAGACCATCTCCTCGAACATCGCCATCTGGTCGACTTCCTGGAAACCGCCCTGGCCGATGGTCTTGTTGGCCGCCTGCGGCGTGACCATCAGCAGCGGCGTGTGGTTCCAGTAGGCGGTCTTCATGGCGGTGATGAAGCCGGTCACGCCGGGGCCGTTCTGGCCGATGGCCATGGACATGGTTCCGGTGGCGCGGCTGAAGCCGTCGGCCATCATGCCGGCGTTGGTCTCGTGGGCGCAGTCCCAGAACTTTATGCCGGCCTTGGGGAACAGGTCCGACACCGGCATCATGGCCGAGCCGATGATGCCGAAGGCGTGCTCGATGCCGTGCATCTGCAGGACTTTGACGAATGCTTCTTCGGTGGTCATTTTCATTTCTTGGTTCCTTTCGATTGGGCGGCGGTCCGGCTCGGGAGGGCTAGAGAATTTCGTCCTTGAGGTAATACCAGCGGTACATGCCCCACTGGCCGAGGCGCCTGAACGGCGTGAGCAGGCCGTGGCTGGGCAGGGGCGAGGTGAAGATCGGTAGGTCGAGCACTGTCCCCTTGCCCGCCACCATCTGGGCCATGCGGCGGCCGGCCTGGGCCGAATACATGACGCCGTTGCCGCCATAGCCCATGGCGTAGAACAGGCGCTGCTTCGGATCGGGCTGGAAGATGCGCGGCATCATGTCGTGGCTGACGTCGACCCAGCCCCACCAGGAGTAGTCGACCTCGATGCCGCGCAGGATCGGGAACTTGCGGTACAGCCCGGCCAGCAGCAGGTCGAGGTGCCTGGGGTTGACCGCGTCGCGGCCGGTAATCGCGCTGCGGCTGCCGATCTGCACGCGCCCGTCCGGCAACATGCGGTAATAGTGGCGTAGCGTGCGCGTGTCGGTGAGCGGGATCAGCGCCTTGAAGTTCAGTACCTCTCGCTCGCCCACGGACAGCGGCCGGGTGACGATCGAATTGGACAGGATCGGCATCAGCCGATGGCGGGTCAGTTCGTGCAGGCCGGGCGAGGTGTAGCCGGCGGTGGCGATGCACACCGCACGTGCCCTGACAGTGCCGCCCGGCGTGCGGAGATGATGGACGCCGCCCTTGAGTTCGCTGCCGAGCACCGGGCTCGACGTGTGCACCTTTGCGCCGAGCTTGCGGGCGAGCCTGAGGTAGCCGAAGGCGAGCTTGGCGGCGTGGATGCCGATGCCGTCGGGCTCGTACATGGCTCCCCTCGCCTCGGCATCGCGGACGAAGTCGCTGTGCACCTCGTCGCGGCCGACCATGCGGGCGCGGTAGCCGAAGACGTCGTTGAGCAGGCGCGTCTCCTTCTCCAGCGCCGGCAGCACCTTGTCGCGGTGGGCGATGTAGAGATGGCCGCCATCCTGCGGGTCGCAGTCGATCTCCGGTTCGCGGATCAGGCCACGGAACAGGTCGAAGGCCTCCGATATCTCGGCGTGCAGCTTCCTGGCCACGTCGACGCCCCAGCGCTCGATCCACTGCGAGCGCTTCAGCCGGCCCGAGGAAATCTGCGCCTGGCCGCCATTGCGGGTCGAGCAGCCCCAGGCGACGCCGTTGGCCTCGAGCACGGTCGCCTTGATGCCGTGCTCCCTGGCGAGATGGATGGCACAGGAGAGGCCGGTGTAGCCCGAGCCGACGATGGCGACGTCGACATCGATGTCCTGCGTGACCGGACCGTCGTCCTCCGGCTCGGCACCGGCGGTGGCGATCCAGTAGGTCGGCGCATAGTCCTTGCCGTCGCCGGGATTGGGCGCATGCACCGGGTCATAGGCCGGATCGAACGGCTTGCGCCGCGCCGACGGCCTGACGAGCTGATGTTCCATTTTCGCCGTTCCTCCCCTCACCGATCAGGCGCCCGCCGAAAGCAGCGGCCGGTTCTTGCGGAAGGCCTGCTTGCGCACGATCCTGCCGCCGGCGACCGTGAACAGGTCGCAACCCTCGGCCTCGATGCGGCTGCCGTCGGCGTTGGTGCCGGTGAACGTCCATTCCGAGACGGCGCGGTCGCCGTGGACGAAGTGGCCGTGATGGGCCCAGTGCGCATCGGGCATCGCCTTCCACACGCCGCTGAAGGCATTGGCGATGGCCGCGATGCCGTCGAAGCGGGCGCCGTAGACCTCCGGGCCGGCGACCGCGTTGAAGACGCAAGTCTCGGCGAAGAAGCTCATCACGCCGTCGATGTCGTGCCGGTTGAAGGCATCGAACAGCTGGGCAAGGTCGTCGGCGGTCAGCGCCATGGTGTGGTCCTCGTATTTCCGGGGCGGCGCCAGGCATGGCTCCGCCATTGCCGGGCAAGCCGGCCGATTGCTCTCGTTCGGTGGTTCGGGTTCTAGGCGGCGGCCTCAGCCGGGCGGCGACGTCGCCGGATGCATGAGCTCTGCCATCAGATCTTGCCCTTCCAGGGGATCAGCACCTTCTCCAGGTAGCGGAGCAAAAGGTCGAAGGCGAAGGCGAAGACACCGATGACGACGATGCCCATGATGACCGTGTCGCTGGCGAGGTATTCGGCAGCGTTGAGCACCATGAAGCCGAGGCCGCGGTGGGCTGCCACCATCTCGGCGGCGACCAGCGTGGTCCAGCCGACGCCGATGCCGATGCGCATGCCGGTGAAGATTTCGGGCAGCGCGGCCTTGAGGATGACCTGGCCGATGACCTGGGCGCGGGTGGCGCCCATCGCATAGGCGGCGTGGATCTGTTCGGTCGAGACCGAGCGTACGCCGGCGCGGGCGGCGATCGCCATCGGCGCGAAGATCGCGAGGTAGATCAGGAACACCTTCGGGAACTCGCCGATGCCGAGCCAGATGATGATCAGCGGCAGGTAGGCGAGCGGCGGCAGGGGACGGTAGAACTCGATGATCGGGTCGAACAGGCCGCGAATGGTGCGGTTGACGCCCATCAGGATGCCGACCGGCACTGCGGTGACCAGCGCCAGTGCGAAGGCGCCGAGCACGCGGCCGAGGCTCGCCAGCGTGTGCTGGAGAAGCGTCGAGTTGGACACGCCCTCGGTCATGGCGACCACGAACTTGTCCCATACCGCGAGCGGCGAAGGCAGGAACAGCGGCTTGACCCAGCCCATCTCGGTGACCAGCAGCCACAGGCCGAACAGCACGAGCGCGGTGATCAGGCTGATGTGGCCGCTCATGCCGTCGCCGGGCGCGCCGTAGATCTTGCCGGGACGGACCGGCCGTGCCCTCGATACGCGATCAAGCATGGAGGTGTTCCGGGCTGCCGGACTGGCGCTCGTCGCCATAGATGATGCCGAGGATCTGTTCGCGCATGTCGATGAAATCGCGGCTGGATTTGATTGCACGGGCGTTGCCCTCCTCGAGGAAGCGTCTATTGAAGTCGAGCTCGTAGGTGTGGGTGATGCGGCCGGGCCGCGGCGACATGACGATCAGCCGGGAGCCGAGGAAAAGCGCCTCCTCGACGCTGTGGGTGATGAAGAAGAACATCTTGTTGGTGAGCTGCCAGACCTTGAGCAGCAGCTCCTGGATGGTCTCGCGGGTCAGCGCGTCGAGCGCCGCCATCGGCTCGTCCATCAAAAGCATTGCCGGATCGCAGGTCAGCGCCCGGGCAATGCCGACACGCTGCTGCATGCCGCCGGACAGGTGGTAGATCATGTGGCGGTGGAAGTCCTGCAGGCCGACCAGCGCCAGGTTCTTCGTGGCGATCTCGCGGCGGGCCTGCTTGTCTATGCCGCGCAGCTTGAGGCCGAATTCGGTGTTGTCGATGACGTTGAGCCAGGGCAGCAGCGCGTGCTTCTGGAACACGACGCCGCGGTCGGCGCCGGGCCCGACGACCTGGCGGTCGCCGAGCGTGATGTCGCCGCCCGTCGGCGCCATGAAGCCGGCCATGAGGTTGAGCAACGTGGTCTTGCCGCAGCCCGAGGCGCCGAGGGCGACGACGAAATCGCCGCTCTTGATCTCGAGGTTCACACCCTTGAGGGCGATCACAGCCTGGTCGGAGTAGAGCCCCGGATAGGTCAGGCTGACATTGCTGACGTTGAGGGTTTCCATCGCGTCGAGCCTTTCGAAGAATTGCCGTCCAATGTGAATGCGGGAGTGGCCGCCGGCAGCCTGGTGTCCGCGCCGGCGGCCATCCGGATCAGTCGGCCGCCTGCTTCGCGTAGCTCGCGTTGACGTAGGGCGCGTAGTCGTCGAGCGCCTTGTCGATCTGCTTCTGGGCGACGAGGAACTTGGCGCTTTCGCTCAGCGCCTTGATGGCGCCGCCGCCCAGCCAGGTATCCGACGCCTGTTCCGCGGCCGTCGGGAAGGACAGCAGGCTGAGCGCCTCGACAGCGCCAGGGCCGTCGCCGCCGATCAGCTTGACGATACCCTGGACCTGCGGCGAGTCCGCCGTCCAGGCAGCCTTGTTCTCGTTGTAGTCGGCATAGGCCTCGGCCAGCACCTTGGTGAAGGCAGCCATGAACTTCGGATTGTCGGCAGCCCATTTCTTGTCGGCGACGAGGCCGTCGAAGGTGGGCACCGAGGCAGCGCCGATGGTCTCGGAATCGGCGATCGTCTTGCCGTTCTTGAGCAGTTCGGTCAGTGCCGGCGGCCAGACATAGGCGGCGTCGATGTCGCCGCGCTGCCAGGCGGCGATGATCTGCGGCGGCTTCATGTTGAGGATGTTGACCTCGCGCGGATCGACCTTCCACACCTGTTCGAGGCCGACCAGCAGATGGAAGTGCGAGGTCGAGACGAACGGCACGCCGACATTCTTGCCCTTGAGGTCCTCGGGCTTCTCGATGCCGGAGCCGTTGCGCACGACCAGCGCTTCCGACTTGCCGATGTTGTCGAGGATCCAGAACAGCTCGAGGTCGACGCCGCGCGTGGCCGCGGCGGTGGTGCCGGTCGAGCCGATGACGCCGATGGGCACGTTACCGGAGGCGAGTGCGGTCGAGATGTCGCCGCCCGAACTGAACTGGCGCCAGTCGATCTGGTAGCCCGCCTCCTTCGCCGCCGCATCGAAGCGGCCGTCGGCGATGGCCGTGACGAACGGACCGACAATCTGCTGGTAGCCGACGACGACCGTCGTCTGGGCATAGGCGAGGCCTGCGGCGAATATACCGGCCGTTAACGATACGGCGCCGGCCAAGTGCTTGAAATGCTTGAAATGTATCATCGTTACCCTCTTTGTTTTGTAGCTGCCGGTTGTTCCGGGAACTTGCCGGCTTTGGCGCCGGTCTTGGTTCTATATAAAATGGATAAATGACCCTGCCCGATTGCCTTATATCCAGTTTGGAAGTTGAATGATTCCAGTTGCAACTGTCGAGCGGCCATGGCGCATCCAACTGTTTCGGAGACGGTCTTCTTCCTCGACAACGCGAGCCGGGTCGGCCTGCAGGCGCAGATCCGCGAGACGGTGGTCTCGGCCGTGCTCGCCGGCCGCATCCAGCCGGGCGCGCATTTGCCGTCGACGCGCAAGCTCGCCGACTACCTCAACATTTCGCGGATCACGGTGACACTCGCCTACCAGGAGCTGGCGTCGCAGGGCTACGTCGAGGCGGCGAGCCGCAGCGCCTACCGCGTCGCCGGCAACCCGCCGACGAACGCGCTCGCGGCCAATGCCCCGCAAGCGGGCGGCGACGCCATCGACTGGTCGGCCAAGCTGCGGTCGAGCTTCATCGTCGCCAAGCAGATGCGCAAGCCGCTCGACTGGCGGCGCTATCCCTACCCGTTCCTCTACGGCCAGATGGACCCCTCGCTGTTCGACCTCACCGCCTGGCGCGACTGCGCCCGGCGAGCGCTGGCGCGCGAGGACTTCGAGCAGATGGCCGGCGACTTCGCCGCCGCCGACGACGTGCAGCTGGTCAACTACATCTGCTCGCGCACCCTGCCGAGCCGCGGCATCCGCGCCAATCCGGACGAGATCCTGGTGACAGTGGGCGCACAGAACGCGCTATGGATCGTCATCCAGCTCCTGCTGCGCCAGGACGCGCACGCCGTGTGCGAAAACCCGTGCCATCCCGACATGAGCGCCTCGCTGATGCTGAGCGGCGCGCAGGTCACGGCGATCGACGTCGACAAGGAGGGCCTGCCGCCGGAGACGCTGCCGAAGGACGTCGATGCCGTGTTCGTCACGCCCAGCCATCATTCGCCGACCGGGGCGACGATGCCGGTCGAGCGGCGAGCGCGCCTGCTCGAGGCCGCCGCCGAGCAGAATTTCATCATCGTCGAGGACGACTACGAGTTCGAGATGAGCTTTCTTGCGCCGCCGTCGCCGGCGCTCAAGGCCTTCGACCGCAGCGGCCGGGTGTTCTATATCGGCAGCTTCTCCAAGTCGCTTTTTCCGGGGTTGCGGCTCGGCTATCTGGTCGCGCCCGCGCCCGTCATTCGCGAGGCCCGCGCGCTGCGCGCCCTGATGCTGCGCCACCCGCCCGGTCACCTTCAGCGCACGGCCGCCTATTTCCTCGCGCTCGGCCACCACGACGCGGTGCTGCACCGCATGCGTGGCGAATATCACAAGCGCCATGTCGTCATGGCCGAGGCGCTGAAGCGCGAGGGCCTCACCATCGCCGGGTCGTCGGCCTTCGGCGGCACCTCGTTCTGGGTCGAGGGCCCCGAGAGGCTCGACGCCGACCGGCTGATGAACGAACTCCGGCAGGACGGAGTGCTGATCGAATCCGGCTCGCCCTTCTTCCCCGACGACGACGGTCCATGCCGGTTCTTCCGCATGGGCTATTCGTCGATCCCGCGCAACAACATCGACGAAGGCGTATCGCGCACGGCCGCGCGCATAGCGAAGCTGATGGGCCAGGCGGGCGGTTGAGGACAATCCGTCGACGCCCGCGATGGGCCGGCGTCAGGCGCGCTTGCGCGCTGCGAACGGCTCCTTGTTGAGCGCTTCGTATTCCGCCTCGTCCCAGACGCCGATGACGATGCCGCGCGGCTCGCGCCCCGACATGCTGTCGATGACATCCGGGGCCATGGTGATGCGGTTATGGTGCTGTCGCGCCCAGTGGAAAATTGCGTCGGCCAGGCGCTGGCGAACCTCTGCGAAGCGCTCATCCTCGCCGAGGTCCCGCAGTTCGTCCGGGTCGTTCTCCAGGTCGAACAGCATCGGGCGGAAGCCTTCCGCGTGAATGTATTTCCAGCGCTCGTCGCGGATCATGATCAGGCGCGCGTCCTTCTGGTCGTTGCCCAGGATCTGCCTGGCTTCCTGCAGGGCGTAGTCATATTCGGATATGGCGTAGCGCCGCCAGCCAGCCGGGCGGTGCGCATCGTGCAGCAGCGGCTCGATGTTGCGGCCCTCCATGACATGCGGCTTGGCCTTGCCGCCGAAACAGGACAGGAAGGTCGGCGCGAGGTCGATGCCCTCGACCAGTTCCTCGCGCACCAGGCCGCGCGTCGCGTCGGCCTCGCGGCGCGGGTCGTAGACGATCAGAGGCACCTTGACCGAAACGTCGTGGAACAGCTCCTTCTCGCCCATCCAGTGGTCGCCGAGATAGTCGCCGTGATCGGACGTCACGACGATCATGGTGTTGTCCATCAGCCCCTTGTTTTCCATGTAGGCGAACAGCCGGCCGAGCTGGTCGTCGATCTGCTTGATCAGGCCCATATAGGCCGGGATGACGCGCTCGCGTACATCGTCGCGCGCAAAGGTGCGGCAGATGCGCGACTTGATGTAGGCACCGTAGACCGGATGCGTGGTCGCCTTTTCGGCCTCCGAGCGCACCGGCGCGATGACGTGTTCGGGCCCGTACATGTCATGGTAGGGCGCCGGCACAATGTAGGGCCAGTGCGGCTTGATGAAGGAAAGGTGGCAAAGCCACGGCTTGTCGCCGGCCTGTTCCATGAAGTCGATGGCACGGCCCGTCATGTAGGGCGTTTCGGAGAGTTCTTCGGGGATGTTCGCCGGCAGGTTGGAATATTTCAGCAGCCAGCCCGACAGGAGCTCGCCATCGTCGCCCTTTCCGGAATTGGCGAAGTCCTCCCAGGGGTTTTCCGAGTCCAGGCCATTGGCGCGCAGATGTTTGTCGTAGTCCGGGTCCGGATCGTAGGCTCCATACGGATGCAGGCCGTCGTCGCGCTCGAACGGCTCGAACCCGCATTCGGAGATCGACACCCCGATGGTCGAACCCGGGTCGATGCCCAGCCATTCCATGCCGCGGGTGTCGACCTTCATATGCGTCTTGCCGACGATCACGGGGCGCACGCCGATCTCGCGCAGGTGGTCGCCCAGCGTCGGCTCGCCCACGCGCAGCGGAAATCCGTTCCAGGTCGAGCCGTGCGAACGGCAGTAGCGCCCGGTATAGGAGCTCATGCGCGACGGGCCGCAGATCGGCGACTGGACATAGGCGTTGGTGAAGCGCACGCCGCGCCCGGCCAGCCTGTCGATGTTCGGCGTCTCGAGGTGCGGATGGCCATAGCAGGACAGATAGTCCCAGCGCAGTTGGTCGGCCATGATCCACAAGACATTCATCGGCTTGGTCATATCGATGCCTTCTCAGTAAGAAGCGGTTCGGCTCACGCGGCGTTGCCGCCACCGGCCAGCGCCAGCCGCTCGTGGTGCCATGCCAGCAGCCGCCGCTCGACGAGAGCGTAGATCCTGCCGATGGCCAGCCCGAGCGCCGCGATGACGACCAGCGCGGCCAGGCCGTCGGCGATCCTGAACAGCTGCTGGGCGCGCATGATGTAGGCGCCCAGTCCGTTGCTGGACAAAAGCAGCTCGGTCGAGACCGCGATCAGCAGGCACAGCGCCAGGCTGATGCGCACGCCGGTCATCATGCGCGGCAGTTCGGAGGGGAAATCGACCAGCCACATGATCTCGAGGCGGTTCATGCCGAGCGCCCGCGCCGACTGGACCAACTGGGGCTGCGTCGTACGCACCGCATCGAACGTGGTGATCAGGATCGGAAACAGGCAGCCATAGGCGATGACGGCGACCTTGGCTGCCGTGCCCGTGCCGGCGAAGATCATGGCGACCGGCGCGATGGCGATCGGCGGCAGCGGTCGCAGCAGGTCGAAGGCCGGCATGGCGAGATCGCCGAGCAGCCTGATCCGGCCGAAGGCGATGCCGAGCGGGATGCCCGCCAGCAGCGCGATGGCCAGGCCTGCCAGCGCACGCCCGAGCGTATAGGACGCCTCGGTCGCAAGCAGCCCGGCATCGTGCCAGAGCGAGCCGATGACGGCGCCGATGGTGGGCATGTTTGGCGTGCCGTTCAGGCGGGCAAGGACTTCCCAGGCCAGGGTCAACGCGACCAGGAACAATACGCCGGACGCGTTGATGGAGCTGTTCTTGCTTGTGGTCATGACGATTTCAGCTCGGTCTGCAGGGTGTGCCAGCTCACCAGCGGCTGCTTGAGCAGGTGAAGCGCCGCGTTGAACAGGACGCCGAGGAAGCCGGCTGCCAGAAGCGTGGCGTACATTTCGGGAATGCGCAGCGAGAACGCCGTGTCGAAGAGCAGGAAGCCCAGACCGCTGGAACCTGCGATCATTTCGGTCGCGATGGTCGCCATCAGCGACAGGCCGAGGCCGACCCGGATTCCGGTGAAGATGGAGGGCAAGGCCGAAGGCAGCCGGACGTTGAAGAGCTGCCACCGGTCGCTTGCCCCGAAGCTGCGGGCGGTCATGAGCGGCAAGGGTTCGGTGCCGCCGAAGCCGGCGACGCAGGCCACATAGATCGGCCAGATCGCCGCGAACACGATGACTGTCAGGAACATCCGCTCGTTGAGGCCCAAAGCGAAGATCAGCAGCGGCGCCAGGGCCGGCGGCGGCAAGGTGCGGCATATGTCGACGAAAGGCGCCAGGGCCTGGCGGATTTTCCGGGACATCGTCGCGGCAAGCCCGAGCAGGACCGCCAGCACCGAGGCGATGGCCAGTCCCAACGCCGCCCGCGCGAGCGTTGCGCCGGCGGCGGCCCACAATTCGCCCGATCGGGACAGCTCGACCAGCGCCCGACCGATCTGCCCGACGGTCGGGAACAGGTTCTGCGGCGCAAGTCCGGTGCGCGCGACCGCCTCCCATACGAGGGCGAAGATCGCTACGCCGAGAATGAACCGAAAGACTGGCCTGAGCGCTGACACGTCCGCAATCCCCAATGGCGCTGGCGTCAGTAGTTGACCGGAAAGACGAGGTCCGACGCCTTGACCGGACCGGCCAGCATGCCGGCCGCCGTCATCAGATCGATGAGATTCTGAAAGTCCTTCTCGGCGACGGGACCGGGGCGGGTGTCGAGATTGATCCTGGCAGCGGCCGCGATCTCCGGCTTCACGCCGAGCTGCTTTTCCATCAACGCGGCCATGATGGACGGGTCCTTCATGATGTCGCTGTTCGACCTGGCGACGGCCTTGGCGAACCTGGTAGCGGAATCGGTGTTCGCCTTCAGCCATTCGTCGGTGGCGAAGAAGCCGTCCATCAACCCGAAATAGTCGTCCTTCATGTCCGGCATGGTGCCGGGCACGAGCACCTGGGCCTTGATCTCGGGCGACAGGCGCGAAGCCGAGTAGAAGGGTTCGAGCACGCAGCCGGCATCGGCATTGCCAAGCTGCAGGGCAGCCGGAATCTGCGGGAACGGCAGCACCAGTGGCTTGACGTCCTCCCAGGCGAGACCGACCGCCTTGAGGTTGGTGCGCACGACGAGCTCGCACTGGCCGCCCGCGGCATTGATCGCGATCGTCTTGCCCTTGAGATCGGCGACCTTGATGTTGCCCGCCCGCTCCGGTGCAATCAGCCAGATGCTGTTGCCGGTCTTGGTTTCGAGCGCGAGATTGGAGAAGAACCTGACCGGCTGGTTGTTCGCCCGCGCGCTGACCACGGCAACCGCCGCCGCAAAGCCGATGTCGGCCGATCCGCTGACGACCGCCGAGGCCACCGCCGGCCCGTTGTTGAGGGTCGAGACCTCGACGTTGAGGCCCTCGTCCCTGAAGTAGCCTGCGTCGACGGCGTGCTGCAGGGAAAGCACATTGGCCGTCTTGAGCACCGCGACCTTCAGGTCTGCGGCGGCCGTGGCGCCCGCCGCACCCAGCAATGCAAGGCAGGACACGATCGCCGCCTTCGAAACCGTACCGAACTTCATGCTTTCCTCCCTCTTTGGTCCATCAGGACTTATTGTGTGCGTCGCGCATCAGCGTCATGACGTGATGGCGTATCTTCAGGAACTCCCGCATTTCGCGCGTTTCGATCTGGTCGCGCGGTTTCGGGAGACCGAGGACGATCTCCTCGCGCACCCGGGTGGGGCGCTTGGTGAGGACGACCAGCTTGTCGGCCATGTAGATCGCCTCTTCGACGTCATGGGTGACGAGCAGGCAGGCCTGCTGGCGTTCGCGCGCCAGCGACAGGATCAGGTCCTGGATCTCCGAGCGGGTCTGGGCATCGACTGCAGCGAGCGGTTCATCGAGCAGGAGAAGGCGGGGATTGGCCGCGAGCGCCCGGGCGATCGCCACACGCTGCTGCATGCCGCCGGAGAGCTGCCAGGGATAACGCTGCTCGAAACCGGCCAGGCCGACCTTGGCCAGCAGGGCGGCGGCGGATTCACGCTTGGCGGTGGCGGAACTCACCCGGTCGCGGTGCATGCCGAGAACGACATTGTTGAGAACGGCGGTGGAAAACTAGACCACGGTAGCGGCGGGATTGTCCGGCTGCGGGCGGCGTAAAAGTCGTCCACTTTTTCCCTTTTCTGCGTGG
>NZ_JBNPXB010000016.1:0-128189 GCF_050433525.1 Aminobacter sp. BE322 | reverse complement strand
ATACAAACCATCGACCTCAATGCCCTGCCTCGATAGAGTGCAAACCTGTTCGCGATGTCTTCGCACACCTGTTCGCGATGTCCCCGGTCCAAACAGTGGGGAGGGGTTAGGGGTGGGGGTGCAAGTTCGGCTCCCTCATGCCGACAAAAAAATTGCCGATGCCATGTCGGCAATGCACATATCTGTTCGTCCTAGTCATGAGGAACCGAACCGATGCTCTATGCGATCCTTTGCTACAACAACGAAGACGTGGTCTGCGCCTGGTCGAAGGAACAGGACGACGAGGTGATGGCGCGGCTCGCCGTGGTGACCGGCAGGCTGCGCGACCAGGGCCGGCTGGGACCCGTGGCGCGCCTGATGCCGACGACGGCGGCGACCACGCTGCGCAAGACCAGGGACGAGCCGGTGGTCATCGACGGTCCCTTCGCCGAAACCAAGGAGCAGTTCCTCGGCTTCTATGTCGTCGATTGCGCCAGCCTCGACGACGCCGTGGACGTCGCCAGGGAACTTGCCGAGGCCAATCCCGGCGGCGGCTCCTACGAACTGCGCCCGATCGGCGCCTTTTTCCCTGGACGAGAGGCAGTATGACGGACCCGGCCTGGATCAACACGGCCCTTTCTTCCGCCCGGCCGCAGGCCGTGGCGGCCCTGCTGCGCTATTTCCGCGACCTCGACACCGCGGAAGAGGCGTTCCAGGAGGCCTGCCTGCGCGCCCTGCGCACCTGGCCGAAGAACGGGCCGCCTCGTGATCCGGCCGCCTGGCTGATCTTCGTCGGCCGCAACTCCGGCATCGATGCCGTGCGCCGCCGCGCCAAGCAGGCGCCGATGCCGCCGGAAGAGACCGTCTCCGACCTCGACGACGTCGAGGGCGAGGTCGTCGACCGCCTCGACGGCGCGCATTACCGCGACGACATCCTGAGGCTCCTGTTCATCTGCTGCCATCCCGACCTGCCGGCCACCCAGCAGATCGCGCTCGCCCTGCGCATCGTCTCGGGCCTGTCGGTCAAGCAGATCGCGCGCGCCTTCCTCGTCGGCGAAAGCGCCATGGAGCAGCGCATCACCCGCGCCAAGGGCCGCATCGCCAACGCCAACGTGCCCTTCGAGGCGCCGGGACCGGTGGAGCGCTCGGAGCGGCTCGCGGCGGTGCTTGCCATGGTCTACCTCGTCTTCAACGAGGGCTATTCGGCCGGCGCGGCCGAGATCGCCAACCGGGCGCCGCTGTGCGAGGAGGCGATCAGGCTGGCGCGGCTGTTGCTGCGCCTGTTCCAGACCGAACCGGAGGTGATGGGGCTGACGGCACTGCTTTTGCTGCAACACGCCCGCGCCGCCGCCCGCTTCAACGCCGAGGGCGAACTGGTGCTGATGGACGACCAGGACCGCACGCTGTGGAACCGGCCGCTGATCGACGAGGGCCTGGCGCTGATCGACAAGGCGATGCGCCATCGCCGCCCCGGCCCCTACCAGATCCAGTCGGCGATCGCAGCACTCCATGCCCGCGCCGCCCGTCCCGAGGACACCGACTGGGCCGAGATCGACCTGCTCTATTCGGTGCTGGAATCGATGACGCCCTCGCCGGTGGTGACGCTGAACCGCGCCGTCGCCTTCGCCAAGCTGCGCGGGCCGGAGGCGGCGTTGAAGCTGATCGAGCCGCTGGCGCCGAAGCTCGCCGGCTATTTCCACTTCTTCGGCGTCAAGGGCGGATTGCTGATGCAGCTCGGCCGCGACGAGGAAGCGCGCGAGGCCTTCGGCCGGGCGATCGCGCTGGCCAACACGGCCGCCGAGGCAGCCCATATCCGCATGCATCTCGACCGGCTTTCGGCCGAGAGCCGCCCGCGCAACGGCATGTCGGCCTAGTCAAGTTCCCGCAGTAGCGGCGCGGGAAGGTCGAGATCGCCCGCGCGGGTGTACCGTCCGATTCGGATTCGTCGACTACCAGCGAAGCCAATACGGGAACCGTCCGTCGTCCTCTTTGCGAGCAGAGGGTGGCAGGGGCGTCGTCATGCCGGCCGGGATTTCCACGACCTTGCGATAGAGGTGCCACGTCGCGTGGCCGAGCACCGGGATGACGATGGCGAGGCCCGCCAGCAGCGGCAGAGACCCGATCAGCAGCGCGACCGCGACGATCAGGCCCCACAGCAGCATCGGCACCGGATTGCCCAGCACCGCCCGTACCGAGGTCTCGATCGCGGGATAGGCACCGACGTCGCAGTCGAGCAGCAGCGGAAAGGCGACGACGGTGGTGCAGAGCACCACCAGGGCGAACAGGAAACCGATCAGATTGCCGAGCACGATCAGCGTCCAGCCGCGCTGGGTGGTGAAGAGATCGCCGAGGAACGATGCCATCGACTGCGGGGCGTCCGGTCCGTAGAACCATGTATAGAGCGCTTGCGCGACCAGGAGCCAGGCGACGAACAGCGCGAGCAGCATTATGCCGATGACCGCCATCGCGGGAATGGCCGGCGAATGCCTGACATCCAGGGCATGCCACCACGACGTGTCGAGGTTCTGCTCGCGCCTCCGGCTGATCTCGTACAGGCCTATCCCGGCGAAGGGCCCGAGCAAGGCAAAGCCGGACATCAGCGGGAAAATGAGCTGCAGGGCATTGCCGCCCGATGTCCACGTGATCAGCAGCACCCCGACGATCGGGTAGATCAGGCACAGGAAAACGTAATGCGACGGCTTGTCCCAAAAGTCGTCCAAGCCACGGCGCAGAGCGTCAAACACATCCGCGACCGTTATACGGCGGATGGCGGGATGCTGGAGCGTCTTGGTGGCGCCTGCGTACACATGGAAACTGGCCATGACCACTCCTCCTGGAACAGGTTGGGGTGGGTCGCGGCCCGGCATGATTGGTCACGCCAAAACCGCGACCTTCACCATGCCAAGGATAACGCGCTTCGAGCGATTTGGCGACCCTGGCCGTCACTGTCGGGGACGCTGCCAGGCGCTGCAGCCGATAGGTCCGGTCAGGCGCCGCGGCGCGCGACGACCGGCACGTAGTCTTCCAGTTCGGGCGCCGGAAACGACACGGTGCCGTTGATCTCGGCCGAGCGGTAGAGGCCCATCAGGATCTCGACCACGGCGAGGCCGTCGTGGAAGGTTTCCAGCGGCGTCTCGCCCTTGCGGAAGCACTCGACCATGTGGCGGTTCTCGTCGGTGTAGCCGTAGACGCCGGCCTCGTCCTCCAGCACCGGCATCAGGCCCTGCTCGGCGTTCTGCTTCTCGACCAGGTCCTCGCCTTCCTCGCCCTTGACCGCGCGCGACATGAAGATCTTGAGGCCGGTGTTGAGCGAGTTGAACTCCATCGCATATTCCGGCCCGAGCAGTTCGAGCTGGATGCGCAGGCCGGCGCCGACATAGGCCCAGGAGGTGGTGGCCTCGATCACCAGTTCGTTGCCGTCCTCGTCTTCGAGCAGCACCGTGCCGCGGGCGAAATCCTCGGACGGGCGGTTGCGGTAGTCGACCTCCGCACCGAAGCGCTTCCTGAGCTGGTCGGCATAGTTGGGTCGCGACCACTTGAGGGTGGCGACCGTGCCGCTGACCTGCTTGACGGTCAGCGACTTGCGGGCCGCACCCGGCCTGGTCAACAGGTGCCGGGCCACCTCGATGCTGTGGCACATCATGTCCGACAGCACGCCGCCGCCCTGCTTGTCGCCCTGCCAGAACCATGGCTCGTGCGGGCCGGAATGTTCTTCCGCCGCGCGTGCCAGATAGGGCCGGCCGGTGGTCGAGGCGGCGCGGCGCCAGACGATGTCCTTGCCGCGGATGACGGGCGTGCAGAACACCTGGTTCTCCAGATAGCCGTGGTTGAGGCCGGCGTCCTCGGCGAGGCGCAGCATCTCGCGCGCCTCGGCGACGGTGCGGGCGAGCGGCTTCTCGCAGGCGACCGCGAAGACCTTGCTGCGTCCCGCCTTCACCTCGGCGTGGATGGTGCGCATCACCTCGAGGCGGGTGTAGTTGGGCGAGAGAATCCAGATCGCGTCGACGTCGCCGGCGTTGACCAGCGCTTCGAGGCTGTCGTGGCTGGTGCAGTCGCCGAGGCCGAGCTCGGCGACGCGGGCGGCGAAGCGGGCGCGGTTGTCCGCCTTGCGGCTGTAGACGCCGGTGACGTCGACATTGCGCACGCCCAGCATGCCCCTGAGATGGAACTCGGCGATGAAGCCGCTTCCGACGAAGCCTACGCGCAGGCGCTGTCTGGGCAGTTCGGTCATGGTCGTTTTCCCGTCGTCACGATTCTGCGGTCGTTTTCGCCGCGGCCGTGGTGCCACGCACCTTCAGCGCCGTCGGCAGCATCACCGGCTTGCGCGGTGTCGCACCGCCCGACAGGAGGTCGAGCAGCATGGTCATGGCGGCGCGGCCGATATCGGTGCGCGGCTGGCTGACGGTGGTCAGCGGCGGATAGAATGCCTCTGAGAGGAACAGGTCGTCGAAGCCGACCACCGAGACGTCCCCGGGTACGTCGAGGCCGAGGCCGCGCAATTCATGGATGACGCCGAAGGCCATCTCGTCGTTGGCGACGAAGATCGCCGTCGGCGGTTCGGGCAGTTCGAACAGGGCGCGGCACAGCCGCTGGCCGGTGTGCAGCAGATAGTCGCCGCGCTGCTCGTAGCCCTCTGGAATGGGCAGGCCGGCGGTCGCCATCGCCTGGCGATAGCCCTCGCGGCGGTTGATGCTCATGAGTTCCGGAACCGGGCCGGAGATATGGGCGATGCGCCGGTGGCCGAGCCCGATCAGGTGTTCGACCGCATTGCGGGCGGCGGCCTCGTTGTCGACCATGACATGCGGGAAGCCGGCGTCCTCGATCTCCTCCAGCGCCACCACGATGGGCGCGCCGCCGGCTACCTGGCCGGCAAAGCCGGGGCGCTCGGGCAGCTTGCCGGTCATCAGGATCATGCCGTCGGCGTGGCCGTCGCGCAGCATGTCGAAATACTCGATCTCGCGGTCGGAGTCGTTTTCGGTGTTGCCCATCAGCACCGAATAGCCGGCGGCGCGGGCGGTTGCCTCGACCCCCTTGAGGATCTCGAGATAGAACGGGTTGCCGACGTCGCGCACCACCATCAGCACCGCCATCGCCTTCTGCGTGCGCAGGTTGCGGGCGCTGACATTGGGCCGGTAGTTCATTTCGCGCGCCACTTCGCGGATGCGGCTGAGCGTAGGTTCTGCGACCAGCCCGCTGTCGTTGAGCGCCCGCGACACGGTGGCGGCCGAAACGCCGAGCCGCTCGGCGATGTCCTTGATCTTGGGACGTTCGTTCATCCGCGCATCGCCCTTCCGCGTCCGTAGAACAGCATCAGCAGCAGCAGCGTGGCGCCGAACACCATCTGCCGGCCGGATTCGTCGATATTCACCGTGGTCAGGATGCCCTGCAGGATGACCAGCAGCAGGGCGCCGGCCATGGTGCCGGTGTAGCCGCCCTTGCCGCCGGCGAGCGGCGTGCCGCCGAAGACGACGGCGATGATCGAGGGCAGCATGTATTGCTCACCGACATTGGCGAAGGAGGTGCCCGAATAGCCGAGCAGGCAGATGCCGGCAATGGCGGCGAAGACGCCCGACAGCATGAACAGCGAAATGCGGGTCGTCCTGACCGGCACGCCGGCCATGTAGGCCGCCTGCTCGTTGGAGCCGATGGCATAGATCCTGTGGCCGTAGACGGTGCGGGTGAGCATGAAGGCCATCAGCAGCCCGATCGCCACCCACAGCCAGATGATGCCCGGCAGCCCGAGCAGGAACGGCCGGGTGACGAATTGCGACAGGCCGGGCGCGGCGAGGCCCGAAGGGATGCCGTTGCGCACCACCACCAGCAGGCCCTGCAGCACGCCGAGCATGCCGAGCGTCATGACCAGCGGCGGGATGCGCAGCAAGGTGACGCCGAGCCCGTTGAACAGCCCGATCAGCCCGCCTGCCACGACGCAGGCGACGATGGCCGGCAGGATGCCGCCGTCCGTGCCGTTCATGACGTTGCCGGCGATGATGGCCGACAGCGAGATCACCCCGCCGACCGACAGGTCGATGCCCTCGCGGCCGCCGAGGATGACGAGGTTCTGGCCCGCCGCGACGATGCCCAGCAGGGCTGCGACGATCAGCAGGCGCAGGATCTGCTGGACCGAGGCGAAGCCGGGCGACAGCGCCTCGCCGAGCAGCAGCAGGGCGACGATCAGGATCAGCGCCACGACCAGCGGCTGCTTGAGCAAGGCCAGCAGCGGCGACGGGGCCGTGGCAGGGGAGGTCCCGGTGGTGACGGTCATGCGCGTGCCCTCCGGCCGACGAGCACGCCCGCCATCAGCGCCACCAGTATGGCGAGGCCCTGGACCAGGTTCTGCCATTCGGACGGCGTGCCGACGAAGAAGACGAGCGAGTTGATGAGGCCGATGATCAGCGCTCCGATGATCGAGCCGACGACGGTGCCGTAGCCGCCCGACAGCGCGCTGCCGCCGAGCACCACCGCCGCCACCGAGAACAGGGTCATCTTGCCGCCCACCAGCGGGTCGCCGCTCGCCGTGTCGCCGGTGATGCAGAAAGCTGCGAGCGCGGCGAACAGGCCGCACAGCGCATAGCCCTGGATGCGGATTCTCGTCACCGGCAAGCCGCTCTGGAAGGCTGCCTGGGCGTCGTCGCCGACGGCGAGCAACTGCGTCGAAAGCCGGGTGCGGGCGAGCACGTAGAGCACGACGGCCAGCAGCACGACGGCGTAGAAGACGAAGGGGATGTCGAGGAAGCGGCCGCCATAGGTGCGCCAGAACGCGGCCGGCGCCGGCGTGCCGGCGACCGGCATGACGTACAGCGCGAGCCCGGTGAAGAAGATGCTGGTGGCGAAGGTGGCGACGATCGCCTGCAGCCTGAGTGCCGCGACGACGAGGCCGTTGACGATGCCGCAGGCGAGCCCGGCGAGCAGGCCCAAGCCGAGCGCGGCGACGACCGAGACGCCGCTGCCGCCCATCTTCTCCATCAGCACGACGATGACGACGTTGACCAGCGAGACGATGGCGCCGGCCGAGAGGTCGATGTCGCCGGCATAGACGACATAGGTCTGGGCGATGGCGAGCATCATCAGCGCGAGATAGGTCTTCACCAGCCCGGTGATGCCGATGAAGCTTACGCTGCGCGGCTGGTAGAGGCCGTTGAGGGCGAGGAGCACGATCGCGATCATCAGCGCCGGCAGGAAGGGGTAGCGCTCGACGAGGCGCTTGAGCCCTCCGGAGCCGGTCGTGGGAAGGGTTGCGGTTCCCATCACGCGGCCTCGTATGCTGCCTGGTAGAGATTGTAGCGCGTCCTGTCCGCGCCGGTGAGTTCGCGCCGCACCTGGCCGCCGTTGAAGACGAGGATGCGGTCGGCGTTGTTGAGCAGTTCGGCGTCCTCCGAGGAATAGAGCACGATGCCCATGCCCTCGGCCGCCAGCCTGCGGATCAGCGTGAACAGGTCGGTCTTGGCCGAAAGGTCGATGCCCTTGGTCGGGTCGTCGAGCAGCAGCACGTCCGGCCGGTCGATCAGCCATCGGGCGATGACGATCTTCTGCTGGTTGCCGCCCGACAGCGAATTGATCGGGTGCGCGAGGCCGCCGAACTTGGTGTGCAGCGCCTCGAGCGCCGGCCTGACGCGCTCGGCGAGCACCGTGGGTCGCGCCAGCCTGAGCTTCTGGCGCAGATAGTGGATCGGCGTCACGTTCTCGAGGATCGGCCGGCCGGAGATGACGCCGTCGCGGCCGCGATCGCCGGAGACATAGGCCAGGCCGCGCCGGATGGCCTCGCGCGGGTTGTGCGCGCCAAACGGCTTGCCGGCCAGTACGATCTCGCCCGAGGCGATCGGGTTGACGCCGAAGATGGCGCGCAGCAGAGAGGACTGGCCCTGGCCGTGCAGGCCGCCGAAGCCGAGGATCTCGCCTTTGGCGACCTCGAAGCCGACATCGGCGAAACCCTTGCCGGAGAGGTTCTTCACCGCCAGCACCGGCGAGCGGTCGGTGGCGGCAACGGCCGGCGGCGCGGCGTGGCCGGGGGCGAGCTCGTCCTGCGCGCCGACCATCAGCCGGATCACCGCGGCCGGATTGGTCTCGGTGATCTTTTCGGTGCCGACGGTCTCGCCGTCGCGGATGACGGTGACGCGGTCGCCGATGGCGAAGATCTCGTCCATGCGGTGCGAGATGAAGATGATGCTGCGGCCCTGAGCCTTCAGATCGCGCAGGATCTCGAAGAAGCGGTCGACCTGGGCCCGGTCGAGGGCGGAAGTCGGCTCGTCGAAGATGAGCACCGGCGCCTCGGTGGCGAGGGCCTTCATGATCTCGACCAGCTGGCGCTGGTCGGCGCGCAGGTTGTCGACCGCCGTCTCGGCGGTGAAACCCTCGCCGGCGACGGCGCCGAACAGGGCGATGTAGCGGCCGGCGCGCTGCGCCAGCGCGTCGCGGTCGACGAAACCCGCGCGGCTGGCCGGCAGGTCGGGCAGGCAGATGTTTTCGGCCACGCTGCGGTGCCGCGCCAGGCTGAGCTCCTGGTAGAAGATGCCGATGCCGTGGTCGCGCGCCGAGCGCGGGCCGGTGATGGTCACGGGCCTGCCGTCGATCAGGATCTCGCCGCCGTCGGGGCGGACGCTGCCCGCCAGGATCTTGCACAGCGTGCTCTTGCCCGACCCGTTCGAGCCGATCAGCACATGCACCTCGCCGGCGTCGATCGCAAGGTCGCCGCGGCGCAGGGCAAGGGTGGCGCCGTAAGCCTTGCTTACGCCGCGAAGCTCGATCTTGGACATGGCGGTGGCGTCCCGGGGTTACGTCGCTGGGGGGCGCGGCCGTTGCCGGCTGGCGCCCCCGGCCGGAAGCTTACTTGAACAGCTTCTCGGCGTCTTCGATCGAGAGCGCGCTGGTGAAGGAATAATACCCCGGCTTGCCCTCGACCGCCTTGGCGGCGTCGGCGAGGTTCTTGTTGTCGATGAACGGGATCGGCAGGTACATGGCGTTCTTGTACTGGCCCGCCGTCGCCGGCTCCTTCAGCTCCTTGCCCTGCAGCATCAGCACCGCGACGTTGAGCGCCGAGGCCATGACGCCGGGCGGGTTGACCGAGGCGCCGGAGTTCAGCTTGTCCTTGCTCCAGAGGTCGATGAAGTCCTTTCGGATCTCGCCGGTGGCGGCGATCGACGACTGCTTGCCAGCGTCGATGATCGACTTCCACGCGCCGGCGGCCATGCCGTCCTGCACCCACACGCCGTTGATGTCGGGATTGGTGGCGAGCAGGTTCTGCATCGCCTGCTGGCCCTGCGCCTGATCCCAGTTGGCGTTGACCTCGTTGACGATCTTGATGTCGGGATACTGGCCGAAGACTTCCTTGTAGCCGGCGACCCGCATCTCGTTGGCCGGGTGGCCGGCGACGCCGTTGATGGCGACGACGTTGCCCTTGCCGCCGAGCGTCTCGGCCAGCCACTTGGCGCCCGCCGCACCCCAGGCCTTCTGGTCGATGCCGACATAGACGGCGTCGGGCGAGGACACTTCGGCGTCGGTCGAGATCACCAGGATGCCGGCTTCCTTGGCCTGGGCGAAGACCGGATCGAAGGCCGTCGGGCTGTTCGGGTTGATGATGATGGCGTTGACGCCCTCGTTGATGAAGTTGCGAACATGCGCGATCTGGCCGGGCACGTCGACATTGGCGCTCTGCACCACCACCTCGACGTCGACGCCCTTGTCCTTCCAGGCAGCCGCGGCCGCCTGCGCTTCCTCGATCATCTGGGTGCGCCATTCGCTGCCGACCCAGCCGTTGGACAGGCCGATCTTGAACGCTTCCGCCTGGCTCGAGAACGCCGACACGGCGAGTGCGGCGACCGTGGTGAGCGCCAGTGCTGCAAGTCTCTTCATTTGCTCCTCCCGATGCAAAACTGCTGCGGAGTATCATAGGCAGATTATGTAATCGATTTCAATCCGCATTTTCCGGCGTTTCCGGTGTCTCGCGGCCCTGCCGCGCGCCTGGGAAGATTCTCGCCGGCGACCCGCGATCCTCCTGAACCTTTGCGCTTGCCGGGCCGACCCAGGACCAGGCACCGCATGGTGCGGCGGCCCAACCAAGAACCAAGGAAAACCCATGACGGACTACAGCACATGTCACGGGTCACCGGGATCACCCCAGGCCCAGCGTGGCCACCGCCTCAGGCAGTGGGTGGACGCGCGACGCCTGGGGGCACTTGCATTGACCCTAGGTGAACCCAAGCGTATCGTTCCAGTAGGGGACAATCGCAGGACTGCAAGGGAGGAAAGTGCCGGGTACCAGCGCTTGGCTCCTGCCTGCGCTCCGGCGCCTTCTTCCGCACCATCCGGGAGAGGTGTCATGGCGCGCTGTGGCGGCGGTATCGATGCACTCGAGACCCGATCCCTGGGCGCGCGCGCGCTGGCGCTCCATGCGGGCATGTTCGCCCTGGCGCTCGCGGCGAGCCTCTGGCTTCCGCCGGCGGCCCGCGCGCAGCAGGTCCAGATCATCAACCCCGGCTCGATGGCGGTCACCGGCTTCTCCGGCACGCTCATCCCCGGCATCGAGGAAGGCCTGCCGCCGGGCGTCGATCCGGTCGACGAGACCTTCATCGACACCGGGCGCGCCAGCTTGCGCGTCTTCGACGTCTCGGCACTCGGCGGCCCGCCGGCGGGCCAGCTCGTCAACACGCCGTTGCCCTTCGAGGTGCTCGCCGGCCAGATCGGCCAGGTCTTCGCGCTGACCTATGATGACGGCGTCCGCGATGGCACGCCGTCGGGCGTGCCCGACCTCTACGCGGGCGCGACCTCGCTGCACGGCCTCCGCATCGTCACCCCCGACGCCGACGGCGACGGCAGGCCCGAGCGGCAGCGCCGCGGCGCGGCGGGCGCCAGCTTCATGGCCGGCCAGTTCGGCGAGGAGAACGGCGGCGGCCCCGGCACGATCTGGCGCATCGACGGCATCACCGGCGCGGTGTCGAAATTCGCCGACATCGACGCCGACAGCGGCCCGGGCATCGGCGACGTCAGCTTCGACAAGGTGCACCGCCAGTTCTTCGCCTCCGACCTGGACGACGGCCTGATCTGGCGCATCGACGCCACGGGCGCCGTGCTCGACAGCTTCGACCACGGCGTCGCCGGCCGGCCGGCGCGCGGCCTCGCCGCGGTCGCCGACGACGGCTCGGTGATGGACATCCAGGGTGCCGCCTTCGACACAGAGGATCCGGACAGCTGGGGCTATACCCAGGACGAGCGCCGGGTCTGGGGCGTGGCCTTCCACGGCGGTCGCGTCTACTACGCGGTCGGCGACGAGGCCGAGATCTGGTCGGTCGGCATCGGCCGCGACGGCCGCTTCGAGGCCGACGCCCGCTGGGAGCTGACGGTCGAGGCCGACGAGGCGCTGCCGGTCACCGACATCGCCTTCGACAGCCGCGGCTTCATGTATCTCGCCCAGCGCGGCGAGGTCGACAACCGCTACGACTATTCGCGCTTCGCCGACACCGGCAAGGGCGAGGTCGTGCGCTACTGGCGCGAAAGCCCGGACGATCCGGCGACCGAGAGCATCTGGGTGCCGGTGCCGCAGGAATATGCGGTGGGTTTCCCGGAAGGCAACCGCCAGTCGGCCGGCGGCATCGACCTGCAATATGGCTACGATGCGCAGGGGCTCATCAACCCCAACGCCTGCACCGACACCATCGTCAAGACCGGCGACCGGCTGAGGGACAACCCGGCGCTCGCCGACCAGCTGGCGCCCGGCGGACCGTTCGCGGTGCATGGCGTGCAGCTGACCGCCACCTCCCTGGTCAAGCCGGCCAACGTCCCGCCCTTCGGCTCCTGGTTCGTCGATTTCGACAGTTTCTTCGACGACGCGGAAGTCGAGGGTCATGTCGGCGACGTCGAGGTCTGGCGTCCCTGCGAGGGCCGCGCCGGCTATTACGAGCAGATCCCCTATCCGGGCGACTATCCGACGCCGTTGTGGCCGCCGGACTTCCCGCCGCCCGGCAACCTGCCGCCCTGCCTCGACATCGAGGCGGTCGAGTATTTCTGCACCCCGGCCGGGCTCGAGGCCGATCTCTATGTCCGTGACGTTGCAGGCATCGGCGGCGATTCCGTCAAGGCCGATTCCAGGACGCCGGGCGTCGGCATCACACCGCTGCAGCAGACCAAGCCGGCGGGCGCGCCCTTCACCATCGGCGTGACCGGCCATTTCCCCGGCGACACCGTCAATGTCGGCCTGTGCTTCTACAAGAAGTCGGACGCCGACAAGGGCGGCTACTATCCGTGCTGCAAGGTGGTGGTGCCGCTCGCGACGCCCGCCGCAAGCTGCGAACCGTGAGGGAGGGAGAGATGAACGCTTTCGCTCCCACCCCGCTCGTTTCGCAGAGCAACCCAAACGTCATGGAGACGATCATGAAACCCCTGTCACTCGTCAGGCGCGGGGCGCGCTGGCTGGTGGCGGCAGGTATCGCGCTCGCCGCCGTGCCGGCCGTTGCCCAGCCGCTTCCCGACGTCGTTCCGGACCTCAGGCTCGACCGCGTCGAGCCGCATCCCGGCCACGACGAGGTGGTGCCGTTCTTCACCAAGAAGGGCGCCCAGCGCAACTGCGACTACGTCATCTACAATCTGCGCTTCGGCGCCCGCGGCAATCCGGACAAGTTCTTCGATCCGGCCTTCGCCAACGGGCTGAAGTCGCTGCGCATGGACTTCCGCGACCAGTTGCCCCCGGGCCTCAGGATCGTCAACGTCCAGGCCTCCGGCGACGGCACCGACGCCGTCGGCGGCCCGCTGCCGGCCGGCGCGATCGGCACGACCGCCAATCCCAACGACACCGCGACGATTGCCGACTTCCGGCTTTCGGCCACGGACCTCGACGGCGTCGGCGGCCCGAACGAGCGCTATGTCGACATCCGCATCACCGCGCTGATCGACCAGGCCGCCTTCCCGGCGCCCGCGGTCGTGGACAACCAGGGCTTCGTCAAGCTGTCGGCGGGTCCGGGCTCGGTCGAGATACCCTCGCACGACCCGTCCAAGCCCGACGACGGCGATTTCCGCACCGGCGAGAAGACCTCGATCCGCATCGACGTGACCGACTGCGAACCGCCCCCGCCGCCGCCCCCGGGCGACAAGGAGGCCTGCTTCAAGGTCGAGCGCGGCGACGTCGACTGCGTGCCGGGCGGCGGCGTCTATATCTACAACATGCCGGTCGGACCGGAACTCGCCGGACGCTGGGTGCAGTTGCGCACCACGACGCCTGGCGTGACCATCGATCCGCCGCTGCAGCTCGTCCCGCCCGGCGGCGGCGTGCTGAACTGGAAGATCGAGGGCGCCGGCCCCGGCGATGTCGTGCACCTCATCGTCACCGGCATCGAGACCTATCCCGGGCCGGAGGAGGGCGTCGGGCTCTGCTGCACGCAGATCATCGACATCGTCATTCCGCCCGACCTGCAGTGTCCGCCCGAGAAGCGGCCCGACATCAAGATAGAGAAGCGCGCCGACGTGGCCCGCTGCACGCCCGAGGGCGGCTGCGACTTCACCATCCGCGTCAGCAATGCCGGCGATGCCCCCTACAACGGCAAGATCGTGCTCGACGAGGTGACCTTGCCCGGCAACGCTGCGATCGACTCCGGCCCGAATGCGCCGTGGACCTGCGTGCCCAACACCAGCCCGATGAGCTGCGAGCACCCGGCGACCACGCTCGACCCCGGCGAATGGGTCGACCTCAAGATCGGCTTCAAGCCCGGACCGGGCTGGGAGGCGCGCTACATCCGCAACTGCGCCGAGTACGACTATACGGCAAGCGGCAAGCCCGACGTCTTCGGCCGCACCGACAACGACAAGGCCTGCGCCGCAATCCCGATCTGCCGCCGCGGCGATCCCGATTGCCGTCCGCCGGTCGAGAAGAAGGTCGACCTGCGCATCACCAAGGACCCGCGATCACTGGCCTGCACCGCCGATGGCGTCTGCAGCTTCCTGATCCGCGTCTACAACAACGGCACCGAGACCTATGTCGGCCCGCTGACGGTGATGGACGACTATCCGACGGGCGCGCCTGCGTCGTCGACCTTCGGGCCGACGCCGCCCTGGAGCTGCGGCCCCGCCGGTCCCGGCCAGTTCCGCTGCGACCATCCGGGCGTGGCGCTGGTGCCGGGTGCCTCGGTTCCGCTCTCCGTGGTCGCCATCGTGCCGCCCGACTACCAGTCCGACATCGTCCGCAACTGCGGCGAGGTGCGGGCGATAGCGGGCGAGACGGTGCTGGCCAACAACAAGGCCTGCGCCACCATGCGCATCCCGAACCGCAACCCGCAAAGGCCGAGCCTCACCGTCGAGAAGACCGGGGACCTCAGGTGCGAGGTCGGCCGGCCCTGCACGTTCGAGATCACGATCCGCAACGGCGGCACGGCGCCCTTCGACGGCCCGGTCCGCATCGGCGACGCGATCGGCGTGGACGGGCTCGGCCGGCTCGAGGGCGTGACGATCGCCGAGATCAGCCCGCCCTTCGGCTGCACGCCCGAACCGACGACGCTGCCGTCGTCCTGCATTGCCAATGTCAGCCTGGGCGGCGGCGAGAGCCGCGTGCATCAGGTGACGGTGGTGATCCCCGACGATGCCCGCCTGGCCAACCGCAACGCGCCGACCCCGGCACAGAACTGCGTCGCGGTGCTGTCGCCAGACACGCCGGTGCGCAGGCTCGAGCTCGGCGGCGGCGGCGCCGGCCTGCCTGGTGCCGGCGGTGCCTCGGCCTATGCCTGCCACCGCTTCACCATCGCGCAGCAGGAGAAGAAGCAGTGCTCGGAAGGCTTCGTGCTCAACGCCGACGGCCGCTGCGTCTGCCCCGAGGGCAAGACGTTCCGCAACGGCCAATGCACGAGCGGCGGCGGTTCGGTGACGCCGGTTCCGCCGCCGGTCAGGCCGCAGTGCCGCCTGCTGCCCGGCCAGATCCGCACCCAGGACGGGCGCTGCGTCTGCCCGCGCGGCACGGACCTGTCCAACGGCAAATGCGTGTCGACCGAGCCGCCGCCGGCACGCCAGTGCAAGCTGCTGCCGGGCCAGATCCGCACCCAGGACGGGCGCTGCATCTGCCCGCGCGGCACGCAACTGTCCAAGGGCAAATGCGTGTCGACGGAGCCGCCGCCGGTGCGCCAGTGCAAGCTGCTGCCGGGCCAGGTCCGGACGCAGGACGGCCGCTGCATCTGCCCGCGTGGCACGCAGCTGATCCGGGGCGCATGCCGCAAGCCGCCGACGGTGCAGTGCCCGGAAGGCACGTCGCTGGTGCGCGGCCGCTGCGTGCCCGACCGGCAGGACACCGTCTGCCGCCGCGGCGAGGTGCTGATCGACGGGCAGTGCATGACCATCGAGCGCGAGTGCCCGCGCGGCACGGTCGGCCGGTATCCGAACTGCCGTCCGGTCCGCCAGCCGCCGACGCTGCAGATCCCGATCAACCCGGATGTGTTCCGCGGCCTCATTCCGCAACGGCGTGAGCAGCCGAGGACCAACAACATCATTCCGCAGTGATCGGCCGACCTTGCGGAACCCCGCCGGATTTTTCCGGCGGGGTTCTGCTTTTCGGGCCGCCGCGGCGAAAAGGGCGGCATTCCTTTCTCGACATTCGCGCCGCGCGCTATTAGGCAGTCCAAAAAATCGCTCTGCCGCTGAAAGGCCTGGACGTGACCAACAAAACCCTGATCGCCCCTTCGGTGCTGTCGTCCGACTTCTCCAAGCTCGGCGACGAGGTCGAGGCCATCGTCGCCGCCGGCGCCGACTGGATCCATCTCGACGTGATGGACGGCCACTTCGTCCCCAACATCACCTTCGGCCCGCCGGTCATCAAGGCGATCCGCAACCGCACCGACAAGGTGTTCGACTGCCACCTGATGATCCAGCCCGCAGACCCGTATCTCGCGGCCTTCGCCGATGCCGGCTGCGACATCATCACGGTGCATGCCGAGGCCGGCCCGCATCTCGACCGCTCGCTGCAGACGATCAGGAATCTCGGCAAGAAGGCCGGCGTGTCGCTCAACCCGTCGACGCCGGAATCGGTGATCGAATACGTACTCGACCGCCTCGACCTGGTGCTCCTGATGACGGTGAACCCGGGCTTCGGCGGCCAGGCCTTCATCTCGGCGGTCATCGACAAGGTCAAGCGCGTCAGGGCGCTGATCGGCAACCGCCCGATCGACATCGAGATCGACGGCGGCGTGACGCCCGAGACCGCACCGCTGGTCACCGCCGCCGGCGCCAACGTGCTGGTCGCCGGCAATGCCGTGTTCAAGGGCGGACCGTCGGCCTATGCCGCGAACATCGAGGCGATCCGGGCCGCGGCGGACAAGGCTGCGATCTGAACTGACCAAACAGAAATTGCCCCTCACCCTTACCCTCTCCCCGTGAAGAACGGGGAGAGGGGGGCGTCGGCGTTGGAGCTTCGTCCTTCTCCCCGTCACTACGGGGAGAAGGTCCGGCAGGGGATGAGGGGCGGCGGCGAAATTTGGCGGGCTTGTGTGCCGGCACCAGCAGAGTGCAGGACAGTTTGCTAAAGTACCCCCACCCCTGACCCCTCCCACAAGGGGGAGGGGGACCTCGCGGCACGACCTCTCCAAAACTTGAGGGCCTTCGCTACAACGCAGGCGGAATCGCCCCCTTGTGGGGGGGGTGGGGTGTGGACAAAGCCGCGTGCCCGCTCGCTGACCTAAGCCGAAAACACCTTCTTGCCGTCGATCCAGGTGCCCGAGACGTCGAGCCCGTCGGTCAACTGCACGGCGTTCGCGGCATAACCCTTGGCCAGCCGCCCGAGACGGTGGTCCTGCTTCACCGATTCCGCCGGATAGAGCGACGCCATGCGGATCGCCTCGCCGAGGTCGTAGCCGATCTTTTCGTGCATGAAGCGGATGGCCGAGATCATGTCGAGGTCGGCGCCGGCGAGCGTGCCGTCCTCCAGCGTCAGCCGTCCGTTCTCGCGCCTGATGGTGCGGCCGTTGAGCTGGAACGATTTCAGGTCGGTGCCGATGGTCGCCATGGCGTCGGTGACGAGGAAGATGCGCGCCGGGCCATTCTTGGCCTTGAGCGCGATCTGCATCGTCGCCGGGTCGACGTGGACGCCGTCGGCGATCAGCCCGGCCGAGAAGGTCGGGGTCTCGATGGCGGCACCGGCAAGCCCCGGCTCGCGGTTGCCGATCTGGCTCATGGCGTTGAACAGGTGCGTCGCCATCGTGGCGCCCGCCTCGGCATAGGCCCGCGCCGTGCGGTAGCTGGTGTCGGTGTGGCCGAGGCTGACGACGATGCCGGCCTTCGCCAGCGCCTTGACCTGCTCGGCCGTGACCGACTCGGTCGCCACCGTCGTGAGCAGCACCGGCATGGCCTTGCGCGCGGCGACGAGCGCCGCCTGGTCGTCGTCGTCCATCGGCCGGATCAGCTTGGGATCGTGCGCGCCCTTGCGGGCGAGCGACAGGTGCGGACCCTCGAAATGCAGGCCGAGGAAGCCGGGCATCTTGCGCTTCGCCGCTTCCGCGCCCGCCGCGATGGTGGCACGGGTGATCTCGCGGGTGTCGGTGATCAGCGTCGGCAGCACCGCCGTCGTGCCGAAGGGCATCTGCGCCTTGCAGATGACCTCCAGCGTGTCGACGTCGGGCTTGTCGTTGAGCATCAGCCCGCCGCCGCCATTGACCTGCAGGTCGATGAAGCCGGGGACGAGCATGGCGCCCGCCTCCGCCACCTTCACGCCGGCGGGAACATCGCTGCGTGCGACGATGCCCTCGACCAGCCCGTCTGCGACCAGAAGCGCGGCATCCTCGTGCCAGGCGTCACCGTCGAAGATGCGCCCGGCAGCAATGGCAAGACGTTCGCTCATATCGTTTCGGTCACTTTGCGCAGGTTGGGCGGGCTGTCGGGGTTGAGGCCGCGGTGGCGGGCAAAGGTCTCGACGAAGCCGTAGAACGAGGCGATCAGCATCAGCGGATCGGTGAGCGGGTGGCCGGTGGCGACATGCTCCAGCACGCGTGCCTTCCTGGCCAGCGACGAGGTGATGTAGATCGCAGCACCGCGGTCGGCGAGGCCGTCGGCGGCCTCGGCGATCGACGGCTCGGAGGCGTCGCGGGCGGCCAGCGCCAGCACCGGGAAGCCGGGACGCACCAGCGCCAGCGGGCCGTGCATGACCTCGGCCGCGCTGTAGGACTCGGCGTGCATGGCGCAGGTTTCCTTGAACTTCAGCGCCGCCTCGTTGGCGATGGCGAAGGACGGGCCGCGGCCGAGGATGAACAGCGAGTTGCCGTCGGTCAGGGCTTCCGCGATGCTCATCCAGTCGCAGTCGACCGCCTTGGCGAAATGCTCGGGCAGGGCCTTCAGCGCCGCGAGCAGCTTGTCGTCGCCGGTCCAGTGGCCGAGCACGGCGAGGCCTGCGACCGCCGAATTGACGAAGGTCTTGGTGGCGGCAACGCTCTTCTCTACGCCGGCGCGGATGTCGATGGCGTGCTCCGAGGCGACCGCCAGCGGCGAGCCGGCGGTGTTGGTGAGTGCGACCGTCAGCGCGCCGCCAGCGCGGGCGCCCTCGGCCATGGCGACGATGTCGGGGCTCTTGCCCGACTGCGAGATGGCCAGGCAGGCGGAATCGGCGAGCTTCAGCTTGGCGCCGTAGATCGACGAGATCGACGGGCCGATGGAAGCGACCGGCAGGCCGGCGGTCAGCTCGATGGCATATTTCAGGAAGGAGGCGGCGTGATCCGAGGAGCCGCGGGCGACGGTGGTGACGAAGCGGGGCTGGGCGCGCTTCAGGTGCAGGCCGGTTTCGGCCAGTTCCTTGGCCGACCCTTCGAGCAGGCGCGCGGTGGCCTCGGGGATTTCGGCGATCTCGCGCCGCATATGGGTAGTCGCGTTCAAGTACTTTCTCCTTCTGGCCCTTCCGCCCCGGACAGCCTCAGTTCGGCGACGAAGTCGTAGGCGTCGCCGCGATAGACCGACTTGGTGAACTCGATCACCTTGCCGGTGGCGAGATAGGATATGCGCTCGATCTGCAAACAGGCCGAGCCCGCCGGCACGTCGAGCAGCCTGGCGTCCGCTTCGCCCAGGTTGACGGCCGAAATGCGCTGCACGGCGCGCACCGGCCGATGGCCGGTCTTGCCAAGAGCCATATAGAGCGAAGATGTCACTTCGTGAGGGTCTGGCAGCACGGAAGCCGAAATAGTTGCGCGCTCGATGGCCAGCGGCGTCTCGTCGGCGATGCGCAGGCGGCTGAGCCGCGACACCAGCTCGCTCGCCGACAGGCCGAGCACCATCATCTCGTCCGGCGAGGCGGTGTAGATGCCGCGGTCGAGCCATTGCGAGCGTGCCGTCATGCCGCGCCGCGCCATGTCTTCGCTGAACGAGGTGAGCCGCGACAGCGACTGCTCGACGCGCTCCATGCGCGGGGCGACGAAGGTACCGGAGCCGTGCCGCTGCACCAGGACACCGCTCTTGACCAGGTCCTGCACCGCCTTGCGCACGGTGACGCGCGAAATGTCGGCGCGGGCGGCGATCTCGCGTTCGGCCGGCAGCGCGTCGCCGGGGCCGATCAGGCCGCGCCGGATGGCTTCCTCGATGTTGCGCTTGAGCTGCAGGTAGAGCGGCGCGCCGCTCTGGCCGACCTCGCGCAAGGTCTCGAAGATGCGTTCGGCGGCATCATCCATGGCCGCCTCCCGGCTTGCCGAATTTCCTGACCGCCATCTGCACGGCGCCGGCGATGGCATCGCCGAGCGGCGGATGCAGGATCGCCCGGTAGCGTTCCGAGAGCAGCGGCGCATAGAGGCCGGCGAGCCCGCCCAGAAGGCACAGGCGCTCGGGTGCCGCCAGGTCGAAGACGGCAAGCGTTTCCTCGACCTCCGCCACCACGCGGTCCACCAGGCGCCCGGCGACCGCGTCGCCCTCGGCTGCCGCCGCGAAGACCATGGGTGCGAAGGCGCCGTAGTCGACCGGCTTGGCCGCGGTGGTGAATTCGACCATCTCGCCGGGATTGCCGTTGAAGCGCTTCAGAATGGCGTCGCTCAGGGCGGAGCCGCGGCGGATGCCGTCATGGGCAAGCAGGGTTTCCTGCAAGAGGTCGCGGCCGATGCGGGCGCCGCTGCCGAGGTCGCCGATCTGGAAGCCCCAGCCGCCGACCGGGTGCAGCCTGCCGCGCCGTCGCGCCAGATAGACGGTGCCGGTGCCGAGTGCCGCGATGGCGCCGTCATGGTCGCCGAGCGCGCCTTCGAGCGAGATCAGGGAATCGTTTTCGACGTCGCTGTTGCGGAAGGGCAGGATCGCTTCCAGCCGCTGCCTGTAGTCGCCGACATTGGCGCCGGCGAGGCCGAGCACGGCATCGGTCGAACTGAACAGCGCCGGGTCGACGCCGGCGTCGGCGAAGGCCAGGCGGGCGGCCTCGACGACGTTGTCGCGCGAGCCTTCGAGGTCCGTGCGGATGTTCGCCGGCCCGCCTTTGCCGCGACCCAGAACGGCGCCGGCAGGGGTGGCCACAGCCGCCCGGCAGCCGGTTCCGCCACCATCTATCCCGAGCACAAGATCCACGGCGTTGTCTCCTCGCCATCGATAATACCAATAAAATACCAATAGCCAAGCCTTAAATTCCCGCGACTGGTATCGCGCCGCCATTCTGTTGAGTTTTATCGATTTTTTGGCCTGGCTAGCGTTGCGGTAAAGGAATTTGTTAACGCGTCTGGACAAGTGGTATTTTTTTGGTATTGTCGAGATCAAGGGAGAGATGGAATGGCGCCACGGCGTACGGAAGCGGTGCACAAAGATGCCTCGGGGATCGATGCCCGGGCACCCGAAGCCGTTCTGGCGCTGCTCGCCGACGCCCAGCTCGAAGCCGCCGCCGTCGTGCGCGCCGCAATCCCCGAAATCGCCGAGGCCGCCGACAAGATCGCCGCCAGCCTCGCGGCGGGCGGACGTCTCGTCTATGCCGCGGCCGGCAGCTCCGGCCTGATGGCGCTGGCCGACGCGCTCGAGCTGCCCGGCACTTACGGCATCCCGCGCGATCGCGTCTTCATCCTGCTTGCGGGCGGCGCGGACGCGCTCGTCAATCTCGCCGGCGCGCCCGAGGATGATGCCGGCCAGGCCGTGCGTGACGTCGCCGCGACCGGGCTCGGCGCGGATGACTGCCTGATCGCGATCTCGGCAAGCGGCTCGACGCCCTTCGCCATGGCCGCTCTCGAAGAGGCTCGCCGCTGCGGCGCGGCGACCATCGCCGTCGCCAACAACGCCGGCGCGCCGATGTTCGGCATCGCCGGCACCTCGGTGCTTTTGGCGACGCCGCCGGAGGTCGTCGCCGGCTCGACCCGCATGGGCGCCGGCACGGCGCAGAAGATCGCGCTCAACATGATGTCGACCATGGCCGCGATCCGGCTCGGCCACGTCCATGACGGCTACATGGTCAATCTGCTTGCAGACAACATCAAGCTGCACGAACGCGCCGCCCGCATGGTTTCGGCCATCGCCGGCTGCGACACGGCCGAGGCACAGGCGCTGCTCGAAAGGAGCGGCGGCTCGGTCAAGATTGCGATCCTGCTGGCTGCGGGGGCAGCGAGCCTGGAGGCGGCAAACCAACTTCTGGATGGGGCGGACCAGAAACTCAGGTCCGCACTGTCGAAGCTCGAGGGGAGCAAAGGCTCTCGTCAGTAGAGGCCTTGGAAGGTCAACAGGGAGAACGGAAATGAAATACAGGTTGCTTACTGGACTTCTGATGGCGTCCAGCATCCTCGGTTCCGCCGGGGTCGCTCTCGCTCAGGAAGCCACCCTCACCATCGAAAGCTGGCGCAACGACGACCTCGCCATCTGGCAGGAGAAGCTGATCCCGGCGTTCGAGAAAGCCAATCCGGGCATCAAGGTCACCTTCTCGCCGTCAGCGCCGACCGAATACAATGCCGCCCTCAACGCCAAGCTCGAAGCGGGTTCGGCCGGCGACCTCATCACCTGCCGTCCGTTCGACGCCTCGCTCGAACTCTACAACAAGGGTCAGCTGGCCGACCTGACCTCGCTGAAGGGCATGGAGAACTTCACCGACGTCGCCAAGTCGGCCTGGCAGACCGACGACGGCAAGGCCACCTTCTGCGTGCCGATGGCGTCCGTCATCCACGGCTTCATCTACAACAAGGACGCCTTCGAGAAGCTCGGCATCGCCGTGCCGGCCACCGAGGACGAGTTCTTCGCCGCCCTCGACAAGATCAAGGCCGACGGCACCTACATCCCGATGGCGATGGGCACCAAGGACCTCTGGGAAGCCGCGACCATGGGCTACCAGAACATCGGCCCGAACTACTGGAAGGGCGAGGAAGGCCGCCTGGCGCTGATCAAGGGAGAGCAGAAGCTGACCGACCCGCAGTGGGTCGAGCCGCTGGCGACGCTGGCCAAGTGGAAGCCCTATCTCGGCGACGGTTTCGAGGCGCAGACCTATCCGGACAGCCAGAACCTGTTCACCCTCGGCCGCGCCGCCATCTATCCGGCCGGCTCGTGGGAGATCTCGACCTTCAACGCCCAGGCGCAGTTCAAGATGGGCGCCTTCCCGCCGCCGGTGAAGAAGGCGGGCGACACCTGCTACATCTCCGACCACAACGACATCGGCATCGGCCTCAACTCCAAGAGCAAGAACGCCGAGGCCGCCAAGACCTTCCTGAGCTGGGTGGCGTCGCCCGAATTCGCCACCATCTACGCCAACGCGCTGCCGGGCTTCTTCAGCCTGAACTCGGCGCCGGTGAAGATGGAAGACCCGCTCGCCCAGGAATTCGTCTCGTGGCGCGAGAAGTGCAAGCCGACCATCCGCTCGACCTACCAGATCCTGTCGCGCGGCACCCCGAACCTCGAGAACGAGACCTGGGTGAAGTCGGCCAACGTCATCAACGGCACCGAGACCCCGGAAGCCGCTGCCGGCGCGCTGCAGAAGGGCCTCGACAGCTGGTACAAGCCGGCCAAGTGATGCGGCGGGCTTGATGCTCGCAGGAGCGCGCCGTTCGCGGCGCGCTCCATCCCCTCACGAATTCGGACCTCGCGGGTTCGTCAAGGGGCTTGAATTGGCGCACCTGAAGATGCGCTACTGCTTCCGGCGGCCATGATGGCGGGAAGCGCCGCCCGGGGGTACATCCTCGCCAGCCATTTCAACGGCCCCTCGGGGCCGGACCAAGGAACTCGACATGTCGGAGCAAAGCCTGGTGCATAGCCAAGACAGACGGCCGACGCGGTGGCATATCGCCGTATTCCTGGCGCCCGCCGTACTGGTCTACACCGCCGTGATGATCCTGCCGCTGTTCGGCACGCTGCAGCTTTCGCTGTTCCGCAACGTCGCCAACAGCCCGGTTTTCGTCGGGCTCGACAATTTCCGCACGCTGTTCGGCGATCCGCGCTGGTCGGCCTCGTTCTGGAACGCGCTCGGCAACAACACCTGGTTCTTCATCATCCACATGCTGGTGCAGAATCCGGTCGGCGTCGTGCTCGCAGCCCTTCTGTCGAGCCCGAAGCTGCGCTTCTCGGCCTTCTACCGCACGGCGATCTTCATCCCGACCATCCTGTCCTTCGTCATCGTCGGCTTCGCCTGGAAGCTGATCCTGAGCCCGCTCTGGGGAGTTGCGCCCAACCTGCTCGACCTCGTCGGCCTCAAGAGCCTGTTCGTGCCGTGGCTCGGCAAGGAGGAATACGCGCTCACAGCGCTCAGCCTGATCTCGGTGTGGCAGTTCGTCGGCATCCCGATGATGCTGATCTATGCCGCCATGCTGTCGATCCCCGACGAGGTGATCGAGGCCGCCGAATGCGACGGCATCACCGGCATGTCGCAGTTCTGGAAGATCAAGCTGCCGCTGATCCTGCCGTCGATCGGCATCATCTCGATCCTCACCTTCGTCGGCAACTTCAACGCCTTCGACCTGATCTATTCGGCGCAAGGGGCGCTTGCCGGCCCGAACTACGCGACCGACATCCTCGGCACGTTCCTCTATCGCACCTTCTTCGGCTTCCAGCTGCAGATCGGCGATCCCAACATGGGCGCCACCATCGCCTCGATGATGTTCTTCATCATCCTCGCCGGCGTGTGCCTCTACCTCTTCCTCATCCAGACGCGGCTTCGCCGCTACCAGTTCTGAGGGTGTCATGAGCAAGGCTGCCTCCTCCCTGCCGCGCACCGTCGGCGCACATGCGATCCTGCTGGCCTACACGGTCATCGCGCTGTTCCCGGTGATCGTCATCGTCGTCAACTCGTTCAAGTCGCGCAACGCGATCTTCCGCTCGCCGCTCACGCTGCCGACGGCGGAGACCTTCGACCTCATCGGCTACAAGACGGTGATGGCCCAGGGCGATTTCGTCCAGTATTTCCAGAACAGCCTGACGGTCACCGTCGCCTCGCTGTTCTTCGTGCTCCTGTTCGGCGCCATGGCGGCCTTCGCCCTGTCGGAATACCGCTTCAAGGGCAACACCATGATGGGCCTCTACCTGGCGCTGGGCATCATGATCCCGATCCGCCTCGGCACGGTCGCGATCCTGCAGCTGATGGTGGCTTCGGGCCTGGTCAACACGCTGACGGCGCTGATCCTGGTCTATACGGCGCAAGGCCTGCCGCTCGCGGTCTTCATCCTGTCCGAATTCATGAAGCAGGTGTCGGACGACCTCAAGAACGCCGGCCGCATCGACGGGCTTTCGGAATACCGCATCTTCTTCCGCCTCGTCCTGCCACTGGTGCGCCCGGCGATGGCGACGGTCGCGGTCTTCACCATGATCCCGATCTGGAACGACCTGTGGTTCCCGCTGATTCTCGCCCCGTCCGAGCAGACCAAGACCATCACGCTCGGCGCCCAGGTGTTCATCGGCCAGTTCGTCACCAACTGGAACGCGGTGCTGGCAGCGCTTTCGCTCGCCATCCTGCCGGTGCTGGTCCTCTATCTCTTCTTCTCGCGGCAGCTCATCCGCGGCATCACTTCCGGAGCAGTCAAGTGACCACTGAAAAGCCCCTTCGAGTCGTCGTCGCCGGCCTCGGCAACATGGGCCGCAGCCACGCGCTCGCCTACCACAACAACCCGGGCTTCGAGATCGCGGCGCTCGTCAACCGCTCCGACGTGCCGCTGCCCGCGGGCATGGAAGGCTACGGCATCCAGCGCTCCTTCGAGGGTGCGATCCGCGAGCTGAAGCCCGACGTCGCCTCGATCAACACCTATTCCGACAGCCATGCCGACTATGCGGTGATGGCCATGGAGGCGGGTTGCCACGTCTTCCTCGAGAAGCCGCTGGCGACCACGGTGGCGGATGCCGAACGCGTCGTCGCCTGCGCCAAGGCCAACGGCCGCAAGCTGGTGATCGGCTACATCCTGCGCCACCACCCCTCGTGGATCCGGCTGATCGGCGAGGCGCGCGGGCTCGGCGGGCCGTATGTCTTCCGCATGAACCTCAACCAGCAGTCATCCGCCCACAAGTGGGACACCCACAAGCAGCTGATGAAGACGACCTCGCCGATCGTCGACTGCGGCGTGCACTATCTCGACGTCATGTGCCAGATCACCGACGCCGAGCCGGTCGAGGTGCGCGGCATGGGCCTGCGCATGACCGACGAGATCGCGCCCGACATGTACAACTACGGCCACCTGCAGGTGCTTTTCGCCGACGGGTCCATCGGCTGGTACGAGGCCGGCTGGGGCCCGATGATGTCGGAGACGGCCTTCTTCGTGAAGGACGTGATCTCGCCCAGGGGCTGCGTGTCGATCGTCGTCAACGAGGCTGCCACCAGGTCCGACGACGTCGATTCCCACACCAAGACCAACATGATCCGGGTGCACCGCGCAGATCTCGGGGCGGACGGCAATTTCCTCCACGCCGACCAGGATCTGTCGATGAAGGACGAGCCCGGCCATCAGGGCCTGTGCGACCGCGAGCAGGCCTTCGTGCTGAAGGCCATCCGCGAGGACATCGACCTCACCCGCCACATGGCGGACGCCGTCAAATCGCTGCGCGTGTGCCTGGCCGCGGACGAAAGCGTCCGCACCGGCCGCCCCGTCAAGCTCTAACAGGAAGGAACTGCCTGTGGGATCTCTCAAGATCGAGAATGTGAAGAAGTCCTTCGGTCCGGTCGACGTGCTCAAGGGCATCGACCTCGACGTCAGGGACGGTGAGTTCGTCGTCTTCGTCGGCCCGTCCGGCTGCGGGAAGTCGACGCTGCTGCGCATCATCGCCGGCCTCGAAGACGCGACCTCCGGCGATCTCCTGATCGACGGCCAGCGGGTCAACGCCGTACCGCCTGCCAAGCGCGGCATCGCCATGGTGTTCCAGACCTATGCGCTCTACCCGCATTTGACCGTGCGCGACAACATGGGCCTCGGCCTCAAGCAGGCCGGCGCGCCGGCGGCCGAGATCGACAAGCGCATCGCCGCCTCCTCGGCCATGCTTTCGCTCGAACCCTATCTCAAGCGCCGTCCGGCCGAGCTGTCGGGCGGCCAGCGCCAGCGCGTCGCCATCGGCCGCGCCCTGGTGCGCGAACCCAAGCTGTTCCTGTTCGACGAGCCGCTGTCGAACCTCGATGCGGCGCTGCGCGTCAACACCCGCCTCGAGATCGCCCAGCTGCACAATCGCCTGAAGTCGACGATGATCTACGTCACCCACGACCAGGTCGAGGCGATGACGCTGGCCGACCGCATCGTCGTGCTCAATGCCGGCCGGGTCGAGCAGGTCGGCGCGCCGATGGAACTCTACAACAAGCCGGCCAACCTCTTCGTCGCCGGCTTCATCGGCTCGCCCAAGATGAACTTCATCGACGGCGCCCGCCTCGGCGAGACGGTCAAGACCGTCGGCGTCCGCCCCGAGCACATCGCCGTCAGCGACACCTCCGGTGCCTGGAAGGGCACGGTGGTGCATGCCGAGCATCTCGGCGCCGACACCAATGTCTTCCTCGAAACGGAAAAGGCCGGCCTGGTCACCATCCGCCTGTTCGGCGAATACCGGACCGGACCGGGCGCGACACTCTACGCCACGCCCGACGCGGCCCGGACCTACAGGTTCGATGCCGACGGCAAGGCGATGGCCTAGGCGCCTCCGAACGCAAGGCCGGTGGTCCCGAGGCTGCGGGGCCGCTTCAGCGCCGGCATGGGCCAGGCGCCGCTTTTTTGTCGCCAGACGCTTGATCGCCACTGCGCTATATCTCAAATCTAGCGACATGGTTGCGACACCCTCGCCATTGAGGGCGGTCGCGCCGAGGAGGGCAAGGGCAGCATGGCAAGGACCGACATCGCAAGAAGGGTGTACAACCACACCTGGAAGCTCGATCCGATCGTGCGCAGCCTGCTCGACACGGACTTCTACAAGCTTTTGATGCTGCAGATGATCTGGGGCATGCACCCCAAGGTCGACGCCACCTTCTCGCTGATCAACCGGGCGACCTCGGTCAAGCTCGCCGAAGAGATCGACGAGGGCGAGCTGCGCGAGCAGCTCGACCACGCCCGCACGCTGCGCTTCTCCAAGAAGGAGATGATCTGGCTGGGCGGCAACAACTTCTACGGCCGCAAGCAGATCTTCGAGCCGGAATTCCTGGCCTGGCTGGAGGATTTCCAGCTGCCCGAATACCATCTGGAAAAGCGCGACGGACAGTATGAGCTCACCTTCGCCGGGCCGTGGATGTATACCTCCATGTGGGAGATCCCGGCGCTCGCCATCATCAACGAGCTGCGCTCGCGCTCGGCGATGAAGGTCTTCGGCCAGTTTGCGCTCGACGTGCTCTATGCCCGCGCCAAGGCCAAGATGTGGGACAAGACGGAGCGGCTGAAGAAGCTGCCGGGCATCAAGATCTCCGACTTCGGCACGCGCCGCCGCCACTCCTTCCTGTGGCAGCGCTGGTGTGTCGAGGCGCTGAAGGAGGGCATCGGCAAGGCGTACACCGGCACCTCCAACGTGCTGCTCGCCATGGACACCGACCTCGAGGCGCTCGGCACCAACGCGCACGAGCTGCCGATGGTCTATGCCGCGCTGGCCAACAGCGTCGACGAGCTCAAGCAATCGCCCTACAAGGTGCTGCGCGACTGGCAGCGCTACTATGGCGGCAACCTGCTGATCGTGCTGCCCGATGCCTTCGGCACGGCGGCCTTCCTGCGCGACGCGCCCGACTGGGTCGCCGACTGGACCGGCTTCCGCCCAGACAGCGCCCCGCCCATCGAGGGCGGCGAGCGGATCGTCGAATGGTGGCGCAAGAAGGGCCAGGACCCGAGGTCCAAGCTCCTGATCTTCTCCGACGGCCTCGACGTCGACACCATCATCGAGACCTACCGCCATTTCGAGGGCAAGGTGCGCATGTCCTTCGGCTGGGGCACCAACCTCACCAACGACTTCGAAGGCTGCGCGCCGAGGGAAACCGACCGGCTCAACGCGATTTCGCTGGTCTGCAAGGTTACCGAAGCCAATGGCCGCCCGGCGGTGAAGCTCTCCGACAACCCGGCCAAGGCGACGGGCGACAGGCGAGAGATCGCCCGCTACCTGCGCATCTTCGGCGAGAAGGACCGGGTGGAGCAGCTGGTGAAGGTGTAGGCCGCGGACGCTGGGCGATCGGATCGCGCCCGCAAGGGGAGATCGGCAGCTCCGGCGCAGGCGCCTGTCCTGCAGGGCCGCAGCGGAACTGCCGGCCCATTGCATAGCCGGCGCAGCATTGGGTCAGGCGGCGAAGATACTGGTGCTGGCGGCGCTACCGGGGCCGCGCTGGAGCCGCTCGCGGCGGGCTCTATTGCCACTCCTCCGGATTGGTGATCTAGTTTGTACACATGCGATTTTCAGCCCGGTCGCCAAGGCCGGGCAGGGCGTCAAACCCGCACGATCGTTGGTCAAAACGCGCGACAAGGGGACAGGCATGACTGACAGCAATCGCTTCTTCGACCTCGGCAAGAAAGGCATCTCGCGCCGCGGCGCGCTCAAGGGCATCGCCGCCGGCGCGGGCCTGATGGCCGCTCCCGGCTTCGTGCGCTATGCGCAGGCACAGTCCTCCACGCCGATCAGGATCGGCTTCCAGGCCCACCGCACCGGCATCGGCGCCGCCTATGGCCGCTGGTACGAGAAGACCACCAATGCGGCGGTGAAGCTGATCAACGACGCCGGCGGCATCAACGGGCGGCCGGTCGAGATCGTCGTCGAGGACGACGGCACCGACCCCAAGCGCGGCGCCGAAGTCGTCGGCAAGTTCGCCAGCCAGCACAAGACCGACGTCGTCTACGGAACGCTGTTCAGCCATGTCGTCGTCGGCTCCGCACCCACGGCCGGCGAGCTCAAGATCCCCTATTACGTGGTCAGCGAGGGCTACCACGTCGCCTCGGGCAAGCTGAACCGGTGGGTCTTCCAGCCCGGCATCACCGACGTCCGTTCGCAGGTCACCTCGGTCGCGCCCTGGGTCGCGGCCAACCTCGGCAAGAAGGTGACGATGATCTATCCCGACTATGCCTTCGGCTACGACCATCGCGACTACTTCACCCCGGCGATCAAGGCGCAGGGCGGCGACGTGGTCGCCCAGATCCCGATCCCGCCGACCGAGAGCTCTTTCACCAAATACCTGCCGCAGATCCCCGCCGACACCGAGGTGCTCTACCACGTCATGGTCGGCCCCGGCGTGCTCACCTTCGTCAAGGAACTCGGCGAGTTCTACGGCTCGAACAAGCCGCAGCTGTTCGGCTTCATCGACTCGCTCGAGGCCGTCGACATCAACAGCCCGGGGTTGGAGTTCCTCGACGGCAGCCACTTCTGGGAAGGTTCGCCGCGCTATGCCCAGGAAAACGACAGCGAGGCGCAGAAGGCCTACCGCAAGGCCGTCGGCATCGACGACAACGGCGCCTCGGTGAGCGACCCCAAGGACATATCGACGGCGGCCCACATGTTCGGCTGCTGGGAAACGCTCTACGTCATCAAGAAGGCGATGGAGGATTCGGGCTACAAGGGCCCCGAGGACCGCGCCAAGCTGGTCGAGGCGACCGAGGCGCTGAAGGAGTTCAAGGAAGGGCCGGAGCATCCGCAGGGCGACAAGATCTTCAACGGCAAGATCCACCAGGTCTTCGGCCACCAGAACATCTCCAGGGTCGAGGGCGGCAAGCTCAAGGTCGTGCATCGCACCTCGATCGAGGACGGCATGTACCAGCCGGAGGCGGACTACACGACGCAGCCGTTGTGATCAGCGCTGCCGAATGTGCCATAGGTTGAGTTCCTTCACACCCCCCTCTGGCCTGCCGGCCGTCTCCCCCGCAAGGGGGGAGATCGGCTTTCATCTGCCTGCCAGCCAATCGCGGACGTTGCAGACTGGCTGCGAGACCGCAGTTGCCGATCTCCCCCCTTGTGGGGGAGATGGCCGGCAGGCCAGAGGGGGGCGCGACAGAGCGCATCCTCTCACCAGAGGCCGCACCTGAATGGCCTTCGGACCCCACCTCCTGCTCGCCACGCTCGAAGGCCTCGTCACCGCCGCGGTGCTGGCGCTGACCGCGCTCGGCCTGTCGCTGGTGTTCGGCGTCATGCGCATCGTCAATGTCGCTCATGGCGAGTTCTTCATGCTGGGCGCGGTGCTCGCCTGGGCGATCACCACCACCGTCGGCGGCAACCCGGCGCTCGGCTTCGCGGCTGCCCTGGTGCTGGCGCCACTCATCGTCGGCGCCATTGCCTGGGTGTCGGAGCGGCTGGTGCTCAGCCGCATCGAATACAATCCGGAGGCGACGATCGTCGCCACCATCGGCCTGCTCTACATCATCCAGCAGCTCGCGCTCACCTTCTACGGCCCCGAGGCGCGGCCGGTGGCGCCGCCCTTCAACTACCGCATCCAGCTGCCGTGGTTCGGCTATTCCGGCTACAAGCTGTCGATCATCGCAGCCTCGGCACTCCTGCTGCTCGCCACCTGGTTCGTGCTGACCCGCACCCGCATCGGCCTGGTGATGCGCGCGACCCAGTATGACCGCGAGACCGCGCAGGCCTTCGGCATCCCTGTCGGCCGCGTCTACGGCGCGGTGTTCGCGCTCGGCGCCATGCTCGCGGCCGTCGCCGCCGTGCTGATCGTGCCGATCAGCCAAGCGCATTACCTCATGGGGCTCGACCCGCTGCTCCTGTCCTTCATCGTCGTCATCATCGGCGGGCTCGGCTCGCTGCGCGGCACGGTGGTGGCGGCGCTGCTGATCGGCGTGTCCGACGGTATCGTCTCGGTGTTCTTCTCGCCGACGCTGGCCAAGATCATCGCCACCCTCGTCGTCGCCATGGTGCTGGTATTCCGGCCGCAGGGCCTGTTCGGAACGGCGGCGAAATGACCGAAGCTTCGACGGCAAAGATCTACGGCCTGCATGTCGCCGTGGTGGCGGCGCTGCTGGCGCTCAACTTCGTGCTCCCCGAATACCACCACGCCGTGCTGGCGCGCGTGCTGGTGCTCGCCGTCTTCGCCATGGGCTACAACCTCTTGTTCGGCTATGCCGGGCTGCTCAGCCTCGGCCACGCCATGTTCTTCGCCGCCGGGCTCTATGGCGCCGGCCTGCCGCTCTATCACCTTGGCTGGGGCGTGCCGGCGGCCTTCGCTTCGGGCATCGCCGCAGGGTTGGTGGTCTCGGCCGTCATCGGCCTGCTTGCGCTCAGGACCACCGGCGTCGCCTTCATGATCGTCACCATGATGTTCGCGCAGGTGTTCTACCTGGTGACGCTCTATTTCGGCGAATGGACGCGCGGCGACGAGGGCCTGGTGCTGCCGCAGCAGGCGCGGCAGGTGACGCTCGGCGCGGCCACGCTCGACCTCACCAATCCCGGCACGCGCTACCTCCTGGCGGTGGCGCTCTTCGCCGTCGCCCTCTTCGCCACACTCGCCATCGTGCGCTCGCGCCATGGCCGCGTTCTGGTGGCGATCCGCGAGAACGAGGAGCGCACGCGCATGCTCGGCTACGACACCTTCGCCAACAAGCTGGCGGCAGTTGTGGCCTCGGGCGTCATCTGCGCGGCGGCGGGGGCGGCCTACGCGCTGCTGTTCGGCTATGTCGGCTCGACCTTCGCCTCGGTGCAATACTCGATCCTGCCGCTGCTCTGGGTGCTGCTCGGCGGTGCCGCCACCACCCTCGGCCCGCTCGTCGGCACGCTGTTCATGTATTACGTCGTCGACATCACCAGCGGCTACACCTCGGCCTACATGCTGGTGGTCGGCGCGGTGCTGATCCTGCTCGTGCTGTTCTTCCGCAAGGGCCTGCTCGGCAGCATGCGCGAGCGCTGGGCGAGGTGGCTGCCATGACGCCGTTGCTGGTCACCAGGGGCCTTTCGCGCCATTTCGGCGGCCTGCGCGCCGTGGACGGCGTCGACTTCTCGATCGAGCCCGGCGAGATCAGGGCGGTGATCGGGCCCAATGGCGCCGGCAAGACAACCTTCGTCAGCCTCGTCTGCGGCCGCTACGAGCCGAGCGCCGGAGCCATCGTCTTCGATGGCGAGGACATCACGAAAATGCCGGCGCATCTCAGGGTCCGGCGCGGCATCGCCTACACCTTCCAGATCACCAGCGTCTTCGCCAACCTCTCGGCCTACGACAACGTCGCGCTGCCGGTGCAGCGCACGCTGACCGACGGCCGCTCGCGCGGCGCCGTGCGGCACGGCGTCATGGAGGCGCTGGATCGGGTCGGGCTGGCGTCGCGCGCCGGCGTGCAGGCAGGCGCGCTCGCCTACGGCCACCAGCGGCTGCTGGAGGTCGCCATGGGGCTGGCGCTCAAACCGCGGCTGCTCGTCCTCGACGAGCCGACGCAAGGCCTGTCGGACGGCGAGATCGACGAATTCATCGGCCTCGTCCGCGAGATCGCGAGTGACGCGACCGTGCTGCTGATCGAGCACAACATGCCGGTGGTGATGGAACTCGCCCACCGCATCACCGTCTTCAACGCCGGCAGGATCTTGGCCGAAGGCACGCCGGCCGAGATCCGCGCGAACGCGGACGTGCAGGACGCCTATCTCGGCACGGCGCAGGAGGCGGGCGCATGAGTGCCGCGCTGACAATCGAGGGCCTCGACTGCTTCTATGGCGAGGTGCAGGTGCTGCATGGGCTCGACCTCGAACTGCGCAGCGGCGAGGTACTGTGCCTGCTCGGCCGCAACGGCGCCGGCAAGACCACGACGCTGAAGGCGATCATGGGGCTGGTGCGGGCGCGGTCGGGATCGATAAGGCTGGGCGGGCGGGAACTCACCGAATTGCCGGCCCATGAGGTGCCCAGGGCCGGCGTCGCCTACGTGCCGCAGGGCAGGCGGCTGTTCGCCGAACTCACCGTCGCCGAGAACATCGAGATCGGGCTGAACGCGCGCAACAAGGGCGCATCGACCCGCAAGGCCGTGCTGGACCTCTTCCCGGTGCTGCGCGAGCGGCTGAGCCAGCGTTCGGGGACGCTGTCGGGCGGCGAGCAGCAGATGCTCGCCATGGCGCGTGCGCTCTGCCTCGAGCCCGAGGTGCTGTTGCTCGACGAGCCGACCGAGGGGCTGATGCCGTCGATGATCGCCAGGGTCCGCGAGACTGTCGGCAGGCTGTGCGGGCTCGGCGTCTCGACCATCCTGGTCGAGCAGCGCGTCGATGCAGTGCTGCCGGTCGCCGACCGGGTGGCTTTCATCGAGAACGGCCGCAACCGCGAGACCGTCGATGTCGCGCGGCTGCGCGAGGATCCGGCACTCGTCAGGCGCTATGTGGGGGTGGGGTAGGGGAGGAACTGCCTTCAACCGAAGCTGAGTTTATCCAGCGGCAGGTGCGCCTGCGAGCTTACCCCCACCCCTGACCCCTCCCCACAAGGGGGAGGGGGACGGCAAGCGCCTCGGTCCGACTGCCACAGGCAGGGCGCACAGACGCATTGGCGGCCCCCCGGTGCGGCAGCCGGGGTGGAATCCCCCTCCCCCTTGTGGGGAGGGGTCAGGGGTGGGGGTGCAGGCCCTCACGTCCTGGCTCACCGGAAGAACACGAACCCCGCGATCAGGAAGGTCGGGATCAGCACCGCGCCCGACCACAGCATGTAGCCGAAGAAGCCGGGCATCTTCACTCCGCGCTCGCGGGCGATGGCGTAGACCATGAAGTTGGGCGCGTTGCCGATATAGGTGTTGGCGCCCATGAACACCGCGCCCGCCGAGATCGCCACCAGCGTTGAGGCGAAGCTCGTCATCAGCGCCTGCGGTTTGCCGCCGGCGAGCTCGAAGAAGACGAGATAGGTCGGCGCGTTGTCGAGGAAGGACGACAGCGCCCCGGTCAGCCAGAAATAGGCGAGGTCGTTGGGCGCGCCGGAGGCCGTGGTCACCATCGACACCAGCGGGCCGAAGGCGCCGTCGAGCCCGGCGCGCAGGATGGCGATGACCGGCACGATGCAGACGAAGATGCCGGCGAAGAGCTTGCCCACCTCCAGGATCGGCCCCCAGGAGAAGCCGTTGGCGGCGCGGTATTCTTTCCGCGTCACCCGCAGCGAGACGACGGCGAGCACGAGGATGATCGCGTCGCGCACCAGGTTCTGCCATTCGAGTTCGACGCCCTGGATGGTGAAGGCGACGCCCGGCTTCCACGACGCCGACAACAGGATCGCCCCGATCACCCCGGCGAGCAGGATGAAATTGGCGCGGCCGCGGATGCGCACCTTGGAATCCGGCGTCGGGTCCTTGATCTTCGGCTGGCCCTTCTCGCGGATGTGCAGGATCCAGTCCAGCGCCAGGAAGGCGGCAAGCACGATGCCGCCGACAAGCAGCGTCTCGCGCCAGAGATTGGCCGTCGTCCAGAAGAAGTCGACGCCGCGCAGGAAGCCGACGAAGAGCGGCGGATCGCCGAGCGGGGTCAGCGAGCCGCCGATGTTGGACACCAGGAAGATGAAGAAGACGACCACGTGGGCGTTGAACGGCCTGTTGTCGTTGGCGCGGATCACCGGCCGGATCATGATCATCGAGGCTCCGGTGGTGCCGACCACCGAGGCGAGCAGCGCGCCGATCAGCAGCAGTGCCGCGTTGACCAGCGGCGTGCCGTGGATGTTGCCGGCCACCAATATGCCGCCGGCGATGGTGAACAGTGCAAACAGAAGGATGATGAAGGACATGTATTCGAGCAAAAGCGTGTGCAGCACCGCCTCGGCCGAGATGCCGACGCCGAACACCGCCATCAGCGGCAGGATGACCAGTGCCGCCCAGGCGGCGGTGACCTTGCCGTAGTGGTGCTCCCAGAAATGCGCGTAGAGCAGCGGGCCGGTGGCGATGGAGATGAGCAGCCCGACGAAGGGCAACGCCCACCACAGCGACATGGCGGCGCCCGGCAGTCCGTCCTCCGCCGCCAGCGCAGGGCCGGCACCCAGATAGAGACCGGCCGCACCCACGGCAGCCAATCGCAGCAATTTCATGAATGTCCCCTCAGTCCCGGCGCGGACGCCGCTTGCCCCACAAAAGCGGTTGTTCAAATCAGCGTGACGCCGGCGTCGCGCATCTTGCCGATCATCGTGTCCAGCGAGCCGCTTAGGTCGATCGCGCGGCAGGCGTCGAGCCGGACGGTGGTGGCAAAGCCCTGCTTCACCGCGTCGAGCGCCGAATAGGCGACGCAGAAGTCGGTCGCCAGGCCGACCAGCGTGACCGCGCCGATGCCGCGCTCGCGCAGGTAGCCGGCGAGGCCGGTCGGGGTCAGGCGATCGTTCTCGAAGAAGGCTGAGTAGCTGTCGATGCCGGGGCGAAAGCCCTTGCGGATGACGAGCTCGGCCTTGCTCCAGGCCAGCCCGGTGTGGAATGCGGCGCCCTTGCTGCCCTGGATGCAATGGTCGGGCCACAGCGTCTGCTGGCCGTAGGGCATGTCGATGCTCTCGAACGCCTGCCGCCCGGGATGGCTGGAGGCGAAGCTCGAATGGCCGGCCGGATGCCAGTCCTGCGTCAGGAGCACGTGCTCGGTGTGGCGGATCAGGTCGTTGACCAGCGGCACGATCTCGTCGCCGCCGGCCACCGCGAGCGCGCCGCCCGGGCAAAAGTCGTTCTGCAGGTCGACGACGATGAGTGCGTCCGCTGCCATGGAGCCTCCTCGGTATTCGCTATGGTCGGGGCGCCGAAACTGGGTCAGATGCCGCCGCCCGTCAACCCTCCAACTCGCCAGGACGCCCTCCGGGCCTTGCCGCGAAAGGCTGCTTTGACAAAAGGTCGCGGCGGATTATCATTTGCATGCGAATGAATTGACCGGCCCGGGCCGGGAGGCATTGCGTGACCCGCTACGCGAGACCCACGACGCTCGACGAAGCACTCGCCCTCTTGGGCGAGGGGGCATGGCGGGTCGTGGCCGGCGCCACGGATTTCTATCCCGCGCTCGGAAGTTCCCCCATCCGGCAGAACATACTCGACGTCAATTCCATCGCCGAACTGCGCGGCATCGCAGCCACCGAAACGCATGTCGTCATCGGCGCCCGCACCACCTGGACGGAGGTTCGGCAGGCGCCGCTGCCGCCCGCCTTCGACGCGCTGAAGCAGGCCGCGCGCGAGGTGGGGTCGGTGCAGATCCAGAACGTCGCCTCGGTGGCCGGCAATCTGTGCAACGCCTCGCCGGCGGCGGACGGCGTTCCGGCGCTGATGGTGCTCGATGCCGAAGTGGAGCTGCGCTCGTCTCTGGCGACGCGCCATCTGGCGCTGCCGGACTTCATCCTGGGCAACCGCCGCACCGCGCTGCAGCCCGGCGAGATGATGACCGCCGTCCGGGTGCCCAAGGCTGCGACCGGTGGCCGTTCGGCCTTCCTCAAGCTCGGCGCGCGGCGCTATCTCGTCATCTCCATCGCCATGGTGGCGGCGAGGGTGACGCTTGATCGTGACGGCCGGATCGAGGCCGCGGCCGTCGCGGTCGGCGCCTGCTCGGCGGTCGCGCAGCGGCTGCGGGTGCTGGAAGCGGAGCTGCAGGGCAAGCGGCCGGATGACATCGAGGACGTGGTCGCCAGGGCGGCTCTCGACGAGCTTGTACCGATCGACGACGTGCGCGGCAGCGCGCACTACCGGCGGTCCGCGGCGCGCGAGATCGTCGCCCGCGCCCTGCTCGCGGCGGCAGCCGATCCGCAACGGCGGGTCGCCGCATGAAACCCGACCGCGTGCCGATCAGCTTCACGGTCAACGGCGCGCCGGCGTCGGTCTCGGCCGCCCCGATGCGGCGGCTGTCGTCCATCCTGCGCGAGGAACTCGGCCTCACCGGCACCAAGGTCGGCTGCGATGCCGGCGATTGCGGTGCCTGCACCGTGCTGCTCGACGGCACCCCCGTCTGCGCCTGCCTTGTGCCCCTGGCCTCGGCCGAAGGCGGCTCGATCCGCACGGTCGAGGGCCTCGGCGGCGCCGGCCTGTCGGCGCTGCAGGCCTCGTTCCTTGCGCATGGCGCGGCCCAATGCGGCATCTGCACGCCGGGCATGCTGATGGCGGCCACGGCGCTGCTCGAAAGCTGCCCGAAGCCGAGCGAGGAGGAGGTGCAGGAGGCGCTCGGCGGCGTGCTGTGCCGCTGCACCGGATATCGCAAGATCATCGAGGCGGTGATGGAGGCGCATCGCTTCGTCTTGCCCGCCTGCCCTGAGCCTGTCGGGCATACGGCCGGCCTCATACCACCACCCCTAACCCCTCCCCACAAGGGGGAGGGGGACCAAATCGCCGCCCTTGCCACCAAAATCGCCGACGGTTGGCGCGTGACGGCCGTGCCACAAAATCCCCCTCCCCCTTGTGGGGAGGGGTCAGGGGTGGGGGTGCCCTTGGCCTGGGAGTTGGGCAACTTCACCCTTCCCCCCGCCGGCAATGCGGTGGGCGCATCGCCGGTCAGGCTCGACGGCGTGGTGAAGGTGACGGGCGCGGACAGGTTCGGCGCCGATGCGTTCCCGGCCGATGCGCTGTCGGTGCTGGTCGTGCGTTCGCCGCACCATCGCGCGGCCTTCAGCTTCGGCGATCTCGGCGCCTATGTGGCGCGAAATGCCGGTGTCGCAGCCGTGTTCACCGCGGCGGATATCCCGGGCATCAACAGGTTCGGCGTCATCCCCGCCTTCGCCGACCAGCCGGCGCTGGCCGAGGGGGAAGCGCGGTTCCGCGGCGAGGCGGTGGCGCTGGTGGCCTGCGAGGGCTGGGCCGCGCGCGACATCGACCTGGCGGAATTCCCCATACGCTGGCGGGAACTGCCGGCTCTCCTTGCGCCGGAGCGGGCCGAGGAAGACAGAGCGCCGCTTGTCCATGCCGGGCGCGCCGGCAACATACTGGTGCGCGGCCATGTCGAGCGCGGCGACCCGGAGGCGGCACTCGCCGATGCCTCCGCCGTCGTCTCGGGCGAAATCGAGACGTCGTTCGTCGAGCACGCCTATATCGAGCCGGAGGCGGGTCATGCCGTCTTCGACGGCGACACGCTGACGGTCGTCGCCTGCACCCAGGCGCCCTACATGGACCGCGACGACACCGCGCGGGTTCTCGGCCTGCCGCCGGAGAAGGTGCGCATCGTGCCGACCGCCACCGGCGGCGGTTTCGGTTCCAAGCTCGACCTCTCGGTGCAGCCGCTGATCGGCCTGGTGGCGCTGAAGACGGGGCGGGCGGCGTCGCTGGCCTATAGCCGGCGGGACTCGATGGTGTCGACCACCAAGCGCCACCCCGCGCGGATGCGTGCGGCGCTGGGGGCCGGTGCGGACGGCGCCATCGCCGGCATGGTCTTCGACGGCGCGTTCGACACCGGCGCCTATGCCAGCTGGGGCCCGACGGTCGCGAACCGCGTGCCGGTCCATGCCTGCGGGCCCTATTCCACGCCGAACTATCGGGCGACGAGCCGCGCCGTCCACACCAACGGCCCGGTTTCCGGCGCCTTCCGCGGCTTCGGCGTGCCGCAGGCGGCGATCATGCAGGAGACGCTCTACGACGAGCTGGCCGATGCGCTCGCCATGGATCGCCTGCAATTCCGCCTGAAGAACGCGCTTCGGAACGGAGACGAAACGGTCACCGGCCAACTGCTCGAGGCCGGTGTCGGCATCGTCGCATGCCTCGAGGCGCTCGCGTCGCGGTGGACGCACGCCCTGGCGGAGGCCGCGTCGTTCAACGCCGGCAGCGTCGCGAGGAAACGCGGCGTCGGCATAGCCTCCTGCTGGTACGGCTGCGGCAACACCTCGCTCCCCAACCCGTCGACCATCAGGCTCGGCATCGCGCCCGCTGGCAAGGTCGTCCTCTACCAGGGGGCGGTGGACATCGGGCAGGGCTCGAACACTGTGATCGCACAGATCGTCGCCGACGCGCTGGGGCTGTCGCTTGCGGATGTCGAACTTAGAAGCGCCGACACCGCATCCACTCCCGACGCCGGCAAGACATCGGCCTCGCGCCAGACCTATGTCTCGGGCAGGGCAGCGGAAAAGGCGGCGCACAGGCTGCGCGACGAGATCCTGCGCTTCGCCAACGTTTCGCCCGCCGCGCGGCTGCATCTCGAAGCCGGCGTGCTGACGGTGTGGGAGGGCGAAATGCGCCGCCACATCGACCTCACGCAATTGCAGGCCGATGGCCGCGGCCTCGTGTTCGCAGCCGAGGCGACCTACGATCCGCCGACCACGCCGCTCGATGCGAAAGGCCAGGGGCGGCCCTACGCGGTCTACGGCTTCGGCGCCCAGATCGCCGAACTCGAGGTCGACATGGCCCTTGGCACGGTGCAGCTGGTGAGATTCACCGCCGCCCATGACGTCGGCAAGGCGATCAATCCGCTGCTGGCCGAAGGGCAGATCCAGGGTGGCATCGCCCAGGGCATCGGCATGGCGCTGATGGAGGAATACATCCCCGGCCGCAGCGAGAACCTGCATGACTACCTGATCCCGACCATCGGCGACGTGCCGCCCATCGAGACCATCCTGGTGGAAGTTCCGGATCCGGAAGGACCCTTCGGCGCCAAGGGTTTGGGCGAGCACGTGCTGATCCCGACGGCGCCGGCGATCCTGAATGCCATCCGCCACGCCACCGGCGTTTCGGTGCGCAGGCTGCCGGCGACGCCGTCGCGCATCCTTGCCGCCATCCGCGGGGAAAGCCGATGAGCGCGCTGTCCAAACGCTTCGAGACCCACGATCCCGGCGACAAGCAGGCCGGTGAGAAGCTGCGCTGCGATGCCTGCCCGGTGATGTGCTACATCGCCGAGGGGCGTACCGGCGCCTGCGACCGCTATGGCAATTTCGGCGGCCGCATCGTGCGTTGCGATCCCGTGCGGGTGCTCGACTATGCGGTCGAGAGCGGCACGGCCGTCGTGCCTTTTTCGGTCGAGCCCTGGGACGGCGAACTCGTCAACACCGGCCGCCGCTTCGTCACCGCCATCGGCGCCGGCACCACCTATCCCGACTACAAGCCGGCGCCCTTCATCGTCAGCCAGGAGGTCGAGGGCGTCGACCTGGTGACCGTCGTCACCGAGGGCATCTTCTCCTATTGCGGCGTCAAGGTGAAGATCGACACCGACCGCCATATCGGACCTGAAGCGGCGACGGTGCGCGCCCAGGGCGAGGCGGTCGGCCATGTGACCACGGGCGAATACGGTTCGCAGATGCTGTCGCTCGGCGGCGTCAACCATCTCACCGGCGGCTCCAAGCCGGAAGGCCGCGTCACCTGCGGGACGCTGATGGACCTGTGCAACAGGAAGCCGGTGGAACTCGCCATCGACGGCGGCGCAACCGTGGTGGTCGAGGCCGGCAGGCCGCCGGTGATCGACGGCACGACTGAGCACAGGATGCGCGTCGGCTGCGGCTCGGCAACGATCGGCATGTTCGCCAGCCAATGGCGCGGGCTGGTCGACGAAGTGGTGGTGGTCGACGACCACATCACCGGCGTGGTCTCCGAGCACCAGGCCGGCAAGGTGCTGGGCTGGGAAGACACGGGGATAAGGATCCTCGGCCGGCGCTCGACGCCGGGGCGCTATTTCAAGGTGTCCGAACCGGGGCTGGGCTGGGGTGGCACCACCATCTCCGATCCGCTGGCGATCCTCGGCGACTGGAACCCGAAGAAGGGCGCGCGGCCGGGGCTGTCGCTGCTGATGGTGTCGACCACGGGCGAACAGTTCGCCTATTACGAACTCGACGGCGACCTGCGCCCGGTCGAGAAACCCTTCCCCGACAGGCTCAGGAAATCGGTCGGCCTGATCGAGGACAATTGCGAGCCGGCGCTGTGCACGGTGCTGTTCGTCGGCGGCGCCGGCGGCAGCCTCAGGGCCGGCGTCACCGAGAATCCGGTCAACCTGACGCGCTCGGTGCATCGGCTCGAGACCTATGTCACGGTCGGCGGCGCGCCGGTCTATGTCTGGCCGGGCGGCGGCATCACGCTGATGGTCGACGTCTTGCGCGTGCCCGACGGCGCTTTCGGCTACGTGCCGACGCCGGCGCTGGTAGCGCCCATCGAGTTCACCCTGCGCAAGGACCACTATCTGGCGCTCGGCGGCTACGAGGCCGAGATCAGGACCGTCGCGGACGTGCTCGGACGCGGCGGCGAATATTTCAACGACCGCGCCACCGGCCCGGCCGCTTCCGCCAATCCCTGGCCGCCGATGGCGCAGCTGCGGCGCATGCGGAGCACCGAACGATGAGCGGCCCGCAGGCCAACTGGCTGCCCGACGGACGGCGGCTGCATCTCAACCACGGGCCGATCGACCTGATCGTCGAGGCATTCGGCGAGGCCGCCGAGCTGCGGGCGGCTTACCGCCAATGCGTGGCGCGCTTCGAGACGATTTTGACGGAACTGGTGGACGAGTTGCCTGAGCTCCGCCGGCCGGCATGCCGGCAGCCGCGCCCATTTGCCGGCGCGACGGCACGGCGCATGGAGGCCGCGGTGGTGCCGCTGGCCGATGTCTTCATCACGCCGATGGCGGCGGTCGCCGGTTCTGTAGCCGACGAAATGCTTGCGGCGACGGTTCTGGGTCGCGACCTCGAACGCGCCTACGTCAACGACGGCGGCGACATCGCGCTGTTCATCGCGCCGGGCGGGGGGATCGACGCGGCCATCGCCGGCACCGGCCGAGCCGACCGGCTGACGATCCGCGCCGAGGACCGTGTGCGCGGCATCGCCACCAGCGGCTGGCACGGCCGCAGCTTTTCGCTCGGCATCGCCGATGCGGTGACCGTCCTGGCCGATAACGCTGCGGCGGCCGACGCGGCGGCGACGCTGATCGCCAATGCGGTCGACCTGCCCGGCCACCCGGCAATCGGGCGCCGGCCGGCGCGGCAACTGGCGCCCGACAGCGACCTCGGCGACCGGCTGGTGACGACGGCGGTCGCTCCGCTGGGCGCGGGCGAGGTTGCGGCGGCGCTGGATGCAGGGCTGCAGGCCGCGGAAGATTTCCGCCGGCGCGGCCTGATCGAGGCCGCGGCGCTGTTCCTGGATCGCGATGCGCGCTTCTCGGGGCTATTGCCCCCTCAGCTGGACCCCGATGGGGGAAGGGCAAAGCGCCGCGCCGACCCGCTCCTCTCCCGCCGGGGAGAAGTCGGCCGAGCACGGCCGGGGAAAGAGACCGTATCGATGCCAACCAAGGAAATTGACCATGCCTGAGTTTCCGGTCCGCAAGATCGCGGTGACGATCGAGGAGATTTTCCACGATGGTGGTTTGCCGGCAAAGGAGCCGCGCCGGCGGGCTGCTGCGCTTGCGGTGGTGAAGAACCCCTTCGCCGGCCGCTATGTCGAGGAACTGCAGGCGGCGATGGAGGACCTGAAGCCGCTCGGGCTGATGCTGTGCGACCGGCTGATCGCCGCCCTCGGCGGCGACGCCAAGGCCATCGACGGCTACGGCAAGGGTGCGATCGTTGGCTCCGCCGGCGAGCTGGAGCATGGGGCGCTATGGCACGTGCCCGGCGGCTATGCCATGCGCGAGCGCCTCGGCGAGGCCAAGGCGATCGTGCCGTCTGCCAAGAAGCTCGGCGGTTTCGGCGCGCGCATGGACGTGCCGGTCGGCCATGTGAATGCGGCCTATGTGCGCAGCCATTTCGATGCCATGGAGGTGGGCGTTCCCGACGGACCGCGGCCGGACGAGATCGTCTTCGCGCTGGTCATGACCTGCGGCCCGCGCATCCACAACCGCATGGGCGGGCTGAAGGCCGAGGACATCTCGGCCTGGGACGGATTGAGATGAGCCCGGACGATCCCGGCCATGACGGTTACCGCCTGCAGGACCAGGTCGGCTTCATCCTGCGCAAGGCGCACCAGCGCCATGTGGCGATCTTCGCCGCGCATATCGCCGACCTCACCCCGCCGCAGTTCGCCGCACTCGCCAAGCTGCGCGACGTCGGCGAGACCTCGCAGAACCAGCTCGGCGCGCTGATCGCCATGGATGCGGCGACGGTGAAGGGGGTGATCGACCGGCTGGCGGCGCGCGGGCTGGTGCGGCTCAGCAAGCACGAAATTGACAAGCGCCGGCTGCAGGTACGCCTGACCGAAGAAGGCCGGCGGTCCGTGGAAGAGCTGGTGCCGCTGGCGCAGAAGATCACCGAAGAGACGCTCGCGCCGCTGTCGCCGAAGGATGCGGCGACGCTCGTGGCACTGCTTGCGAAGATAAGTTAGGGGAGTAAGGCAGTAAGGCAGTATGGTTTTCTCCTTACTGCCTTACTGCCTTACTGCCTTACTGCCTTACTGCCCTACTGCCTTACTGCCCTACTGCCCTACTGCCTTACTGCCTTACTGCCCTATTCCCTCAGTCCCCGTACGGGACCCAGACGTTCTTGACCTCTGTGGCGCGGCGGAGGAAGGCGTCGCCTTGGGCGGTCGGCCAGTCGAGGCTGCGGCCATGGCCGGTCCAGACGCGCTTGAGGTTGCCGATGGATTCCGCTTCCGCCCTGGCACAGATATCGGCCTCGGCGACGACCCAGAGGCCGTCGACGTCGTCGTGCTTGGCGAGCACGGCCGCAAGCTCCGCCGCATGGCCGGTGACGATGTTGATCGCGCCGGCCGGGACGTCGGAATATTCGATCACCTGGTAGAGGTCGGTGGCGACGAGCGGGGCGGTGGCCGAGGGCACCAGCACCACCGTGTTGCCCATGGCGAGCGCCGGGGCGACCAGCGAGACCAGCCCGAGCAGCGGCGCCTCGTCGGGGGCTATGATGCCGATGACGCCGACGGGTTCGTTGAGCGCCAAGGTCACCGTGCGCGCCGGCGGCTGGTGCACCCGGCCCTCGAACTTGTCGGCCATGCCGGCATACCAGAACAGCCGCTCGATCGAGGCTTCGACCTCGGCCTTGGCGGCCTTGTGGCTGGCACCGGTCAGTTCCGAGATGCGGGCGGCGAATTCTTCCGTGCGGCCGGAGAGGTTTTCCGCCAGGTAGTAAAGCACCTGGGCGCGGTTGTAGGCGGTCGCCTCCGGCCAGGCCTTGCAGGCGCGCGCCGCCGACACCGCGTCGCGGATGTCCTTGCGGCTGCCCAGGCCGACCTCGCCCGCGAGCTTGCCCTTCGGCGTCAGCACGGGAAGCGCGTAGTTGCCGTCGGGGCGCACCTGCTTGCCGCCGATGAACAGCTTTGCCGTGCGGTCGATGCCGTGGCTTTCGCCATTGTCGCGCGCGGCAGCCTTTGGCGCCGCCGCCGGCTTGATCACCGGGCCATGCGGTTCGGAGGGCGCCAGGTACTCTTCCAGCCCCTCGCGCCCGCCCTCGCGACCAAAACCACTCTCGCGATAGCCGCCGAAGCCGCAGGCGGCGTCGAACATGTTGGTGCCGTTGACCCAGACGACGCCGGCCTTGAGCTGCGGGGCGACATGCAGGGCGAGGTTGATGGTCTCACTCCACACCGAGGCGGCCAGCCCGTAGCGGGTGTTGTTGGCGAGTTCGACCGCCTCCTCGCTGGTGCGGAAGCTCATGGTGGCGAGCACCGGGCCGAACACCTCCTCCTGGGCGAGGATGTTGGCGGGCGCCACGCCCGTCGCCAGCGTCGGCAGATGATAGTAGCCGGTCTCAGGCACCTCCTGGTCGGTCTGCCAGCAGACGGCCCCCTGTCTTGCGCCCTCCTCGACCAGCCGCCTGACCCGGTCGAGCTGGGTCCTGTCGACCAGCGGGCCGATGTCGGTGTTCTTGTCGAGCGGCGGACCGACACGCAGCCGGCCCATGCGCGTCTTGACCTTGGCGATGAAGGCCTCAGCGACGCTTTCCTGCACCAGGAGCCGCGAGCCGGCGCAGCAGACCTGGCCCTGGTTGAACCAGATGCCGTCGACAAGCCCCTCGACCGCGCTGTCGAGATCGGCGTCCTCGAAGACGATGAAGGCCGACTTGCCGCCGAGTTCCAAGGACAGCTTCTTGCCCGAGCCCGCCGTCGCCTTGCGGATGATCTTGCCGACCTCGGACGAGCCGGTGAAGGCGATCTTGTCGATGCCGGGATGGTTGACGATGGCAGCCCCTGCCTCGGGTCCGCCCTGGACGATGTTGACCACGCCCCTGGGCACGCCGGCGCGCTCGCAGATCTCGGCGAAGAGAATGGCCGTCAGCGGTGTGAACTCGGCCGGCTTCAGCACCACCGTGCAGCCGGTGGCGAGGGCGGGCGCGATCTTCCAGGCCAGCATCAACAGCGGAAAGTTCCACGGGATGATCTGGCCGACGACACCGGCGGCCTTGCGGCCGGGGAATTCCTTGTCGAGCGACTGGGCCCAGCCGGCATGGTGGATGAAGTGGCGGATCGCCAGGGGCACGTCGATGTCGCGGCTTTCGCGGATCGGCTTGCCGTTGTCGAGGGATTCCAGCACCGCAAACAGGCGCTGGTGGCGCTGCATGGCGCGGCCGATGGCATAGAGCACCCTGGCGCGCTCGTAGCCCGAGGCAGCGCTCCACTTGGGCAGCGCCTTGCGCGCGGCGGCCACCGCCGCCTCGATGTCGGCGGCACCCGCCTCGGAGACTTTTGCCAGGACCTTGCCAGTGGAAGGGTCGGCGGTGTCGAAGCTCCCGCCGTCGAAGCCGGCGCGCCAGTCGCCGGCGATGAACAGCGACCTGGAGAAGTCGCGGGCCGCCAGCCAGGCATCGGCTTCGCTGCGGGCCTCGGGTGCGGGGGCGTAGTCCATGGCGTGGTATCGTTCGAGGATGTTCATCGGGCTGTTCCCAGCAATTCGTTGCGAGGTCGGCGATCCTTCGCACCCCCCTCTGGCCTGCCGGCCATCTCCCCCACAAGGGGGGAGATCAGCCCGCGCTGACGTCGCCGCCAATCGCCGAGGTTGGAGGAAAGGCGTGGGGGACGAAGCTGCCGATCTCCCCCCTTGTGGGGGAGATGGCCGGCAGGCCAGAGGGGGGTGCGAAGAAGCTCCACGGCCATTGCTTTCGCGCCCATCGCCTCACGCCATGGCGTGGCGGTGGTTGGCCGAGTAGCGGCCGCTGACGTGGTGTTCGAGCTGGCGCTCGATGTCGGTCAATAGGCTCGACGCGCCGAAGCGGAACAGCTCGGGTTCGAGCCAGGGCCGGCCGAGCTCCTCCTTCATCAGGATAAGCCAGTCGAGCGATGCTTTCGCCGTCGAGATGCCGCCGGCCGGCTTGAAGCCGATGAGATGGCCGGTCTGCTCGTGATAGGCGCGGATGGCCCTGACCATGGCGAGGCCGACCGGCAGCGTCGCGTTGACGCTTTCCTTGCCGGTCGAGGTCTTGATGAAATCGGCGCCCGCCATCATCGCCACCATCGAGGCGAGCGTGACGTTGCGAAGGGTCGCGAGGTCGCCGGTGCCCAGGATGACCTTCAGATGCGCCTCGCCGCAGGCGGCGCGCATCTGCCTGATCTCGTCGTAGAGCTCCTGCCACTTCGCCCCGAACACCAGCCCGCGCGGAATGACGACGTCGATCTCGTCGGCGCCGTCGGCGACCGACGCCTCGATCTCGGCCAGCCGGGTCGAAAGCGGCGCCAGGCCGTGCGGAAAAGCCGTCGAGACGGCCGCGACATGGATGCCCGAGCCCTTCACCGCCTCGACGGCGGTGGCGACGAACGGATGGTAGACGCAGACCGCCGCCGGCCGGATCAGCGTGTCGCCCAGCCCCAGCGCCTCGGCCAGGTCGCGCCGCAGCGGGTTCAGCGCCTTGGCGCAGAGCCGGCGCACGCGCTCGTCGGTGTCGTTGGAATTGAGCGTCGTCAGGTCCATCAAGGAGATCGACCGCAACAGCCACGCCGCCTGGTTGTCGGCCTTGATCGAGCGCCGCTTGGTCAGCGTCGCCACCCGGCGCTCCAGCGCCGAGCGGTTGACGCTGCGCATCGATTCCAAAAACCCCAGATCCAGCGCCATCCCCGGATTGCGCACGATCCCGTGGCCCTCAACCGCATTCGCCGCCAGACGCGACGCCAACGGCGTGACGATGGCTGTAGATTGGGTCTCGGCTTCGCGCAGCTTGCCGCTCATCTGACTGCCTTTCCTCCGGACGCCCTGCCACCAGCGTGAGACTGTGGTCGGCGTAACATCTCAGGCACCGCCTGCAGCGGCACGACAAAGAATAGCCCGTGGCGCCAGGCACCACGAGTCCCCGAGGGCGGAAGATAGACGAAAATTCGGAAACGCGCAGCGCTATTTTGACCGGATGGTCAAGATCGGTTTGAGGCTTGATTCGGCATAACTGGAAGTCGCAACCTAACGAGAGTAAATTGCAGGCATGACGAAAGACGAACTCATAGCGAGGCTGCTTACCCTAAGACCTGCGCTGGAAGCGGAAGGTGTGCGCCACGTTGCTTTGTTCGGCTCACGTGCTCGCGGCGACCATGCCGACGACAGTGATGTCGACATACTGCTCGATGTCGCACCTTCCGCGCGGTTTTCGCTGCTCAATCTCGTTGGAGTGGAACAAATCGTCCTGGACGGCACCGGAATTCAGGCGAATGCAGTCATGCGGCGTGGGCTCGACGACGATTTCCGCGACACGATCCGCAAAGACTTGGTCGAAGTCTTTTGAGTCTCGCGGAGAACCGAGTTCTGCGCCGGCTTCGCGACATCGCTGACGCCATCGCGCAGATTGAGGTCATGCTGGACGGCAAGACCTACGATGATTTTCGTTCCGACCGGATTTTGAGGGCCGCCTACGAGCGGTTCATCGAGATCATCAGTGAGGCGTCGCGCCATATCCCTGCGGAATTGCAGGCCAAGGCACCGGAAGTTCCCTGGGCACGCGTGCGCGCCATCGGCAATCCGCTGAGGCACGCCTATCACGAGATCGACGGCGAGACTCTCTGGAACATCTATAGCAGTGGGGAACTCGCTATCCTCGGCAAGGCGGTCCGACAGCTCATTGAAATCGCCGGTCGTGGTGACGAGAACGATCGGCGATAAGGCCGGCCCAAATCACCCGACGAAGGCGCGTTCGACGACGAAGCTGCCCGGTTCGTTGAGCGAGCCTTCGACGAAGCCGAGGCTTTCGGCCAGTTCCTTGACGTCCTTGAGCATGTGCATCGAGCCGCAGATCATGATGCGGTCGGTTTCGGGGTCGAGCTTCTCGATGCCGAGATCGGTGTAGAACTTGCCCGACGAGATCAGCGCCGTGATGCGGCCCATGCACTCGGACTGTTCGCGCGTGGTCGAGTTGTACAGCGTGACGCGGCCCTGGGTCAGTTCGCCGATAAGCGGGTCGTTCTCGAGATCGGCCACCAGTTCGCGGCCGTAGTTGAGTTCGGCCACGTCGCGGCAGGTGTGGGTGAGGTAGACGTGCTCGTAGCGCTCGTAGGTGTCGGGGTCGCGCAGCAGGCTGGCGAAGGGGGCGATGCCGGTGCCCGTCGAGATCATGAACAGCCGCTTGCCAGGGGTCAGCGCGTCGAGCACCAGCGTGCCGGTGGCCTTCTGGCGGATCAGGATGGTGTCGCCCGGCTGGATCTTCTGCAGCTCCGAGGTCAGCGGACCGTCCGGCACCTTGATCGAGAAGAACTCGAGCTCGTCGTCCCAGGAGGGGCTGGCGACCGAATAGGCGCGGTAGACCGGCTTCTCGGCGTTCGGCAGGCCGATCATGACGAACTCGCCGGAGCGGAAGCGCAGCGTCTGCGGGCGGGTGACGCGGAAGGCGAACAGGCGGTCGGTATAGTGCTTCACCGATACCACGGTCTCGGCGTAGACATTCGCCGGGATGGGGAACTGAAGCGGCTTGGCTTCGGCCGTGTTCAGCGCAGCTTGGGTGTTCATCGATCAACCTCTCGCCAGCGGGCGGCAATCATGCTCGTCGGCGCGGCGGCGATTTTCATCCGGCGCGCTGCGGAAATGCGGGCAAATAGTGGGGCCTTGTCGAGGATATTAATTAGTATACAAATGATATGAACGTCAAGGTTTTGGCTTAAAACGCCTTTCCAAACTGGCACATGAACGTAGTCCGCGCGTTTCGGGTTTAGTCCATGGTCGAGAAAATTCCCGCTAAGGCGGGAGACGTGGTGGCGGGCATCGACGTCGGCGGGACGTTCACCGACCTGCTGCTCCTCGACGGCACCGACGGCGGCTCGGTCCGCATAGCAAAAACCCCCACCACCGTCGACAACCAGGCGCATGGCGTGATCGCGGCGCTCGACCAGGCCGGTTTCCCGATCGCCGGCATAGACCTCATCGTCCATGGCACCACCACCACCACCAACGCGGTTCTGGAGCGACGGCTCGCCCGCACCGGCATGATCACCACGCGCGGCTTCCGCGACGTGATCGAGCTCGGCCGCCGGACGCGGCCGCAGGCCTATGGCATGACCGGCACCTTCGTGCCCGTGATCCCGCGCGACCTCAGGCTGGAGGTCGGCGAACGCATCGAGGCCTCGGGCCGGGTGCGCGAGCCGCTCGACGAGGAGGGGATGCGCGCTGCGGTGCGGCTGCTGCTCGATGCCGGCTGCGAGGCGCTCGTCATCCATTTCCTGCATTCCTACGCCAATCCGGCGCATGAGCGCCGCGCCGCCGAGATCGCCGCCGAGACCTGGCCCAACGGCCACATCACCACCGGCCATTCGCTGCTCTCGGAGGCGCGCGAGTTCGAGCGCGGCGTCACCGCCTCGGTCAACGCCGCCGTGCAGCCGATCCTCGAACGCTACGTGGCGCGGCTGAGGCAGGAGCTCGGCGCGCGCGGCTACGGCCGCGAATTCCTGGTCATGAACGGCAATGGCGGCATGATCTCGGCGCGCTTCGTCACCGCCGAGTCGGCCAAGACGGTGATGTCCGGCCCGGCCTCGGGCGTCATCGCCGCCGCCTATACCGGCCGCCGCGCCGGCTACGACAACCTCGTCACCTACGACATGGGCGGCACCTCCACCGACGTGGCGCTGATCCGCAACGCCGAGCCCGCCGTTTCCAACGAGATCGAGATCGAATACGCGATGCCGATCCATGTGCCGATGGTGGCCGTGCACACGGTCGGCGCCGGCGGCGGCTCCATCGCCCGCGTCGACGCCTCGGGGCTGATCCAGGTCGGGCCGGAAAGTGCCGGCGCCAATCCCGGGCCGATCTGCTACGGCCGCGGCGGCACCGAACCCACCATCACCGACGCCAATCTGGTGCTCGGCCGGCTCGACCCGGCAACACTGCTTTCGGTCGAGAACCCCGTCACCGTCGAGGCCGTGCGCGCGGTGTTCGAAGAGAAGATCGGACGTGCCACCGGCCTCGACGGTGTCGCCGCGGCCGGTGCGGTGCTGAGGCTCGGCAACATCAAGATGGCGGGCGCGATCCGCATGGTGTCGGTGTCGCGCGGCCACGACCCGCGCGACTTCACGCTGTTCGCCTTCGGCGGCGCCGGCCCGCTGCACGCTTCCGCGCTCGCCCGCGAACTCGGCCTGCCGCGGGTGCTGGTGCCGGCGCGGCCGGGCATCACCAATGCGCTCGGCTGCGTTGTGGCCGACATGCGCCACGACTTCGTCAACACGGTCAACCAGCCTGTCGCGGCGCTCGACGAGGCGCGCATGCGCGCCGTGCTCGCCCGGCACAGGGCGGAAGGCGAGGCGCTGATCGCCAAGGAGGCGATCCGCCCGGCGCGCATCCGCGTCAGCCATTCCGCCGACATGCAATTTCTCGGCCAGACCCATCTCATCAACGTGCCGCTGCCGTCGGCCGAGATCAGCCGCACCATGCTGCAGGAGCTGTTCGAGAAGGCCTATTTCGCCCGCTTCAAGGTCGAGCTGCCCGAGATCCGCGCCAATCTCGTCAACCTCAATACCTCCGTCACCGGCGTGCGGCCGGCAATCGACCTTTCCAGGCTGATCGATCCGGCCGGGCGGGCAGGGGAACTCGCAGGTGCCTTGCGCGAGGTGAGGCCGGTCTGGTTCGACGGCACCTGGCACGACACGCCGGTCTATGCGCGCGAAAGGCTGCCGCTGGCGGCCGTGCTCGACGGGCCTGCCATCCTCGAACAGATGGACGCGACCACGGTGCTCGAGCCGGGTGACCGGGCGAAGTCGGACAAGGATGGGAACATTGTCGTCGAGGTGGGCTCGTCATGAGCGGCTTTCCGCGACCGGCTGAAGGTACCCCCACCCCTAACCCCTCCCCACAAGGGGGAGGGGAACGCCTTCGCCGCCGCTTCCTCTGGCCTTCGACGTTTAGGTGCAGTGACGGTACGGCAAAGTCCCCCTCCCCCTTGTGGGGAGGGGCTAGGGGTGGGGGTACCGGGACGGTAGAGCCTCCGCGAGCCTCTCCAGCCGGTCGCGTGGCGGCGCTGGGCCGGAGTACCCAAACCGGGGGTGGACCTCCCCTCCTCAGTCGGCCGGCCCCATGACCCTCGACGCCATCACCCTTTCCGTCATCCAGGCCGCGCTGCAGCAGACCTGCGACGAGATGGATTTGACCTTCTCGCGCGCAGCCTTCTCGCCGGTCATCGCCGAGGCCAACGACCGCTCCGACGGCATCTATTCCGCCGTCGACGGCGCGCTGATCGCGCAGGGCTCGGAAGGCCTGCCGGTGTTCGTCGGCGTCATGCAGCACTCGACCAAGACCATCATCGAGATGATCGCGGACGGCCGCGTGTTGCCGCCCGAGCCGGGCGACATCTACATCGTCAACGACCCCTATCTCGGCGGCACGCATCTGATGGACGTGCGTTTCGCCATGCCGGTGTGGCGGGACGGAAGGATCTTCTGCTGGCTGTCCAACACCGGCCATTGGCCCGACATCGGCGGCGCGGTGCCCGGCGGGTTCTCCGCCTCGGCGACGGCGGTCGAGCAGGAGGGGCTTCGGCTGCCGCCCGTAAAACTGTTCAAGAAGGGGGTGATGGACCCCGAGATATTCGCCATCATCTGTTCCAACATCCGCGTCGCCGACCAACGCATCGGCGATATCCGCGCCCAGGCCGCCGCCCTCCATGTCGGGCAGCAAAGACTGTTGCAGATCCTGGATCGTTACGGCGACGAAACCGTGGTTGCGGCGATCGCCGAGCTGCGCCGCCGCGCCGCCGAGCAGATGCGCGCCCATATCGCCGCGCTGCCCGAGGGCAGCTGGCGGTCGAAGGCCTATGTCGATTCCGACGGGGTGGTCGACGCGCCGCTGACCATCGCGCTCACCGTCGAGAAGCAGGGCGACACGCTGGTCTTCGACTTCGCCGGCTCGTCGAAACCCTGCGCCGGGCCGATGAACAGCGTGCTGGCGACGACGCTGTCGGCGGTCTACCTCGCCATGCGCCACATCTTCCCCGACGTGCCGATCAGTGCCGGGGCCTTCGAGCCGCTGATGGTCAGGCGACCTGAAGGCACGTTCCTCGACGCGAAATATCCACGCCCCGTCTCGGGCTGTGCGGCGGAAGTGTCGCAGCGCATCGCCGAGGCGGTGTTCGCGGCGATGGTCCAGGCAGCACCCGACAAGGTGACGGCAGCACCTGCCGGCTCGAGCGGCAATTTCGCGCTCGGCGGCCACGATCCGGCGCGCGGCCGCGACTACGTCATGTACCAGATCTCCGGCGGCGGCTATGGCGGCAATGCCGGCCATGACGGGCTGTCCAACGGCTGCTCGACCATCGGCATCTCCAAGTCGCCGCCGGTCGAGATCATGGAGCAGGCCTATCCGGTGCTCTACCGCCGATACGCCCTGCGCGAAGGCTCGGGTGGCGCCGGCCGCCGGCGCGGCGGCTTCGGCCTCGCCTACGAGATCGAGCTGCTGCGCGGCGAGGCCCGCGCCTCCTTCGTCATGGACCACGGCCGCTTCGGGCCGCAGGGCGCGCTCGGCGGCGCCGACGGCATGGTCAATTCGGTGACGGTGTTCCGCGACGGCGAGCCGCATGTGCCGCCGCATCTGTCGAAGGAGCAGGACATCCCGCTCCGGGCCGGCGACCGCGTCTTGGTCGGCACGCCCGGCGGCGGCGGCTATGGCGACCCGTTCAAGCGCGATCCCGAGCTGGTGCTGCGTGACGTGACGCTGGGCTACTACACCCCGGCCCAGGCGGCCGATATGTTCGGCGTGGCGATCGGCGACGGCAGCGTGGACGTCGCGGCGACCGAGCGGCTGCGGCGAGGCTGAGCGCGGCTCATCCGGCCGCCGTCGCCCTGGTTCCCCGGCGCTTGCGGATGCTGATCTGGCCGGTCACGGCCTGGTCGGGCCGTGCCGAAAGCTCCTCGCGCTGGGCGAACAGCCAGTCGATGAAGACCTGGACGATCGGCGCCGAGCGCACTTCGTTGCGGCAGACGACATAGAAGGCGTCGACTGCCGGCACCGACAGGTTGAAGGGCGTGACGAGCTGGCCCTTGGCGAGCATCGCCGAGGCGGTGACGCTGTCGCCGAGCGCCACGCCGTGGCCGTGGATCGCCGCCTCCGTGGCCAGCCGCGCGTCGGCCATGCGGTGCCGCTGCAGCGGCTTGACGTCGAGCGCGTCGGCCGCCGACAGCCAGGTCTGCCACTCGTGGCCGTCGTCGCCATGCAATTGCACGTGGTCGGCGAGGTCGCGCACGCTGCGGATCGGCCGGTTGTTGATGAGCGTCGGGCTGACCACGGGAAACAGTTCGATGCCCGACCACTTCTTCAGCCAGCAATCGGTCCAGCTGCCGTCGCCATAGAGCAGGCAGATGTCGACGTCGCCGTCGTGGATGTCGCGCGGATCGTTGGAGGCGTTGAAGGTCAGGCTGATGCCCGGATATTGCCCCATGAAGCTGCCGACCCGCGGGATGAGCCAGAGCGACAGCAGCGCCGGCACGCAGCTGATGGCGAGCTTGCCCGAGCTCGTCGGCCGCGTCATCCGCTCGGTGGCGGCGGCGATGCTCTCGAAGGCGCCGGATACCGCGGGCAAGAGTTCCGCGCCCTGCGGCGTCAGCTTGAGCCGGGCACCGGCGCGTTCCAGCAGCTTGACCTTCAGCGTCGCCTCGAGCGCGCGGATCTGGTGGCTGACCGCGCCGTGGGTGACGTTGAGCTCGCCGGCGGCCTTGGTCAGCGAGCCGTGGCGGGCCGTCGCCTCGAAGGCGCGCAGCGGGTTGAGCGGGGGCAGGCGCCTGGACATCGGGGGCTCCGGCGGATTGTCTTCTTGTGAGAATTCCTCACAGCCGGGAGCTTAACAATATCAATTGCCATTTCAACGGCACTGCCTGAAACTTGCGTCAAAACAACCATAAGCACACGGGGAACATTCAGCTGATCGGGCGCCGAACCGGGGCGGCCGACGAAACCGTTTCCCGATTGCTGCAGCTGAGCGCAGGAGGCGATCATGGGTTTCGACGTCAAAAAACTCGACGAGTTGCGCAAGAAATATGGCGAGGGCCATGGCGGCGATCTGTTCGATCCGAAGTTCCGCCGCGTCGCCGACAAGATCTTCACCAAGAGCGGCACGCGCCTCGCACCCTATTCCGGCATCCCGACCTTCCTGACCGCGCCCTATTTGCCGGTCGACAACGACAATCCCGACTTCGGCGACCTGCAGGTGGCGATGATCGGCATGCCGATGGATCTCGGCGTCACCAACCGCCCGGGCTCGCGCTTCGGCCCGCGCGCCCTGCGCGCCATCGAGCGCATCGGCCCCTACAACCACGTGCTCGAATGCGCTCCCGTGCAGGAGCTGCGCGTTGCTGACATCGGCGACGTGCCGTTCCGCAGCCGCTACCGCCTCGAGCTCAGCCATGAGGACATCGAGCGCCGCGTCGGTCAGGTCGTCGACGCCGGTGTGGTGCCGCTCTCGGTCGGCGGCGACCACTCGATCACCCACCCGATCCTCAAGGCCGTCGGCAAGAAGCGCCCCGTCGGCATGATCCACATCGACGCCCATTGCGACACCGGCGGCGCCTACGACCTCACCAAGTTCCATCACGGCGGGCCGTTCCGCAACGCCGTGCTCGACGGTGTGCTCGACCCGACCCGCGTCATCCAGATCGGCATCCGCGGCTCGGCCGAATATCTCTGGGAGTTCTCCTACGAGTCTGGCATGACCGTCATCCATGCCGAGGAGATCACCGGCATGGGCATTCCGGCGGTCATCGAGAAGGCGAAGAAGATCGTCGGCGACGGCCCGACCTACCTGTCCTTCGACGTCGACAGCCTCGACCCGGCATTCGCGCCCGGCACCGGCACGCCGGAGGTCGGCGGGCTCACCACGCGCGAGGTGCTGGAGATCATCCGCGGACTGAAGGGGCTCAACTTCGTCGGCGGCGACGTCGTCGAGGTGGCGCCACAATACGATTCGACCACCAACACCGCGCACGCCGGCGCCCAGGTCCTGTTCGAGATCCTGAGCCTGATGGTGTTCAGCCCCTTCGTTACCGGCAAGCGGGCGTGAGGTGATCGTCGCCAACCGGCCACCGCACGATTGCGATGGCCAAATGCCCTTGAGCGGTGCTTTGATGGGAGCCGACTTGAGTGTTGCGATTTCTGGAGGCCGAAACAGCCGCAGACACTGACCGCTGTACTTACCTCACGAAAATCAAAGGGAACAACCGGCACAAAGCCGGCAACAAATGAGGAGAACGAAGATGTCCAAGATACTCGATAGCCGGATGAGCCGCCGTGCCGTGCTGGGCGCAGGCGTCGCATCGGCCAGCCTGCTCGCCATGCCCTCGATCCTGAGGGCGCAGGAGAAGTCGATCAAGATCGGCGTCTATGGCGGCTACTTCAAGAAGTCCTTCGACGAGCACATCTTCCCCGAATTCACCAAGGCGACCGGCATCGCCGTCGAATCCGTCGCCGAGCCGACCGGCGAAGCCTGGCTGGTGCAGCTCGAGCAGGCCGCCAAGGCCGGGCAGGCGCCGGCCGACCTGTCGATGATGTCGCAGACCTCGCTGCTCAAGGGCCAGTCGACCGAACTCTGGGCGCCGCTCGACCTCGCCAAGATCAAGAACAGCGCCAACCTCATCGAGCACTTCGTCAACAAGTATCCGGACGGCCGTGTTGCCGGCATCGGGGCGGTGGCCTGGTACATCACGCTGGTCACCAACACCAACGTCTACCCGACCGCGCCTGACTCGTGGGCGGCCTTCTGGGACCCGGCCAACGCCGACAAGCTGGGGCTGCTGGCGCTCGCCTCGAACTCGTTCCTGCTCGAAGTGACGGCCAAGACCTTCATGGGCGGCACCAACGCGCTGGACACCGAGGAAGGCATCGAGAAGGCCTTCGCCAAGCTCGCCGAGGTCAAGCCCAACGTCAGGCTATGGTATCGCGACGAGGCGCAGTTCGAACAGGCGCTGAAGTCGGGCGAGATCCCGATGGGCCAGTATTATCACGACGTCACCGGCCTCGCGGCCGCCGACGGCCAGCCGGTGCGCTCGACCTTCCCGAAGGAAGGCGGGATCCAGGATTCCGGCTCCTGGGTGCTGTCGAAGGCCTCGAAGAAGACCGAGGAGGCGCATGCCTTCATCGACCACATGTGCCAGCCCGCCGTGCAGGCGCTGATGTCGCGCAAGGTCGGCACCTCGCCCACCGTCAAGCGCGAGCTGCTCGATCTCAAGCCGGAGGAGTTCGCCGCCGTGTCGTCGGACATTGCGCCGATCATCCCGCGCTACGACCTCTACACCACCAAGGCCGACTGGATTAACCAGAAGTGGACCGAGCTGATCGTCGGCTGATCAGGATTACCCTCCCCCTTGTGGGGAGGGTGGCCCGCAGGGCCGGGTGGGGGTACTCACGAAACTCGGAGTTCGCAGACCCCCACCCCGTCGCTTCGCGCCGACCCTCCCCACAAGGGGGAGGGTAGCACCGGCGCCCAGCCGTCCATCTCATCGCGAGTGCGGCAATTCTATTTCTTCCCTTAGGGGACACAATCAGGCGAGGGTCTCCCATGTCCGGACTCGAGATCAAGGACATCACCAAGTCATTCGGCAACTTCACCGCTGTCGACAACGCCAACCTGTCGGTGCCGCATGGCAAGTTCGTCTGCCTGCTCGGCCCGTCCGGCTGCGGCAAGACCACGCTGCTGCGCATGATCGCCGGCCTCGAGGATCCGTCCGGCGGCGCGATCCTGCTCGACGGGGAGGACATCACGCCGGTGCCGACCCACAAGCGCAACCTCGGCATGGTGTTCCAGTCGCTGGCGCTGTTTCCGCATCTTACGGTCGGCGACAACATCGCCTATCCGCTGCGCATCCGCGGCGCCTCGCGCGAGGAGCAGAAGAAGCGGGCCGGCGACCTGCTCAAGCTCATCCATCTGTCCGGCTACGAGGACCGGCCGGTGTCGAAGCTCTCCGGCGGCCAGCGCCAGCGCGTCGCCATCGCCCGTGCGCTGGCGCTGTCGCCGCGCCTGTTCCTGCTCGACGAGCCGCTCTCGGCGCTCGACGCCAAGCTGCGCGAGGCGATGCAGGTGGAGCTGCGCCAGCTGCAGCAGCGGCTCGGCATCACCACTTTCGTCGTCACCCACGACCAGCGCGAGGCGATGACCATGGCCGACCTCGTCGTGGTCATGGGCAACGGCAAGATCCTGCAGGCGGCACCCCCCATCGAGATCTACCGCAGGCCGGCCGATGCCTTCGTCGCCGACTTCATCGGCATGACCAACCTGCTCGACGCCACCACCGACGGCGCCGGGCGCGTCTCGGTGCTCGGCCAGGCGATCCCCGGCCTCGGCATGCCGGGCGGCACGACCAAGGCCACGCTGTCGATCCGCCCCGAGGACGTCCATCTCGGCCCCGCCGGCGGCAATGCCATCACCGGCACGGTGACCTTCGTGCGCGACCTGGGCGGCACCATCGAGACCTTCGTCGAAGCGGGCGGCAAGAGCATCATCGCGGTCGCCACGCCGCGGGAGCGCCCCGACGTCGCTGCCGGCCAAGAGGTCGGCGTGACGCTTCCGGCCGAAGCCTGCGTGGTGCTCAAGTCATGAAACGCGAGGCGCCGAAATCGCTGGCCGACTACAGCCCGCTGTTCTTCCCGGGGCTGATGCTCGTCGTCTTCTTCGTCATCCCGTTTTCGACGATGATTGCGGTGAGCTTCTTCCAGCGCGATCCGTCGGGCTTCTACACGCCCGACTTCGTGTTCTCGAACTACGCCCGCTTCCTCTCCGCCTTCTTCGGCAAGGTGCTCGGCTTCTCGCTGATGCTCGCGGTCATGGTGGCGATCGTCTGCGTGGCCATCGCCTTCCCCTTCACCTTCCTGCTCACCAAGCGGCCGCGCAAGGTCCAGACCGTGTGGCTGGTGTGCCTGCTATCGGTGCTGTCGCTTTCGGAAGTCATCATCGGCTTTGCCTGGTCGACGCTGTTCTCGCGCACCGCAGGCATCACCAACCTGTTCGTCGCCATCGGCCTGATGAAGGAGCCGGTGGCGCTGTTGCCGAGTTTTTGGGCGGTGCTCACCGGCATGGTCTACCAGGCGCTGCCCTACACCATCCTGGTGCTCTATCCCGCGCTGGTGCGCCTCGACCCGACGCTGACGGAAGCCGCCCGCACCCTTGGCGCCTCGCCGGTGAAGGCCTTCTTCAACGTCGTCGTGCCGGCGCTGCGCAACACCATCGTCGCAACCCTGATCATGGTCTTCGTCTTCGCGCTCGGCTCGTATCTGTTGCCGCAGATCCTCGGCCGGCCGTCGCACTGGACGCTTTCGGTGCTCATCACCGACCAGGCCATCTACCAGTCCAACATGCCTTTCGCCGCGGCGATGGCGGTGTTCCTGGTGCTGATGTCGCTGGCGCTGGTGGGGCTGACCCTGCTTGTCGGACGCAAGGAGAACGCGCTGTGAAAGAGGCTTTCCTTCGCCGGCTCTATTTCGTCGCCGTCGCCCTGTTCCTCGCGGCACCGCTGGTCGTCGTGGCCGGCGTCTCGGTCAACGAGAAGCAGGATCTCGCCTTCCCGCCGAAGGGCTTCTCGCTCGCCTGGTACGGCCAGATCTTCCTCGACGCGGAATGGCGGGCGGCCCTTTTCGCCTCCGTCACCCTCGCGGTCACGGCGGCCGCACTCGCGGTCGCCATCGCGCTGCCGCTGGCCTGGTTCCTGTGGCGGCGCATCGCGCCTTGGGCCAACGTCTTCCAGGTGCTCGGCCTGGCGCCCTTCATCCTGCCGCCGGTCATCACCGCGCTCGGCATGCTGACCTTCTGGGCGACGACCGGCTTCTACGGCCAGCCGTGGACGGCCGTCATCAGCCACGCGATCTTCTTCGTCACCCTGCCGCTGGTGACCCTGTCGCTCGGCTTCGCCTCGATCGACCGCTCGCTGGTCGAGGCCGCCGCGACCATGGGCGCCGACGAGCGCACGGTGCTGAAGACCGTCGTCTTGCCGCTGATCCGGCCCTATCTCGTCTCCGGCTATGCCTTTGCCTTCGTGCTGTCGCTCAACGAATACATCGTCGCCTACATGACGGTCGGCTTCACCATCGAGACGCTGCCGATCAAGATCTTCAACGCCCTGCGCTACGGCTACACGCCGACCATGGCCTCGGTGTCGGTGTTCTTCGTGGCGGTGGCGGCGCTCGTCTTCGGCCTGATCGCCAGGTTCGGCGACATCCGGCGGCTGCTGGGCGCGATGTCTTCCGAGACCTGAAACGAAGCGGCCGCGGGCCCGCGGCCTCGTCGTCAGATCACCGGCTTGTCCATCAGGCCGAGCTTCTCGCGCCTGAGCCAGCGCCACAGCAGGAGCAGCGCAACGGCGGCGAGGCCTGAGAACAGGCCGATCCAGATGCCGCGTCCCTCGAAGCCGAAGCGGAAGGCGAGCAGCACGCCGAACGGCAGGCCGATGCCCCAGTAGCCGATGGCCGCCAGGATCATCGGCACGGTCGTGTCCTGCAGCCCGCGCAGCATGCCCGACGCCACCGCCTGGGCGCCGTCGGCGACCTGGAACAGCGCGGCGAAGACCAGGAAGGTGACCGCCAGCGAAATCACTTCCGCATTGGCCTGGTCGTCGATGTCGATGAAGGCGCCGATCAGCACGCGCGGCCAGAACACCATCACCAGGGCCATCAGCGCCATGAAGGCGACGCCGAGCGCATAGGCGGTCCAGCCGGCGCGGGTGATGCCCTCGTGGTCCTTGGCGCCATAGGCCAGCCCGACGCGCACGGTGACCGCCTGTCCCAGGCCCATCGGGATCATGAAGGTAACCGAGCAGATCTGGATGGCGATGGCATGGGCGGCGAGCGAGGCCGAATTGATCAACCCCATCAGGAAGGCGGCGGCGTTGAAGATCGTCACCTCGAAGGCGAGGATGCCAGAGATCGGCGCGCCGAGCTTGAGCAGGGCCTTGAAGCGCGGCCAGTCGGCCCGCCAGAAGCGGCCGAACAGGTGGTAGCGGCGGAACTTCTTCTCCAGCGAGACCACGGCGACCATGCCGAAGAACATCAACGCGCTGGCAATGCTGGTGGCGAGGCCCGAGCCGGCGATGCCCATCTGCGGGAAACCCCACTTGCCGAACACCAGGAGCCAGTTGCCCACGGCGTTGACCACCACCGCCACGGCCATGATGACCAGCGCCCAGCCGGGACGCTCCAGCGCCGAGATGAAGGAGCGCAGCACGATGTAGCCGTAGAAGGGCAGCACCGCCCATTGCAGGTGGCGGACATAGATGCCGGCCTGCTCGGCGAGCTTCGGCTCCTGGCCCATGGCGAGCAGGATGGCCTCGGCGTTCCACAACAGGATCCAGATCGGGATGACCACGATGACGGCGAGCCAGAGGCCCTGGCGCACGGTGCGGCGCACGTCGCGCACCGAATGGCGCATGCGCCCGAGCTCGGCCGCCATCATCGGCGAGGTCGCATACATCAGGCCGAGGCCGAAGATCAGCGGCGCGAAATAGAGGTTCGAGCCGAGCGCGCCGGCAGCCAGCGAGTCCGGTCCGAGCCGGCCGATCATCATCACGTCGGTGGCCGTCATCGCCGTCTGCGCCAGGTTGGTCAGCACCATCGGCCAGGCAAGCGCCAGCATCGCGCGGAGCTCGCCACGCCAAGGAGTAGCCGGTGATTGCGCGCCGGTTTCGATCACAGACATCTTTCCGTCTTTCGGTGCGATACCGCGAATCCGAGCGCCGATATCGTGGGTTCTGGCCGCAAACTCCGCCGATTTGCCGCAGCCGTCCGGGTATTTGAATCAAAGCGCCCCAAGTGGCAAGCCGTCACAGCCGCCAAGGATTGTACCAGACCGGGCCGCAGGCTTCAGCCGATGGCGTCGAGCGCCTGCCGCTGGCGGTGCATCTCGAGGAACACCCGGTAGTCGCGGTCGAAGCGCGGCCGTGCCGCTTCGTTGGGCCGCCGCGCCCGGCCTTCCTGGCGCATTCCCGCGCAGGCCGCCTCGAGGCCGGGGTAGAGCCCGGCCGCGGCCGCCGCCGCCATCGCCGTGCCGAGCAGCACGGCGTCGCTGCCCATCGGTTCGACGACGGTGCAGCCGGTGGCGTCGGCATAGAGCTCCATCAACAGCGGGTTTCTGGTGTGGCCGCCGGTGACATGCAGCGTGTCGATGCCGTAGCCGTTGGCATTCAGCGCGTCGAGCACGTGGCGGATGCCGAGCGCGATCGCCACCGCCGTGCGCCAGTAGAGCCGGCACAGGCTGTCGAAGGAGGCGTCCAGCGTCAGCCCGCTGATCACGCCGAGCGCATGCGGATCGGCCAGCGGCGAGCGGTTGCCGTGGAAGTCGGGCAGCACGTGCAGCCGTCCGGCGAGGTCGAGGCCTTCGGCGGCGCGCAGCTGCATGATGCGATCGGTGATCCTGCGATGCATCGCAGCGTCTGGCTCCCCGCCGGCGCCGTGCCAGCGGATGATGTGGTCGAGCAGCGCGCCGGTGGCCGACTGGCCGCCTTCGCTCAGCCAGAGATCGGGCAGGGCGGCACCGTAGTACGGCCCCCACACGCCGGCGAAGGCGCGCGGCTCGGCCGACATCGCCATCAGGCAGCTCGACGTGCCGGCGATCAGCGCCAGGTGCCGCTCTATCCCCGGCCGGCCGCCGATCACGCCCAGCGCGCCGGCAAAGGCGTCGATCAGCCCGGCGCCGACCCTGCAATTGGTTGTCAGCCCCAGCGCCGCGGCGGCTTCGCGCGACAGCGGGCCGAGGTCCGAGCCGACCGGGCTGGCGCGGGCGGGCAGGGCGGCATGGTCGAAGATGTCGGCGAGGCCGACGGCTGTGAAGAAGTCGTGACGCCAGCCCTCGCGCTCATGCGCGAGATAGGTCCACTTGGCCGTCAGCGTGCATTGCGAGCGGGCGAGCGAGCCGCTGGCCTTGTGGGTGAGGAAGTCGGCGAGGTCGAACAGCTTGCCGGTGCGGGCCCAGCTTCTCGGCAGGTTGCGCTTCACCCACATCAGCTTCGGCGTCGCCATTTCAGGCGACATCACGCCGCCGACATAGTTCAGCACCTCGTGCCGGGTCCCGGTGCATTCGTCCGCCTCGGCGAGCGCCCGGTGGTCGAGCCAGACGATGGTGTCCCAGCGGTCGTCGCCGTCGCTCGACACCGAAACCTGCTCGCCGTCCTTGCCCCTGAACACGGTCGAGCAGGTGGCGTCGAACGAGATGCCGGCGACGTCGCCTGGCGCGATGCCGGCCGCGTCGCGTGCGGCGCGCACGGCCGCGCATGCGGCGGCCCAGATGTCCTCGGAATCGTGCTCGGCATGGCTCTCGGCCGAGCGGTTCATGGCGATCGGCCGTTCGGCCCGCCCCATGAGCTTGCCTTCGCGGTCGAAGATGCCGGCGCGCGCGCTTCCCGTTCCCACGTCGACGGCGCAGAGATGCTCAGCCATCAGGACGACTTCGCCCCCGTGGCGAGGCCGCGCCCGGCAAGGGTGGCAGGGCCGCGCTCGGCGGCCTGCAGGTTCGCTGTCGATCGGGGCGCCGCAATTGAGACCATGGCGCGCAGTCTATATGGGCGCCAGGGGCAATTCCAGCGCCCGCCCCCGCTCAGAGCGCGCCGTCCAGGTAGCGGGTCAGCGTTTCCCTGGTGCCGACGCTCCAGAGCGTGCGCAGGCCGTGCGCGAAGGCTGCGGCGAAGATCGGCGAGCGTCCGACCTCGCCGTAGATGTCCTCCATGCCGAGCCATGCCTGCGGGTCGTCCTTCGCGGCTTTGGCGGTTGCCTGCATCCGCTCCCAGTTGGGGTCGTTCGGCTCGATCGCGGCGCCGGAATCGGTGGTCCCGAAGCAGTAGCGGCACCACAGCGCCGATTCGAGCGCCAGGCCGTCGATGCCGGCGCCGGCCTTCAGCCGGTCGGCGATGGTCGGGATGATGAATTTCGGCTGGCGGTTCGAGCCGTCGAGGCAGAGCCGCCGCACCGTGTCGCCGATCTTGGGGTTGGCGAAGCGCCGCTCGATGAGCTTGCAGTAGTCCTCCAGCACCACGCCCGGCACCGGCGGCACGGTCGGCATGATCTCGGTGCGTTCCAGCTTGGCCAGGAAGGCGCTCACCAGCGGGTGCTGCATCGCCTCGTGGACGAAGTGGATGTCCATCAGCCCGGCGGGATAGGCGATCGTCGCATGCCCTCCGTTGAGGATCCTGATCTTCATCAGCTCGAAGGGGGCAACGTCGTCGACGAACTGCGCGCCGACCTTTTCCAGCGCCGGCCGGCCGTCGGGGAAACGGTCTTCCAGCACCCATTGCTTGAACGGCTCGCAGAACACCGGCCAGGCGTCGTCGACGCCGAACTGCTCGGCCAGGATCGCGCGCTCGCGGTCGGTAGTGGCCGGCGTGATGCGGTCGACCATGCTGTTGGGGAAGGCGACATGTTCCCTGACCCAGTCGGCGAGGCGCTCGTCGACCAGCCGCGCCAGGCCGATCACGGCGTCGGCAGTGACGCGGCCGTTGTGGGGGATGTTGTCGCAGGACATGACGGTGAACGGCACCGTGCCCTCGTCGCGGCGGCGCATCAGGCCCGCCAGGATCAGCCCGAACACGGTCCTGGGGGCGGCGATGTCGGCGGCGTCGGCGACGATCTGCGGGTGCGTCGGGTTGAACACCCCAGAGGCCGGGTCGATGAAATAGCCGCCCTCGGTGATGGTGAGCGACACGATGCGGATCGCGGGATCGGCGAGCCGGTCGATCACGGCCGCCGTGTCGCCCGGTCGGATGAAGTCGATCATCGCGCCGGTGACGCGCGCGCTCATGTGGCCGCTGTCCTGCTCGACCACCGTCGTCAGCCAGTCCTGCCCGGCGAGTTTCTGGCGGCCCGCCTCCTCGGCCGGGAAGACGCCCGCGCCGACGATCGCCCAGTCGTGGTCGAGACCGGCGCCGAACAGCTGGTCGAGATAGACCGCCTGGTGCGAGCGGTGAAAATTGCCGACGCCGAAATGCAGGATTCCGGCCCTGAGCGCGGCCCGGTCGTAGGCGGGGCGGGCGACGCCGGCGGGCAGGTTTGGCAGGTTCGCCTGGGAGAGTTTCATGGTCATGGTTCGACGCTTCCCTTTTGCTGTGCGAGCGCTGGCCTCTCCGACTCCCTTCGCCCCGTTTACGGGGAGAAGGTGGCCCGAAGGGCCGGATGAGGGGCGGCGCAGCCCCTTGGAACTCAGTTCTGCCCCTCACCTGCCTGCCGGCATCCTCTCCCCGTGAACGGGGAGAGGACCGCTGTCTTCAGCTCATCCACTGGCCGCCATCGACGTTGTAGGTCTGGGCGACGATGTATTCGGCCTCGTCGCTGGCGAGGAAGACGGCCATGCCGGTGAGGTCCTCGGCCCGCCCCATGCGGCCGTAGGGCACGGCCTCGCCGACGATCCGCTTCTTCTCGCCGAGCGGCCGGTCCTCGTATTTGGCGAACAGCGCGTCGACATGGTCCCAGTGCTCGCCGTCGACCACGCCGGGCGCGATGGCGTTGACGTTGATGCGGTGCTTGATGAGGTCGAGCCCGGCCGATTGGGTGAGCGAGATGACGGCGGCCTTGGTGGCGCAGTAGACGGCGACCAGCGCCTCGCCGCGCCGGCCGGCCTGGCTCGCCATGTTGATGATCCTGCCGCCCTGGCCGCGCGCGATCATCGCCTTCGCCGCCGCCTGCAGCGTGAACAGCGTGCCGGCGACATTGACCGCAAACAGCCTGTCGTAGCTCGCCTTGCCGATCTCGACGATCGGCGCGAGGTCGAACAGCGCCGCGTTGTTGACGAGGATGTCGAGCCCGCCGGTCCTGGCCTCGACGGTCCGCACCGCGGCCTCGATGGAATCGAGGTCGGTGACGTCGAGCCTGACGGCGTAGGCGCCGGGGCCGATCTCGCCGGCCGTGCGCTCGGCCGCTTCCAGGTTGATGTCGCCGATGGCAGCCGTCGCGCCCTCGCGCACATAGGCCTCGGCGAAGGCCCGGCCGATGCCGCGCGCCGCACCCGTGATCAGCGCCGACCTGCCTGCGAGCCTGCCGGTCAAAGCGCCCTCCCGTCGGCCCCGAAGCGGTGCAGCTTGGTCGGGTCGGGCGAGAGGTAGACCGTGTCGCCATGCTTGACCCCGACCTCGCCGCTGGCCCGCACGTTGAGGGTGCCGAGGCCGTTGGTGTGGACATGCAGGAAGGTGTCGGCGCCGAGATGTTCGGCGACGCCGACGGTGCCCTGCCAGTCGCCGGCCGTGGTCGAGATGTTGATGTGCTCGGGTCGCACGCCGATGGTGGCAGCCCCCTGCTTGGCGGCGGTCGCGCCCTCGATGAAGTTCATCTTCGGCGAGCCGATGAAGCCGGCGACGAAGAGGTTGCGCGGCGAGCGGTAGAGCTCCAGCGGCGAGCCGACCTGCTCGATGTTGCCGGCGTTCAGCACCACGATCTTGTCGGCCATGGTCATCGCCTCGACCTGGTCGTGGGTGACGTAGATCATCGTCGTCTTGAGCTGGTGGTGCAGTTCGCTGATCTCAAGCCGCATCGTGCCGCGCAGCGCGGCGTCGAGGTTGCTGAGCGGCTCGTCGAACAGGAAGGCCGAGGGCTGGCGCACGATGGCGCGGCCGATGGCGACGCGCTGGCGCTGGCCGCCCGACAGCTGGCCGGGCCGCCGGTCGAGATAGTTGGTGAGGTTGAGCACGCGGGCGGCGTCGTTGACCTTGCGGTCGATCGCCGCCTTGTCCTCGCCCGCCATCTTGAGCGGGAAGGCGATGTTGTTGCGCACCGTCATGTGCGGGTAGAGCGCGTAGGACTGGAACACCATGGCGAGCTTGCGCTTGGCCGGCGCCTCGGCGGTGACGTCGCGGCCGTCGATGCGGATGCTGCCGGCGGAGGTGTCCTCGAGCCCGGCGATCAGGCGCAGCAGCGTGGACTTGCCGCAGCCGGAGGGGCCGACGAAGACGACGAACTCGCCGTCCTCGATCTCCAGGTCGATCTTGGGGATGATCGTCGTCGTTCCGAACGACTTCGACACCTTGTCGAGAACTATGTTGCCCATCGTTTCCTCCCGGGGACTTTTCTATTTGACGGCGCCGAAGGTCAGGCCGCGGACGAGCTGGCGCTGCGAGAACCAGCCCATGATGAGGATCGGCGCGATCGCCAGCGTCGACGCCGCCGAAAGCTTCGCCCAGAACAGCCCCTGCGGGCTCGAGAACGAGGCGATGAAGGCGGTCAGCGGTGCTGCGTTCGCCGCCGAGAGCCGGATCGACCAGAACGCCTCGTTCCAGGCCAGGATGATGTTGAGCAAGAGGGTCGAGGCGATGCCCGGCACCGCCATCGGGGTCAGCACGTAGACGATCTCGTTGAACAGCGTGGCGCCGTCCATCCGCGCCGCTTCCAGGATCTCGCCGGGGATCTCGCGGAAATAGGTGTAGAGCATCCAGATGACGATCGGCAGGTTGATCAGCGTCAGGATGATCGTCAGGCCGAGCCGCGTGTCGAGCAGGCCGGTGTCGCGGAACAAGAGGTACATCGGCACCAGCACGCCGACCGCCGGCATCATCTTGGTCGACAGCATCCACATCAGCACGTCCTTGGTGCGCTTGGTCGGCGAGAACGCCATCGACCATGCCGACGGGATGGCGATGAGCAGCGCGATCAGCGTCGAGCCGACCGAGATCACCACCGAATTCATGAACGGCTTGAAGTAGTCGCGCTGCGACTGCACCTCGACGTAGTTCTCGAACGTTCCGGACGGCACCAGGCTGATGCCGGCGATGGCCTCGGACTCTGTCTTGAAGCTGGTGAGCACGGTGTAGAGGATCGGGAAGAAGATCACGAAGGCGACCGCCCACGCCGCGATGGTGAAGCCGATCTTGCGCCTGGTGGAGATTGCGCGTGCCATGATGCTCCTCCTACTTGTCGAGGTTCTTGCCGACGGCGCGCATCAGGAAGATGGCGACGATGTTGGCGAGGATGACGGCGATCACACCGCCCGCGGATGCCCCGCCCACGTCGTAGCCCAGCAGCGCCGTGCGGTAGATCAGGAAGGCGAGGTTGGTCGAGGCGTAGCCCGGGCCGCCATTGGTGGTGACCAGGATCTCCGCATAGACCCCGAGCAGGAAGATGGTCTGGATCAGGATGACGACGGTGATGGCGCGGGCCAGGTGCGGCAGCGTCAGGTACCAGAAGCGGTTGGCGAAGTTGGCGCCGTCCATCTCGGCCGCCTCCTTCTGCTCCTCGTCGAGCGACTGCAGCGCAGTGAGCAGGATCAGCGTCGCGAACGGCAGCCATTGCCAGGCGACGATGATGACGATCGACAGCAGCGGATATTGCGCGAACCAGTCGACCGGCCTCAGCCCGAAGAACTTGTTGATGTCGGCCAGCACCCCGTAGCCCGGGTGCATGATCATGTTCTTCCAGACGAGAGCCGCCACCGGCGGCATGACGAAGAAGGGCGAGATCACCAGGATGCGGACGATGCCCTGGCCGAACATCGGCTGGTCGAGCAGCATCGCCAGCGCGGTGCCGCCGACGACGGTGATGATGAGCACGCCGCCGACGATGACGAGCGTGTTCCAGATCGACTGGAAGAACGCCGGGTCGGTGTAGAAGAACTTGTAGTTGAACAGGCCGGCGAAGCTGACATTGGCTGGATTGAGCAGGTTGTAGTTCTGGAAGGAGAACCACAGCGTCATCACCAGCGGCACGATCATCCACACGAACAGCAGGATGACCGACGGCGCCATCATCAGGCGTGCCAGCGTCCGGGTTTGTCGAGTAGCCATGGGAGCACCCCTTCGGTCGAACCGGTCGGAAAAGGCGGCCGCCCGACTGGGAAACGGGCGGCCGAGGCTCCGGGAGGTTCTATTTGATGTAGCCGGCGCGGGTCATCTCGCGCACCGAGACCTGCTGCGCCTGGGCCAGCGCGTCGTCGACCGACATCTGGCCGGCAAGTGCCGCCGAGAACAGCTGGCCGACCGTCGTGCCCAGGCCCTGGAACTCGGGAATGGCCACGAACTGCACGCCGACGTAAGGAACCGGCTTGACGGTGGGCTTGGTCGGGTCGGCCGAGTTGATCGAATCCAGCGTCATCTTGGCGAACGGCGCGGCCTTCTGGTACTCGGGGTTGCCGTAGAGCGAGGTGCGCGTGCCGGGCGGCACGTTGGCCCAGCCTTCCTTCGAGGCGACGAGGTCGAGATAGCCCTTGCTGGTCGCCCAGGCGACGAACTTCTGCGCCGCTTCCGCCTTCTGCGTGCCGGCGGGGATGCCGAGCGACCAGGCCCACAGCCAGTTGCCGCGCTTGCCCAGGCCGTTGTCGGGCGCCAGCGCATAGCCGACCTTGTCGGCGACGGTCGAGTTCTTCGGGTCGGAGACGAAGGAGGCGGCGACGGTGGCGTCGATCCACATGCCGCACTTGCCCTGCTGGAACAGCGCCAGGTTCTCGTTGAAGCCGTTGGAGGAGGCGCCCTGCGGGCCGGCGTCGTTCATCAGCTTGACGTAGAAGTCGAGCGTCGACTTCCACTCCGGCTGGTCGAACTGCGGCTGCCACTTCTCGTCGAACCATCGCGCGCCGAACGAGTTCGAGGTGGCCGTCAGGAAGGCCATGTTCTCGCCCCAGCCGGCCTTGCCGCGCAGGCAGACGCCGTTGATGTCGTTGGCGCGGTCGGTCATCTTGCGCGCCGCGTCCGCAATGAACTCCCAGGTCGGCGCGTCGGGCATGGTGAGCCCCGCCTTCTCCATCAGGTCCTTGCGGTACATGACGAAGGAGCTCTCGCCGTAGAAGGGCGCGGCATAGAGCTTGCCGTCGGCCGAGAGGCCGCCCCTGATCGCCGGGATGATGTCGTCGACGTCGTAGTCGGCGCCGAGGTTGTCGAGCGGCAAGAGCCATTGCTGCTTGGCCCAGATCGGAACCTCGTAGGTGCCGATGGTGAGCACGTCGTACTGCCCGCCCTTGGTGGCGATGTCGGTGGTGACGCGCTCGCGCAGGACGTTCTCTTCCAGCGTCACCCATTGCAGGTCGATGTCGGGGTTCTTGGCTTTGAAATCGTCCGTCAGCTTCTGCATCCGGATCATGTCGCCGTTGTTGACGGTGGCAATCGTGATGGTCTCGGCATGCGCGGCGAACGCAAGCGCGCTCGCACCGCACAGGCCCAAAAAGAGCGTGGTCAGTTTCATCGAAATCCTCCCATGGACCAAGGTGAGCATTTGCCTTGGTTGTGAGCAATTATTCACTCGGCATGATTTATGTCAAGCGTGAATCTGTTCGGCCACGCCGCATCGCGCGGCGCGGGTTGCACCGGCGACGGTGGGGCAGGACTGAAGACGGAGGGGTGGAGGGGTGCGCCGCCTATCCGATCGAGCCGGGCCGTGCCAGCTCGGCCAGGATCCAGTCGCGGAAGGCGCGGATATTGGGCGCGTTGCGGCGGGCTTCGGGATAGACCAGCCAGTAGCCCTGGCCGTCGTCGCCGATCAGGTCGAAGGGCTGGATCAGCCGGCCCTCGGCGAGTTCGGAGGTGAAGAAGGCGCGGGTCAGGATGGCGACGCCCTGGCCGGCCATCGCGGCGCTTGCCTCATAGGCTTGGGAGCCCATGCTGGTGTCGGGCCGCCCCGAGAGGCTATCTGCCGGCAGGCCGGCGAGCGCGAACCATCGCGTCCACCAGATGTCGCCCGGATCGAGGATGTTCAGCTTGAGCAGGTCGGCCGGCTCCTTCACCCCGCCGATGCTTTCGGCCAGCTTCGGGCTGAGCATCGGCGTGTACTGGGCGCGGAACAGCCGATGCGCCACCAGCCCCGGCCACGTGCCGTCGCCCGAGCGGATGCCGACGTCGACGTCCTCGCGGGCGAAGTCGACCATCCGGCTCGACGTGTCGAGCCTCACCGCGATCCCCGGATGGCGCATCTGGAACGAGCCGATGTGGCGCGCCAGCCAGTTCGAGGCGAAGGTCAGGACGGTCGACACGCACAGCGTTCCCGCCGAGCCGCCGCGCGCCGCCGCATAGGCCTCTCCCAGGATCGCGAAGGCTTCGCTCGCCGCCGGAGCCAGCCGGCGGCCCACCTCCGTCAGGGCGACCTGGCGCGGGCGGCGCAGGAACAGCGGTGCGCCGACCCGTTCCTCGAGCAGCTTGATCTGGTAGCTCACCGCCGCCTGGGTCATGCCCAGCTCCGCCGCGGCCTTGGTGAAGCTCGCATGGCGCGCCGCCGCCTCGAACACCCGGATCGCCGTCAATGGCGGCAGTTGCAGGGCCATGATGCATAAGCTCTCTTAATGGGTCAAGATCGATATTCGATTGGAATTCAAGGCTTTCATGAACCAAATGTCTGGTCAACCCATCAGCGGGCTTAAGTATCAGCGGAGGTTCACGATCATGCGCGCAGCACAGGCGAGGCTCAGCCATTGCGAGCCGGCATCATGGGCCGAAAGGCTTGGCCTGGCGTTCGGTTGGCGCACCCGCTCCCGGCGCGTTCTCGATCCGCGCGACCTGTCGGATCATCTCAAGCGCGACATCGGCGTGCTCGACGGCAACGATCCCTGCGGCCGGCGTGCTTGACCGCCCGTGCATTCGAACGCACGCACGAGGACGCTCTAGGCTTTTTGAATCTCTGCATCGTGCCTTTCAAAAATCGATTCCGATTTTGAGCCGGCGCAGCTAGCTCGCCGCGAGCAGTCCGGCTGCGGTGCGCTCGTCGGTGATGAGGCCGTTGACCAGCCGTCGCGTGACGGCCGCCAGGATCCCCGGCAGTTTGCGCTCGCCCATGGCGAGCGCCACCACCAGCGACCTTTCGCGCGACGGCAGGGGGGCGGAAGCGACCCTGTCGTTGGTGATGCCCTCGATCAGCCGTCCGTCGCGATCGAAGGCCCAGCCGACGATCTCGCCCACCGCGCCCGCCTTCTGCAGCGCCTTCAGTTCCGTTTCGGTGATGAAGCCGTCCTCGTAGAGCGGCGCCTTCGGGCCCATGTCGCCGACGCCGACGAAAGTGACGTCGGCCTGTGCGGCCAGCGCCAGCGTCGGCTGGATCAGCGGCTGGCCGTGCAGCATGCGGCGCTCCTCGGCCGACGAGGCGATCGCCGGCAGCGGCATCGGGAAGCTGCGCGCCTTGATCGTATCGGCCATGGTGAAGATGACGTTGTAGAAGGCTGCCGAACCGTCGGGCGAGATGTTGCCGGTCAGCGAGACCACCTTGTGCTGCGGGCACTCCATCGGCGGCAGCTGCTCGATCGCCGCCTTCAGCGTGCGGCCGGTGCCGATCGCCATGACTATGGGCTCGGCCGAACGCAGCCATTTCTCGATCTCGGCGGCCGCCGCCTGGGCGATGCCGATCGTCGTCGACGACGAATCCGGGTCGCTCGGCGTCACCTCGACCAGGTCCAGGGCGAAGCGCGACCGCAGCCGGTCGGCGAGGTCGAGGCAGCTGGCGATGGGGTGGTCGACCCGCACCTTGATCAGCCCTTCCGACATGGCGAGCGACACCAGCCGCTGCGCCGTCTGGCGCGAGACGCCGAGCTTCGTGGCGATCTGGTCCTGGGTGTTGCCGGCGACGTAGTAGAGCCAGCCGGCGCGGGCGGCGTCGTCGAGCCTGGGATTGGCGCTTTCGTGCCGGGCGCTCATGCTTTATGCCTCTCAATCGACCTGCTTCGCCAGTTTCGCAGGGTTTTGCGGATTGCGCAATTGCCCGATTGATGCGTCATTTGTTCGTAAGGCGATTGCTGTGTTATGGTACGCTTGGCCTGACCGTCCTCGGCAATTGGCCGGTTCAAGTCGACTTCCGAAGCCTCTATGAACCAGACGAAAGGGCACGTTCGATGATTCCGAGGGCAGTGTACTGGGACATGGACGGCACGCTGATCGACAGCGAGCCGCTGCACGAGCGGTCGCTCGTCGCCGCACTCCGCAGCGTCGGCATCGAGCCGCCGGTCGACCTGCATGCGCGCGTCGTCGGCCAGGCGGCGCGGCCGGTCTACGAGGTGCTGCGCGACCAGTTCGGCCTGGCGCTCGAATTCGACGAATGGATCGCCCGCAAATACGACCACTATATGAGCCATGCCCCCGGCCTGCTGCCGCGCGAGGGCGCGATGGAGATCTTCGGCGATCTCAAGGCGCGCGGGACCGTGCAGGCCATCGTGTCGAATTCCGACCGCATGGTGGTCGACGCCAATCTCCGGGCCGTCGGCCTGCACGAACCGGCGATGCGCACCATCAGCCGCAACGACGTGCGTTGCGGCAAGCCCGATCCGGAGCCCTATCTGCGCGCCGCCTGGCTGACCGGCATCGATCCGGCCGACACGGTGGTGATGGAGGACAGCTTCACCGGGGCGAGCGCCGGCGTCGCCGCCGGCATGCGCACCATCTTCTGGCCGCAGGACCCGGTCGACGGCCCCGACGGCGCACTGGTTGCGCGCAGTGCGGGCGACGTGCGCGCCTTCCTCGGATTGAACTGACCCTGGGCTTTCCGTCCGTGCAGAACCCCTGCGCCCCGGTTTCGTAGGTCACGTCGAGGCCCTGCACGCTGAGCAGCGGCGGCGGTGCTGGCGAGGCGGCTGGCACGGGGTTGAGCATCGGCAAATTCCTGTCAGGGGAAGGTGGGCGACACCCGGCTGCTTCATCGCTGCCGTCGGCTCCAGCCTGCCCAATACGCGCGAGCTCGACGATCGCGCGGTCGCCCGTGCCTCGCTCGTCGCCGTCGAATGGCGCGAGCAGGGCCTGCGCGAAGCCGGCGACCTCGTGCTCGCCGACCCCGCGGCCCTGCCTCGATCCAAGATCGTCGAACTCGGCGAGATCCTCGCCGGCAAGGCGCGTGGCCGCACCGGCGAGGACGAGATCACCATCTACAAGTCCGTCGGGGTAGGCCTCCAGGACATCGCCCTGGCGGGATTGGCCTACAGGCGGATCGTGGGCGGGTAGGGCATTTTGCAGCCGGACGGAATCGTCTGGCGTCGCACGAATGCGGCCGGGAAAATCAGCTCGGGCGGCGGAGCTGCATTCGTCGGAATGCCCGCCGCTCTAGCCGTTGCGGACCGATCGCCGGGCATCAGGCATGGACCGCACTGATGGCGGCCGCGACCGAGAAGGAGCCGACGATCAGCGCCGCCGCCCTGTAGGAATACCGGCGAAGGGAAACCGGCAGTGCCGCGCCCAGCGCCGTCCAGCCGATACCGGCCAGCGTCGAGAGCAGGACGAATCCGGCCACCCCTCCGGCCGGGCTTTCCGCCATCAGGCTCGGGATGACGATGGTGCCGACCAGCATCGCCTTCGGGTTCAGCATCGTCGTCGCAAGCACGCGCCAGAATGCGCCCTGACGGGCGTCGATGCCCGGCACCACCGGCTGCGACCACAGCCTGACGGCCGAAACGAGCAGCCAGGCCGCAGCGACGGCCTTCATCACGGCGAGCGCTGCCGGCACGTCCCGAACCTGGTCCTGCAGCGCCAGGAAGAGGCTCACCGCGACGGCATAGCCGAGCGCCTCGGCGAGCGGCAGGTGAAGCGCGTTGCGCAAACCCATCGCCGCGCCCGAGGCAGCCAGCATGGTGTTCGTCGGTCCCGGGGTCAGCAGGACGGCAAGCGACGCGGCGACGAAGGGCAGGACGGACATCGGGGCAGTGGTTCCGTGAATCTCGCCTGCCATCTATGCCGATGGGCGGCGGCCGGCCTTGATGCAGGTCAAGCAGGACTTCGCCATGTCTGGACATTGCATGCAAGACCAAGAATGTTGGCAGCCGGTTTCGAATGTTCAATGGTAGTGTCGACAATTGAGCAACAGCGTCGAGATAGTCTTCTCAACATATGGCTGCGGCATTCGCAGCATCGGGACATTCGATGTCAGCTACTCTTCGGTACCAGCGGAGGAAGAATAGCAGAGTGATCGCCAGCCTGCGATTCAACCTGCGGAAGCAACTCCTAATGGAGGATGATACGGCCGGGCAAGGATTGACTACAATATCCAATCCGGTGCGGACGCTTCGTCCCCTCCCGATCGCTCATGCCGCGATGCCGCGGCCGTCCTCGTGCAGTCGTGCAACAGTTGCACACCCTGGCCGGTCGCCATCAGGTCGAAGAGCTCGACCTCCTCGTCGGTGAAACCATACTTGTCGCGCGGCGTCGGCGTCTGCTTGCGGTAGATCGACGGCACCTGGGATTCGAGGCCGACGACGAGGCCGGCCACGGCGACGATCGGGTCTTCGCGCATGGCTACCGCGTAGCACCAGCTCTGCAGCGCGCGCGTCGTCGGCGACATGTTGTCGGGGTCGCGCATCCTGTCGGCCGTCGTGCTGCTGGCCTCGCCGAAGCGGATCAGAAGGTCGGTGTGGCGGTCGCCGCCGATCTCTTCCTCATACATGTTGGCGAGAAGGAAGTCCTTGGCCTCGGTGAAGCCCTCCGGCATGCGCGCATAGATGTAGCCGAGATAGTCCGCGAACGGTCCGACATAGTGGTAGTGGTTCTCGGCCCAGCGGGCGAGGTGCTCGCGGCTCGGCTTGCCGCTCGTCCGGATTCATGGCGACCGCCATGCGGATGCTCCTGAGGCTCGTTTTGGTATACTGTATTCCAAATTGACCGAGGCGCGAGTTCTCCTCCCGTCGCCGCGTCCATGCGCGCCTGGGTTGCCCGATCCACTGGCAACGCGGCGTCAGTTCGGTTAGCTTGGTCAAGTCCGAAACAAACCGGTGAACCTTTTTGCGGCGACCCGCGACTATGCAGACAGGAGCCCGGCGGTTGCTCCGGCCATGAACATCGCATCCGATCCATTGTCAGATCGCGAGCTCGTCGGCCGGGTCGCAAACGGCGACCGCGCCGCTTTGCGGCTCCTGTTCACGCGTCACCACGCGCGGGTCTACCGTTTCGTGGCGCGCCAGACGGGGTCCGAATCCGTGGCGGATGATGTTGCAAACGAGGTGTTCCTGGAGCTGTGGCGCCAGGCGCCGCAATTCGAGGGCCGGTCGGAGGTGTCGACCTGGCTGCTCGGCATAGCGCGCTTCAAGGCGCTGTCCTCGCTGCGCAAGCGCAAGGAGGACTGGCTCGACGACGACGATGCGGCCGCCGTGCCCGACGATGCGGACACGCCCGAGGTCGCCGCCATGAAAAAGGACAAGGGGGCGGCGCTGCGCCGCTGCGTCGATGCGCTCGCCGAGGAGCATCGCACCGTCGTCGACCTCGCCTATTACCATGGGAAATCGGTGACCGAGATCGGCGACATCCTCGACATCCCCGTCGCCACCGTGAAGACGCGGATGTTCTACGCCCGCAAGAAGCTGGGCGAGGCCTTGAAGGCCGCCGGATACGACAGGGGGTGGCCATGAGCGCTGCCGAAAAGATGACCCGCCGCGACGAGATCGAGACGCTGCTGCCCTTCTACCTGAACGGCACGCTGGAAGGCGCCGAGCTCGCCACCGTCGAGGACTGGCTCGCCACCGATCCGGCCGCGCCCGCGGCACTCGAGGCCGCCGAGGCCGAGTTTTCCGGGGCGCTCGCCGCCAACGAGGCGATCCGCCCGCCGGCCGATGCGCTGAGCCGCTTCGCGAAGCTGCTCGAAGCCGAGGCCGGGCCGGTGCGCGAACCGCGCGCGCAGTCGCTGCTGTCGCGTGCCTGGCAGGGCTTCATGGGCCTGCCGGTCGGCGTCGCCTGGGCCGCCGCCGCGGCCCTGCTCGCCTTCGTGGTGGTGCAGGGCGCTATCGAGAGGCCGGGCACCGGCAATGACGTCGAGGTTGCCGGCACCGGCGAGGAGACCGCGAAGCAGCCCTTCGTGCTGGTCACCTTCAAGCCGGATGCCAAGATGTCCGACATCGCCGCCTTTCTCGGCGACAACGGCGCTTCGATCATCGGCGGGCCGACGGCGAGCGGCGTCTTCCGCGTCGCCATCGCCGCCGACAAGGCCGCCGACTTCGACCGCGTCGTGGCGGCGATCTCCGCCGCCCCCTTTGCTGATACGGTGACGGTCGGGAGGAAGCCGGCCGAATGAGCCCGGGCGCGCACATGCTGCGGTTGCTGCTGGTGGCGAGCCTGCTCGCCGCCGCCCCCGCGCGTGCCCAGACCAACGACCCGAACCTGACGCCCGAGCAGCTCGACTGCCTCAGCCGCGCCACCGCCGCCACCGGCGGCGACTGCCTGAAGCCCGGCGCCCGGCCGGCCCCGGGCGGCCCTTCGGCGGAGGGCGGCCGCTTGCCCGGCGCCGTCAGCCTGCCCGAGCTCCTGGTCGACCTGTTCCCGAATCCCGGCGATTTCCCCGGCGTGCCCTCGGGCGGCCAGTCCGCCGTGCCTTTGCCCACGCCCAATCCGCAGCGCGACCCCGCCGCGCCGGCCGATCCCTCGGCCGGCGGCGCCCCGGCCGTCGCCTCCGCCACCCCGCAGGCACCGCCCGGCGGCACCCCGCCCGGCAGTCTGGCGACCAGCGTGCTGGCCGCGCCGCCGCGCGCCGTCTCCGGCGCATTCGTGCCTGACGAGGTTTTGGCGACGGTCGACGGCGGCCCGGCGGTCGCGCAGGCGGTCGCCGCCGATTTCGGCCTCGAGATCCGGTCGCAGCGCCAGTCGGCCCTGCTCGGCACCAGCCTCGTGCGCTTCGGCATTCCCGACGGCCGCCCCGTCGGCGTCGTGCTCGCCCAGCTCGCCGGCGACGGCCGCACGACTTCGCGCGAGCCCAACCACATCTACGACCTGCAGCAGGCGGCGGCGTCCCCGGGCTTTGCCTTCCAGCGCATCTCGCTCGACGAGGCCGAGGCCAATGGCGAAAACGTCGGTGTCGCCGTCATTGACACGGCGATCGACGACACCCATCCAGCGCTCAAGGGGGTGATCGCTGCAAGCTTCGACGCCATGCCCGGCGTCAAGGTCACCGCCCGCGACCATGCGACCTCCGTCGCCGGGCTGATTGCCGGCACGGGCACGTTCAAGGGCATGGCGCCGGGCTCGAAGGTTTTTCATGCGCGTGCCTTCGAAGGCGGCAAGTCCAACATGGAGACCATCCTCAACGCGCTGGACTGGGCCGCCGAGCAGGACGTCCGCATCGTCAACATGAGCTTCGTCGGGCCCAAGAACGCGCTGCTCGAGCAGGCCTGCCTCGCCGCGCGCGCCCGCGGCCTGATCCTGGTCGCCGCCGCCGGCAACAATGGCCCCGGCGCGCCCTACGGCTACCCGGCCGCCTACGAGGGCGTCATCGCCGTCACCGCCACCGACGCCAGGGACGGGCTGATGAAGCAGGCCAACCGCGGTCCTTACGTCTATGTCTCCGCCCCCGGCGTCGACGTGCTTGCGCCCGTCGGCGGCGGCACCGACCTCGTCACCGGCACGTCCTTCGCCGCAGCCGTCGTCAGCGGCGCCATCGCCAACCTCCTGCATCGCGAGCCCGAGCGCTCGGCCGCCTGGGTCGAGAAGGCGCTCGCCGACACCGCCACCGACCTCGGCGACAAGGGCCGCGACACCGATTTCGGCTTCGGGCTCATCAACACCAAGGCGGCGCAGGCGGCGAAGGAGTGACGGCTTCCTTCTCCCCGTTCACGGGGAGAAGGTCCCGGCAGGGGGATGAGGGGCAGCGCGAGGCTCCTGAAAGTACTCGTCGCACCACTCGATGACCTACCCCCACCCCTAACCCCTCCCCACAAGGGGGAGGGGGATTCCGGCGTCGGTCGCCACGCTCTACGAAGCAACGTGACACCGGCCCAACCTGTCAGCCGGATCGCGCTCGGGCGCTTGCCGTCCCCCTCCCCCTTGTGGGGAGGGGTTAGGGGTGGGGGTACTTCCCTTTCGAACTCAAATGACCCGCCGCGCCCCCGCGATCGATCCGCGCACCACCAGGTCCACCGGCCAGACCTCGCCGCGCGCCCCGTCCTCGAGCCCCGAGATCCGCGCCGCCAGCCGCTCGGCGACACGCGCGCCGGCCGCGCGGATGGACGAGCGCGTGGTCGACAGCGGCATCGGAAAATTCTCCGGCTTCAGCCATGGAAAGACGTCGTCGTGGCTGATCAGCGACACGTCGCCGGGGATCGAAAGATTGAGGTCGCGCACTGCCCGCACCACGCCCAGCGACATGTGCAGGCTCGAGCAGATGATCGCGGTCGGCGCGTCGGCGGCCTCCAGCAGGCTGCGCGCGGCACGGTAGCCGTTCTCCTCGGTCATCACCGCCGAGCGGACGTGCCGCGGCTCGAGCGCGAGCCCGCTGCTGGCAAGCGCGCGGCTCATCCCGCGTTCGCGGAAGATGGCGAAGGTCTGGGTGTCGTCGCCGTTGATCAGGCCGACGCGCCTGTGGCCGAGCTGGACGAAGAGCCGGGTGGCGTCGTGGAAGGCGCCCTCGTTGTCGATGTCGATGAAGGGGTAGTCGAAGTCGAGCCCCTCGCTGCGGCCGTGCACGATGAAGGGGATGCCGAGCTGGTGGACGAGCGCGATGCGCCGGTCGGCGCGGCGCGGGGCGGAGATGTAGAGCGCGTCCACCTGCTTGTTCGCCACCACCCGCCGGTAGGTCGTCTCCTCCTCGGCGGCGTCGGCCGGGCTCAGCACCAGGTCGAGCTCGTGGCCGCGGGCATAGTCGCCCAGCCCCGACAGGAACTCGACGAAATGCGGGTCGATGTCGACGGCGGCGCCCGTCGGCAGCACGTAGCCGATCATGCCGGCCTTGCCTGTCGCCAGCCGCCGCGCACTCGGATTCGGCCGGTAGCCGTGGCGCTTGGCGGCGTCCATCACCCGCCGGCGCGTTTCCTCGCTGACCTCGGGATAGCCGTTCAGGGCACGGCTCACCGTCGTCTGCGAAAGTTCGAGCATTTTCGACAGCTGTTTGAGGTTCACCGTGGCCTCGAATTCCAAAGCGCTTTAAATCGTGCCGCTCGCCTTGTCGGGCGGATGCTGGCTGCATGCGGTCACGATAGGCGCGTCGAAAGCCGCTTTGAAGCAAAATTTGCTGCTGCAATGCCAAAAAACCGTGCTGCGGCGCACATGCCGGCCGAATTTAAATCGATTGATTGCGCGCAGCTCTTGACTCGCGGTCATTTCGATGGCGTGATGAAAGAAGCCAAAGCGCTTTGAGATGCCCTAACGTCAGCGAGTTGCAGGCGGCGCGATACTGGAGCATTGTTCGAGGCGGTGTCGGCGGGCGGAATGGAGGTTCCGTCCGGAGTTTTCTATTCACTGGGAGGAAGACCATGAAGAAGACCCTGATGCTGGGGGTGGCGCTGGCGGCCTTTGCCCTCACGGCGCCCGCGTCGGCGGAGCTGAAATTCAAGCCGGGCGAGGACGCCCGCTTCACCTGGGCCAATTTCGACGAACTCAAGAAGGTCGATCTCAAGGGCGAGACGCTGACCATCTTCGGGCCGTGGCGCGGCGAGGACGAGGCGCTGGCCCGCTCGGTGCTCGACTACTTCAGCGAGGCCACGGGCGCCGAGATCAAATACTCCTCGTCCGAAAACTACGAGCAGCAGATCGTCATCGACACGCAGGCCGGCAGCCCGCCCAACATCGCCATCCTGCCGCAGCCTGGCCTGATCCAGGATCTCGCCTCCAAGGGCCTGCTCACCCCGCTCGACGAGGGCACCGCCAATTTCGTCAAGGAGAACTACGGCGCCGGCCAGTCCTGGGTCGATCTCGGCACCTACAAGGACAAGGACGGCAAGCCCGGCTTCTACGGCTTCCCCTTCAAGGCCGACCTGAAGTCGCTGGTCTGGTACGTGCCGGAGAATTTCGAGGAAGCTGGCTATGAGGTTCCCAAGACCTGGGAGGACCTGCAGGCCCTGACCGACAAGATCGTCGCCGACGGCGGCGTGCCGTGGTGCATCGGCCTCGGCTCCGGCGGCGCCACCGGCTGGCCGGCCACCGACTGGGTCGAGGACATCATGCTGCGCACGCAGGCGCCCGACGTCTACGACAAGTGGACCCGCAACGAGATCCCGTTCAACGATCCGGCCGTGGTCAACGCCCTCGACATCTTCGCCAAGATCGCCACCAACGACAAATATGTCGACGGCGGCAAGGCGGCGGTCGCCGCGACCGACTTCCGCGACAGCCCCAAGGGCCTCTTCGCCGTTCCGCCCAAGTGCTACCTGCACCGCCAGGCGTCGTTCATCTCGTCCTTCTTCCCCGAAGGCACCAAGCTCGGCGAGGACGCCGACTTCTTCTACCTGCCGCCGATGGCCGCCAAGCCCGAGCTCGGCAATCCGGTGCTCGGCGGCGGCACGCTGTTCACCATCGCCAAGGACTCCAAGGCCGCGCGCGCCTTCATCGACTTCCTGAAGATGCCGCTCGCCCACGAGATCTGGATGGCGCAGTCGGGCTTCCTCACTCCGCTCAAGACGGCCAACAAGGAGGCCTATGCCAACGACGCGCTGAAGAAGCAGGGCGAGATCCTGGTCAACGCCTCGACCTTCCGCTTCGACGGCTCCGACCTGATGCCCGGCAAGATCGGCGCCGGCGCCTTCTGGACCGGCATGATCGACCTCGTCGGCGGCAAGGCTCCGGCCGACGTCGCCGCCGACATCCAGAAGAGCTGGGACGCGATCAAGTAAGGGCAGCGCTCCGGCGGGCTCGAAGCAGTACCTACTCACCCGCCCTCCGCTTCGCTGGGCACCCTCTCGCTGATTGGGAGAGGGTGCAGGTGAGGGGCCGCTTCCTCTTCTCCCCGTCGGGGAGAAGGTGGCCGCGCAGCGGCCGGATGAGGGGGCGGTCCTCTGAAGTATCCCACGCTCGAACCAGCCCGTTGAAAAGGGACTGATCCCATGACGGCACAGATACTTTCGGCCATTTTCACCGTGATCATCGGCGTCGGCGGCTGCGTCGCCTATTTCTGGGGCGCCAACAGGCTGCTCGACGTCGTCTTTCCCTCGCGCGGCGTCTCCGGCACGGCGGCCGTCGACAATCTGCGCCGCCAGGGCATCATCCGTCCGTGGCTCTTCGTCGGCCCGGCGCTGCTCATCGTCACCGTCTACCTCATCTATCCGGTGATCGACACGCTGCGCCTCTCCTTCATGGACCGCACCGGCCAGAACGTGGTCGGCCTCGCCAACTACAGCTGGGCCTTCGGCGACCGCGAATTCCGCAACTCGATCTTCAACAACCTGCTCTGGCTGATCGTCGTGCCGGCGGCCTGCACCTTCCTCGGCCTGATCATCGCCGTGCTCACCGACAAGATCTGGTGGGGCAACATCGCCAAGAGCCTGGTGTTCATGCCGCTCGCCATCTCCTTCGTCGGCGCCAGCGTCATCTGGAAGTTCGTCTACGAATACCGCGCCGAGGGGCAGACGCAGATCGGCATCCTCAACGCCGTGGTGCAATATTTCGGCGGCACGCCGCAGGTGTGGATCTCGACGCCCTTCTGGAACAACTTCTTCCTGATGGTCATCCTGATCTGGATCCAGACCGGCTTCGCCATGGTCATCCTGTCCTCGGCCCTGCGCGGCATCCCCGAGGAGACCATCGAGGCCGCGGTCATCGACGGCGCCAACCCGTTCCAGATCTTCTGGAAAATCATGGTGCCGCAGATCTGGGGCACGATCGCCGTTGTCTGGACCACCATCACCATCCTCGTCCTCAAGGTCTTCGACATCGTACTCACCATGACCAACGGCCAGTGGAACAGCCAGGTGCTCGCCAACCTGATGTTCGACTGGATGTTCCGCGGCGGCGGCGATTTCGGCCGGGGGGCGGCGATTGCCGTGGTCATCATGCTGGCCGTCGTGCCGATCATGGTCTGGAACATCCGCCAGGCCAATCGCGAAGGCGGCGGAGGGCACTGACATGTCCAGTCCAAGCGGAAAGTCCTTCCTCGGCCGCTTCGGCGTCCACATCGCGGTGTTCGTCTTCGTCGCGATCTGGACCATCCCGACTCTCGGCATCCTGGTGAGTTCCCTGCGCGACAAGGACCAGCTCGTCGTCTCCGGCTGGTGGACGGCGCTGTCCACCTCCTCCGAGACCCAGGCGGGGCGCACCGACGCCGCCGACAAGCAGGTCGAGAAGGACGGCAGGTTCCTGATCACGGGCAATCTGTTCGGCGCCGGCGACGCCCGCACCCTGACCGCCTTCGGCACGCGCGCCCAGCAGCCGACCCAGTACGCGGCCGGCGAGACGGCCGACCTCGGCGAGGGCGTGATCCTGCAGGTCGGCGAGGACGGCGCCTACGTCATGTCCTCGCCCAAGGCCTTCGAGGGCAGCCGCGGCCAGCGCGTCTACTATTCGGCGTCGATGCCGCCGCGCTTCACCACCGACAACTATCGCTCGGTGCTGTTCTCGGAAGGCATCGGCCGCTCCTTCATCAATTCGCTGACGGTGACGATCCCGTCGACCATCATCCCGATCCTGATCGCCGCCTTCGCCGCCTATGCGCTCGCCTGGATGCGCTTTCCCGGCCGCGCGCTCCTGATTGCCGTCATCATCGGCCTGCTCGTCGTGCCGCTGCAGATGTCGCTGATCCCGCTGCTCAAGCTCTACAACGGCGTCGGCCTGTTCTTCGGCGTGCCGGCCAAGACTTATCTCGGCATCTGGCTGGCGCATACCGGCTTCGGCCTGCCCTTCGCCATCTACCTGCTCAGGGCCTACATCGCTGGCCTGCCGCGCGAGATCATGGAATCGGCCCGCATCGACGGCGCCAGCGATTTCGAGATCTTCGTCAAGATCGTGCTGCCGCTGTCCTTCCCGGTGCTCGCCTCCTTCGCCATCTTCCAGTTCCTCTGGGTCTGGAACGACCTGCTGGTGGCGATGGTGTTCCTGCGCGCCGACGCCGACCAGATCGTGCTCACCGCCAAGCTCAACAACCTGCTCGGCTCGCGCGGCGGCGACTGGGAAATCCTCACCACCTCGGCCTTCGTCACCATCATCGTGCCGCTGGCCGTGTTCTTCTCGCTCCAACGCTATTTCGTCCGCGGCCTGCTCGCGGGCTCGGTCAAGGGAGGCTAGCTCCAATGCAGTCCGCTGTGCGCAAAATCGAAAATCCCGTTCACGCGGTGGATCGCGACTGGTGGCGGGGGGCGGTGATCTACCAGATCTACCCCCGCAGCTTCCAGGATTCGAACGGCGACGGCATCGGCGACCTCAAGGGCATCATCTCCCGCCTGCCGCACATCGCGGCACTCGGCGCCGACGCCATCTGGATCTCGCCCTTCTTCAAGTCGCCGATGAAGGATTTCGGTTACGACATCTCGGACTATCTCGACATCGACCCGATGTTCGGCACGCTCGCCGACTTCGACGCCATGATCGCCGAGGCGCACCGTCTCGGCCTCAAGGTGATGATCGACGGCGTCATCTCGCACACCTCCGACCTGCACCCCTGGTTCAAGGAAAGCCGCTCGAGCCGCGACAATGCCAAGGCCGACTGGTACGTCTGGGCGGATGCGAGGCCCGACGGCAGCCCGCCCAACAACTGGCTGTCGATCTTCGGCGGCTCGGCCTGGCAGTGGGACACCAGGCGCATGCAGTATTACCTGCACAACTTCCTCGCCGAGCAGCCCGACCTCAACTTCCACAATCGCGACGTCCAGGACGCCCTGCTCGACGTCACCCGCTTCTGGCTCGACCGCGGCGTCGACGGCTTCCGCCTCGACACCATCAATTTCTACTTCCATTCGGCCGGTCTCGAGGACAATCCGGCGCTGCCGCCGGAACAGCGCAACGACCAGACCGCGCCGGCGGTGAACCCCTACAATTTCCAGGACCACGTCTACGACAAGAGCCGGCCCGAGAACCTCGACTTCCTCGCCCGCTTCCGCGCCGTGCTCGACGAGTATCCGGCGGCGGCCGCCGTCGGCGAGGTCGGCGATTCCCAGCGCGGCCTCGAGGTCGTCGCCTCCTACACCGGCGGCGGCGACAAGGTGCAGATGTGCTACGCCTTCGACTTCCTGGCGCCCGAGAAGATCAGCGCCGCCAAGGTCCGCACGGTGCTCGAGGATTTCGGCCGCGTCGCCACCGACGGCTGGTCGTGCTGGGCCTTCTCCAACCACGACGTCGTCCGCCACGCCTCTCGCTGGGGCATGGGCGAGGCCGACCGCACCGCCTATCTCAAGGTCGTCTCGGCGCTCCTGATGTCGCTGCGCGGCTCGGTCTGCATCTACCAGGGCGAGGAGCTCGGGCTGACCGAGGCCAACCTCGCCTTCGAGGACCTGCAGGACCCCTACGGCATCCGCTTCTGGCCTGAATTCAAGGGTCGCGATGGCTGCCGCACGCCGATGGTGTGGGCCAAGGACGCCAGGAACGGCGGCTTCTCGACGGCCAAGCCATGGCTGCCGGTGCCGGCGGAGCACATCGCCAGGGCGGTGGACACGCAGGCCGGCGATCCCGCCTCGCTGCTCGAGCACTACCGCCGCTTCCTCGCCTTCCGCCGCGCCCACCCGTCGCTCGCCAAGGGCGACATCCGCTTCCTCGACGTCGAAGGCGACGCCATCGCCTTCAGCCGCCGCGAGGGTAACGAGGAGATCGTTTGCGTCTTCAATCTCGGCAGCGCTCCGGCTACCGTCGATCTGGGAGATCGCGGCCTGCAGCCCCTTCAGGGGCATGGGCTCGACGGCAGGACGGACGCCGGCACGGTCCGGCTCGGCGGCTACGGCGCCTGGTTCGGGCGCTTCGTTTAGCCGACAACGAAAAGTTTCTGGGAGGAAACCATGGCCGATCTAACGCTCAGGGACGTCAAGAAGTCCTACGGTAATCTCAACATTCTCCACGGCATCGACCTCGACATCAAATCGGGCGAGTTCATTGTCTTCGTTGGCCCCTCCGGCTGCGGGAAGTCGACGCTCCTGCGCTCCATCGCAGGCCTTGAGGAGATCACCTCGGGCGAACTCCACATTGCCGGCGAGCGGGTCAACGACGTGCCGCCGTCCAAGCGCGGCATCGCCATGGTGTTCCAGTCCTACGCGCTCTACCCGCACATGACGGTCTACGACAACATGGCCTTCGGCATGAAGATCGCCAAGGAAAGCAAGGCCGAGATCGACAAGCGGGTACGTGCCGCGGCCGAGATCCTGCAGCTGACCAAATATCTCGACCGCCTGCCCAAGGCGATGTCGGGCGGCCAGCGCCAGCGCGTCGCCATCGGCCGCGCCATCGTGCGCAATCCCAAGGTCTTCCTGTTCGACGAGCCGCTTTCCAACCTCGACGCGGCGCTTCGCGTCGCCACCCGCATCGAGATCGCCAAGCTGAAGGAATCGATGCCTCAGACGACGATGATCTACGTCACCCACGACCAGGTCGAGGCGATGACGCTGGCCGACCGCATCGTCGTGCTCAAGGATGGCCGCATTGAGCAGGTCGGCACGCCGATGGAGCTCTACAAGCACCCGGGCAACCTGTTCGTCGCCCAGTTCATCGGCTCGCCGGCCATGAACATCCTGCCGGCCACCGTCGACCGTGCCGGCGAGACCAGCCTGGTTTCCCACGTCGCCGGCCGCAAGACGCCGGTGCCGATCGCAACGCCGGCCGACGCCCAGGGCAAGGGCGTCAGCTTCGGCGTCCGCCCCGAGGACCTCTATGTCGCGACCGGCGACGACTTCCTGTTCGAGGGCATGATCGACTACGTCGAGCAGCTCGGCGAGGTGCAGCTCGTCTATGTCGACATCGGCCGCGGCGACCAGCCGCTGACCGCCAAGCTGCCGGGCAATGTCGAGATCAGGCGCGGCACCGTCATCCGGCTTGCCGCCAGCCCCGACGATCTGCACATCTTCGACGCCGACGGCCGCTCCTACGACCGCCGCCGCACCGCGGTCGCGGCATAGGTTTTTCAACGGCGGCGGCGATCCCCCGCAAGCGAGGAGATGTCCGGCCTTTCGACAGGCTCAGGACAGAAGGAATAAGGGATGAGGCGCTGCCTCTTGCGTTCGTCATCCCAGGGCAAAGCAGGCGCGTTTGCGCCGTCGCGGCGACCCTGGGATCCATGCCGTGACCCTTCGCACGTGGAGGCATTTTCCACGGGCAAGCGATTTTTCGCGCGGCCAGCCCTTCATCTGGTCGCGCTTGAGGACCGCCTCATTCCTTCCCACCCCCCTCTGGGCTGCCGCCCATCTCCCCCACAAGGGGGGAGATTGGCAGCTCCGGCGTCTCGCCCGTTTCTGCCGGCTGCTAAGAGTGGCTTTTGCAACGGTGGCGATTGGCAAAGGCCGTGGCGACAGCCAATCTCCCCCCTTGTGGGGGAGATGTCCGGTAGGACAGAGGGGGGTGGGAAGGAATAAGACGTAGAAGGTCTGCCTTCCGCGCACGCCTCGTTTTGGCAGTAACTCTGTCAGCAATGTGCGTGGAGAAATTCTCCCGTTTTTCCACCCCTCCAAAACCTCCCGTATCCTTGTGCCATCGCCCTTGTCGGGACCTGGTGCGCACCGGGTGTCAGGGAGGGCGGCGGTGACCTCCCGCCACGGCTGCGGTAGCCGTGGCTCCGAGGGCCCGTCGACAGGCCGGCGTCGTCCGGCGCGCGCCGCAGATGGCGGGTGCCGGAGGGTGCGGAGAAGCCGCGGGTTCAGGCCACGAAAAGACCGTGGGACGGACCTGTGACCGGCCGACCGAGGGACAGACACCGGGCGGGGCGCGGGGTTCGCGCCACGTATCAATCTATCGGACGGCTCGGCCGCGCGCCCCGCTTCCCGAACCACCTCCCGCAAAGGGAGTGTTCTTTGACAATGGCCAGGCGCGAAAGCGAGCGTGGCAATGGATAGGTATGTGGGACAGCACCCCCCCCTCTGTCCTGAGCCTATCGAAGGGCCGCAGGGGAGGGTCGATCCGCGCGCCGGATCGGGCCGGGGTCGCCCGAGGCAGCGCGCCGACAACCCTATCTCCAGGCACGGCCTTCGGCGGCGCCCCAGGTGATGTAGTGCTTGCGCGGGTTCATCCCCGAGGCGGCGACATCCGGGTTGAGCCGCAGATAGTCCTCGTCGCGGAACGCCCGCGGCAGCCGGTGGCCCTTGACCCGCGGCCATTTGAGCAGCTTGTTGCGATAGGGTGTGCCCGCCAGGTGGCCCGTCCGGAAACCGTGCCGGCGGGCAACGAAGGCGAAGGACAGCTGGTCGCGATAGGACCATTTCCTGATTTCGGCGTGCCAGTCCTCCATCACGGCGATCACCGCAGGGTCGTTGTGCCGCCGCAGCATCACCGTGCTGGCGACGAGGCCGGCTCCGGCCGGGTGCCCGAGCGACCGGTAGTGATCCATCTGGGCATTGATGATGTCGGGATCGTCGTACTGCAGGTCGATCACCGCGACGGCCTCGTCATAGATGCAGTTCCGTTCGGGATGGCGGAAGCACAGCATCGGCGCCGGGCTCGCGTCCAGGAGCGCGAAGAAGCGTTTGGCCGGGACCTTGGGCTTGACGGTGTTGTCCATGTACAGGCTCGACGCATACTCGCCCAGGAAGCGGTGGGGCAGATGCTTGATCATCTTGGAGGTCCGGACGGGACCGAGTTCGGTGGAGTCGACATACCTGAACTGCCATCGCTTCGACGTCAGCGAGCGGTCGTCCGTGAAGCAGATGAAGTCGGTTCTTCGGTCCCGTCGGAAATGGCGGTCGGCGAACTGCTCCGAATGGCCGAACATGCAGGTGTAGACGACCTGGCGAGGTCGCGCTTGCCGGATGCCCGGCAACCAACTCAAGAATCGCAGCAAACTTGTTCCCCCGTCCAACGTCGACGCGTGGCCTTCCCCGGCTGGAAGGATGGCGCGGGCGCCTCGGTTGCGCAAGTCGAAACGGCGGCGGCGAGCCTCGCGCCATCCTTCGCTGGGGATGGATACACGGATAATCTTTTGCAACTGGGTGTCATCTGGCACATAGTCGCGCCATGAAGAAGCATGCACCTGCCCCAATTCCGACGAAGCCCGACTACGAGAAAGCGCTGCGCAAGGCCGGCATCCGGATCACCCGTCCGCGCAAGGTGATCCTGACGATCCTGCGCGAGACCGAGGACCATCCCGACGCGCTCGAGATATTCCGCCGCGCCGAGCAGGTCGACAAGAGCATCTCTCTGTCGACCGTCTACCGCACCATGAAGCTGCTGGAGGAGATGGGCGCGATCTACCGCCACGCCTTCGAGGGCGGGCCGTCGCGATTCGAGCAGGCCGGTGGCGACCACCACGACCATCTCATCGACATCGACACCGGCGACGTCATCGAGTTCCGCTCCGACCGCATCGAGCAGCTGCAGCAGGAGATCGCCCGCCAGCTCGGCTACGACATCGTCCACCACCGGCTCGAACTCTACGGACGCCGGCGCCGCTAGGTGTGTGGTCCCGCAATGATATGGTGCGGGTTGAACTTGAAGTTTGAAGGGTCCTTTGTCCATGCATCGCAGATCACCTGATAGGGTGTTTTCCATCTCAGGGCCTTGAGGTGCTTGGCGAAGTAGTATGCGGTAACGAAGGTCAGGCTTTCCAGATCGTCGTAGTGGTAGATCTTGACCGTGGCGTCCTTGATGGTGCGGTTCATCCGCTCGGCCTGACCGTTGGTCCAGGGATGGTAGGGTTTGGTCAGCCGGGGCTCGATGCCATTGGTTATGCAGACCCGGTCGAAGATGTGCGGACCGAGGAAACGTCGGCTGGGCCCCTGACGGTTCTTGGGCAGGTCGGCGAAGGCCATGCCATTGTCGGTGAGCACGGTATGGATCTGGTAAGGAAAGACCTCGACCACACTCCTGAGGAAGGCCGCGCCTTCCATCTTGCCGGCACAGTCGTAGAACTCGACATAGGTGAACTTCGAGACACGGTCGATCGCCAGGAACATGACCAGCTCGCCGTCCGCATGGTGCAGTTCGCAGCTGTCGATATGGACATAGCCGATCTCGTAGGTCTTGAACCTCTTACGCTGATCCTTGACCGCCTCGACTGGCAGCCGGGAGATGCCATGGCGCTGTAGGCAGCGGTGCAGGGCGCTACGGCTGAGGTTGGGGATGGTATCCCTCAGGCAACCGAGCACGTCGTCCAACGGCAGTAGCGTCTTCTGGCGAAAGGCCACGACAATGGCCTCCTCGGCGGGCGTCAGCACCGTGCTCTTCGGCGTCTTCGGCCCCATCGGCGTATCGGCCGTCGTGGCTCGCTTGCGCCATTTGGCTACTGTCTTCGGGTTCAGCCCATAACGGGAGGCAAGGGACCGGGTGCTCTCTTGCGACGCTTGGAGCTCGGCTCGAAGACGCGGCGTCGTGCGGGCGCTGCCGTGAAGAACGCTTGCCATAAGGCATCCTCATCCTGACGACTCAGGCTCAATGATGCACCACTACACTGAGGGACTACACACCTAGCCGGCGTCAGTTGCCGAGCAGGATGTTGAGGATGGAAGTCTCGCGCCGCTGCGGCTGGCCGCCGACGTCGGCGGGGGGAACCGGGCGGCGGATCGATGCGGTCGAGGGCTGTTCCTGCTGCGCGCCGCCGACCTGCCGCGCGGGCTGCCGCTCACCGGGCTGCTCGGGCGCCGCCGGGAAGGAATTCTCGTCGAGGGCCGGCTGGTCGTCGGCGGCGACCTCGGGGGCGGCCTGCTGCGGCGTCCACGAACCCGGCAGCGGTGCCACCGGCACGCCTTCGTGGGCGGCCACCATGAACTCGTGCCAGGCAAGTGCCGGCAGCGCGCCGCCGGTCACCCGCTTCATCGGCTTGCCGTCGTCGTTGCCGAACCATACACCGGTGGTGAGGTTCGCCGTGTAGCCGACGAACCAGGCGTCGCGCGAATTCTGGCTGGTGCCGGTCTTGCCGGCCGCCGGCCAGGCGAAGGCGGCCTTCTTGGCCGTGCCCTCCTCCACAGCACCCGTCATCATCGCATTCATCATGCCGACGACCTCGGCGCTGATCACCCGCGGGCCACCACCCGCGGTGTTCTCGTAGAGGACGCTGCCGTCGGCCGCGGTGATGCGCTTGATGATGTGGACCTCCGGCCGATAGCCGCCATTGGCGAAGGGCACGTAGGCGGCGGTCAGCTCCAGCGGCGTCACCTCGGACGTGCCCAGCGAGATGCTGACATTGGGCTGCAGCTCGGACTCGATGCCCATGCGCTGGGCAGCCTCGACCACGGCCGCCGGCCCAACCTCCATGGCGAGCTGGGCTGCCACCGAGTTCAGCGACTTCGCCAGCGCGGTCCTCAGCGTGACGCGCCCGTAATACTTGCCGTTGTAGTTCTCCGGCGTCCACTTGCCGATCTGGATGGGCGCGTCGTTGCGGACGCTTTCGGGCGAGCGGCCCTGCTCCACGGCGGCCAGGTAGACGAAGGGCTTGAACGCCGAGCCGGGCTGGCGGCGCGCCTCGGAGGCGCGGTCGAACTGGCTGGTGGAATAGTCGTAGCCGCCGACCATGGCGCGCACCGCACCCGAATTGTCGATCGACACCAGCGCACCCTGGCTGACGTTCAGCTTCTCGCCGTTCTCGTCGATCAGGCGGCGGATCGATTTTTCGGCCAATTCCTGCAGCGTCATGTCGACGGTGGTGTCGACGATGATGTCGGAGCGCACCTCGCCGATCAGGCCGGGCAGCTCTTCCATGACGCGATCGGCGACATAGTTTTCCGAGCCGGTCCAGAACGAGGCGACGCGGCTCGCCGGCGCGCTCATGGCGGTCGCCAGTTCCTTCTCCTCGATCATGCCCTGTTCGCGCATCGCCGCCAGCACCAGCTGTGCGCGGGCGTCGGCGGCCTTGGGGTCGCGGGCCGGCGAAAGCCGCGACGGCGCCTTGAGCAGGCCGGCGAGAAGTGCTGCCTCGGCAAGGCTGACGTCGCGCGCGGACTTGCCGAAATAGCGGCGCGAAGCCGCCTCGACGCCATAGGACCCGGAGCCGAAATAGACCCGGTTCAGATACATCTCGAGGATCTGGTCCTTGGTGTATTTCTGCTCCAGCCAGAGCGCCAAGAGCACCTCCTGGACCTTGCGCTCCAGGGTCCGGTCCGGCGTCAGGAACAGGTTCTTGGCGAGCTGCTGGGTCAGGGTCGAGCCGCCCTGGGTGAAGCGGCCGTGGATGACGCGCTGCGACACCGCCCGGGCAAGGCCGATCGGATCGACGCCGAAATGCGAATAGAAGCGCCGGTCCTCGATGGCCATGACGGCCTGCGGGATGTAGGGCGACATTTCGAACAGGCCGACGGCCTCGCCGCCGGTCATGCCGCGATTGGCGATCAGGCGGCCGTCGACGCCGACGATCTTGATGTTGGGGGACCGGTCGGGGATCGCCCAGGTCGTGGCGCTCGGCATCTTGGCGCCGTAGTAAATGACGATGCCGGCGGCGGCGATGCCGCCCCAGATGGCGAGCACGAAGCACCAGTAGACCAGCCGGCCGAAGATGCCGAACATGCCGCGGCGCTTCTTCTGGCTGCGGCCGCGGCCCGGGGAGCGCGCTTTCGAGGCGCTGCGTTTGGCAGGGGCTTTGCGGCGGCTGGGCACGACCCGGTCCTCTTCACCAACCGAAAAGACGTCGTCCTCCGCGTCGTCCCGCGGATCATCGAAACTGGGTTCGATGCGCCTGTCCTTCCGGTTCGCCATGTCTGTCTGTCCGGCCCCCATGCCTATGGCGTTCCGGTTGCAGACTAAATGCGGCGATTTAAGGGGGCGTTAAGCAGGTGCTTTCCGAAGCCTCGAACAATCAACGGGTTACAGCCAACCCGTTGCCGCCGCGCCCACCACCTTTTACCCGGGCTGGGCGCGCAAGAGCGTTCCCGCCTAGCTGCAGCACCGCGAGCCCGATCCGGATGACGGCGGACAACACGGCATTTCCTGCCCCTCCAGCCAGCGGTCGCGCGGCTTGCAGCTTGCCGGTCGCGGCGTGAGGTCCACGAAGATGGAGTCGTCCACGAGGGCCGGCAGCCCGGCACGATAAAGCTGGATGGGCTGAAAGCCGTCGCTGACTTCGAAGGTCAGCTTCGCCTGCATGTCCAGACGGACGTTCTGCATGACCTTGCGCAGGATCGCCACGAACTTGCCAGCGGCCATCTGTTCGGGCGCGTCGTCGACGTCCCACAACTGGACGAATATCTCCGTCCATGCCTCGGGGTTGGCGCCGCAGTCGAGTGCGGAGAAGTTCGCGGATTTGACCTCGGTCACATGATATCCGCGGCGCACGACGTTGCCCTGGTAGCGGAACGACAGCCGGCTCGAAGAATGTGCCGAAAGAAATTCGATCAGGCCGCCGACGGTAGCCTCTTCCGGCGGAGCCGAAGGCGATCCTCCGGTTTTGCCGTTGCCAAATGCTTCCATCTCGGCTACTCCTCATTTTGATATTTCTAGGATTATTGAAATATGGACGAGCGTCAAGCTCTCATCGCGTTCGGTGCCCTGTCGCAGGAGACGCGGCTGCGCATTCTCAGGATGCTTGTCGTGGCCGGTCCGGACGGCATGGCGGCCGGCACCGTCGCCGACCGGGCCGAGGTATCCCCGTCGAATGTCAGCTTTCACCTGAAGGAGCTGGAACGGGCGGGCCTTGCCTGTGCAAGGCGCGATTCCCGCTCGATCATCTACACTGCGGAGTACGATGCGCTGAGCGGCCTCATTCGCTTCCTGATGGAAGACTGCTGCTCCGCACGGCCGGAAATCTGCATGCCGGTCGCCAGGGCAGCGGCGTGCTGCGCTCCAGATCAACCGCCCGCCTGACCCATGTCCAATGTCGAACGTCCGGCGTGCTCGTCTCCGTTTCCGGCCATGCCGCCGGTGGCCCGGGTGTTGAACCCCTCATGGGGCTGGCAAGAGGCGGCACGAAGGCCATCCATCGAAACCGGGAGCGCAAGATGACCACGACGATCTACCACAACCCCGCCTGCGGCACCTCGCGCAATACACTGGCCATGATCCGCGCCAGCGGCGAGGAGCCTGTCGTCATCGAGTATCTCAAGACGCCGCCGTCGCGCGACCGGCTCATCCAGCTCCTCGGGGCGATGCGGATGTCGCCGCGCGATTTGCTGCGCGAAAAGGGCACGCCCTACGCGGACCTCGGCCTCGACGATCCCAAGTGGACGGACGACCAGCTGATCGACTTCATGCTGACCCATCCGGTCCTGATCAACCGGCCGATCGTGGAAACGTCGAAAGGCACCCGCCTTTGCCGGCCGTCGGAGGCGGTGCTCGACCTTCTGGAGAACCCGGTTTCCGACTTTGCGAAGGAAGGCGGCGAGGTCGTGCATCGCGACCCCAATCGCGCATGAGCGCCGGGCCTGCGGCCGAATGAACGAGAAACATACGCCGGCTGGAGCTGTCCTCGCCCTGGGCATCACCCAGATCATCGGCTATGGCACGCTCTACTACAGCTTCAGCATGCTCGCCGCCGACATGGCGGAGGATTTCGGCAGGTCCGCCGAATGGATTTTCGGCGCCTTCTCTGTGGCATTGCTCGCAGGCGGACTCACGGCGCCTTGGCTCGGCAGGCTGATCGATCGCTTCGGCGCCGGCGCAGTCATGACGATCGGCTCGGGCGCAGCCGCTGCCGCGCTGGTGGCGTGCGCCCTGGCGCCGAACCCCATGTCGTTTGCCCTCGCTCTCGTCGCCCTCGCCGTGGCCTCCAATTTCGTGCAGTACGGCGCGGCATTCGCCCTGCTCGTCCAGGTCAGACCGGCCGTGGCCCGGCGAAGCATCACCTATCTGACGCTCATCGCGGGTTTCGCCTCGACCATATTCTGGCCGCTGACGGCCGGACTGCATGCCCGCCTGTCGTGGCAGGGCGTCTATCTCGCCTTCGCCGCGCTGAACCTGCTCGTCTGCATGCCCCTGCATGCCTGGCTGTCGCATGGCCTGGCCAGGACCAGGAGGGGCGCCGCGGAACCTGCCAGCCAGGTTCCTGGTTTGCTTGCGCCTTCCGCGAGGACGCTCGGCTTCGCATTGATGGTCTCCGCCTTCTCACTGCAGAATCTCATGAGTGCAGCCGTCCTTGTCCACATGGTGCCGATGCTCTCCGGCCTTGGCCTCGGCGCGGCCGCCGCCGTCGCCGGCACCCTGTTCGGGCCGGCGCAGGTGCTGAGCCGGTTCATCAACATGGCCGTCGGCATCGACCTTGCGCCGCTGCGGCTGGCGATCATATCCGCGGCCCTCATGGCGGGCGGCGTCGTCGTGCTGGTCGTCACCGCTCCGTCCGTCCCCGGAGCGATGCTGTTTGCGGTCGCCTTCGGCATGGGCAACGGCCTCTTCAGCATCGTCACCGGCGCGCTGCCGCTTTCCCTGTTCGGAAGCGAGGGCTACGGCCAGCTGCAGGGGCGTGCCATGGCGGCCCGCCTGATCATCTCGGCCGCCGCCCCCTTTGCCTTTGCCTGGGCAATGGCGACCATCGGCATTTCGTGGTCGCTGGGCCTCATCGCGCTGTTGGGAAGTTCCGCGATCCTGATCTTTGCCTTCGTCGGCAGGGCGATGACCCCGAACTGACCGGGCACGGCGATCGTCGGCGTTGGTCGGCCGGTAGCCACAAGCGATCCGCCATGACGGAAAAAGGCCGCCGTCCTTGCGGGCGGCGGCCTTCGGGTCCGCAGGTCACTGCGGGATCGGGTCGGGCCGATCCGGCTTGTCGGGCTTGTCCGGCTTGTCGCTGCTCTTGTAGCAGGGTTTCGACGGATCGCTGCGGTCGCAGCAGTTGCTGCTCTGCAGGTAGCGCGGGTCCTTCGGCTTCCACTCGCAGCGCCTGATCTCGGTCGACTGACAGGCAGCGACGACGGACGCCGTGACGACCGCCAGGGCTATCTTGCTGAATGCACTCATCTCTCTCTCCATAAGGGCGATTTGCCCGTCCACATGGCTTCGTCGCGCCGGGAGGGAGAAAGGTTCAAAAGAGACTGGAAAAAATTCTGCGCCGCCCGCGGCTCGGCGGTCGGCTCAGGCGCGATGCCGTGTCACGGCCCCATGGTCTTGTTGAGTTCGGCCGAAATCCGCTCGCGCATCACCTCGGCGATATCGGCATGCATGTGCAGCCGCACGCGCCCGCCGCGCGCATCGACCAGCGTCAGCGCCACGCCGTCGAGCTTGTCGTCGCGGGCCGGCTCGACCGCCGTCACCATGAATTCATGGGTATCCTTGTCGGGTTTCTCGGCCATGGCTTCCTCCCTGGCTGAAGCCTCCCGACAATACGCCTATTCCTCCTCGTCGTCGCCGCCCGGCTGCAGCCAGGAATGCGGCTCGATGCGCTTCTGGGTGTCGCTGTCGACATAGGCCCACCAGCCCTCGTCGCTTTCGTCCCACTGTCCGCCCCCGGCCTTGAGCCGGGCGAGCGACCGGAAGTGCGCGATCGACTCGTTTTCCTGGCCGTCGCGGTCGGTCCAGAAAACGGTGATCTTGCTGCCATCCTTCGGCGCCGTGGCGATCGGTTTCTTGTCACTCATGGGCTGTTCACTCATGGGCTGTCCCCTCGAACTCGGTGGCCAACGATAGCCGACCGCGCGGCCCGGTAAAGCCACGCGGCGGCAAAAGTCATCGGCGGGTCAGAAGTGCGGCGAGCAGGCCGAAAACCGCGACGCCTACGAGTGCCGTCGTCATCGGGTTTGCCTGGACGGTCTTCTGCGCCGCGCGCGCCTGCCTGCGCATCGCGGGCAGCGCGTCGCTGAAGCGGTCGTAAAAGCCATCGTAGAGCTCGGAGGCACTCTCGCGGCCTTCCGCCAGTGCGCTTGCGCTGCGCTTGGACATCGCCTTGGTCAGCGACGCGACCTGCTTGGTCAGCTGGGAAACCTGCGCTTCGAGGTCGGACTGGATTTCTTCACGTGTAGTCGCCATTCGGGTGCATCCTTTCATCAGGTAACGCACCCCAAACGACCAAACCTGCCCGTTCGTTCCCTGCCAACGGCCTGCCGCAAGGTCAGCTATGGGCAAAAATGTCCTCTTCGCCCCAGCCCATCAGGTCGAGCCGGGCACGCGTCGGCAGGAAGCGGAAGCAGGCGACGGCCTCCTTCATGCGTCCGTCGCGCTCCAGCCGGCCGGCCAGCACGTCGCGCAGGCGGTGCAGGTAGAGCACGTCAGAGGCGGCATATTCCAGCTGCTCCGGCGACAGCGTCGCCGCCGCCCAGTCGGACGACTGCTGCTGCTTGGACAGGCTCACCCCGAGCAGTTCGCTGCAGATGTCCTTGAGGCCGTGGCGGTCGGTGTAGGTGCGGGTCAGCCTGGAGGCGATCTTGGTGCAGAACACCGGCTCGGCCATCGCGCCGAAGGCGTTGTAGAGCACGGCGATGTCGAAGCGGCCGTAGTGGAACAGCTTCGTTACCTTGCGATTCTTAAGGAGCGCGGTGAGGTTGGGCGCCTTCTTCTGCCCCGGCGCGATCTGGATCACGTCGGCAGTGCCGTCGCCCGGCGAGATTTGCACGACGCAGAGCCGGTCGCGGTGCGGGTTGAGACCCAGGGTTTCGGTGTCGATGGCGACCGCATCGACATCGTAGTTGCTGAGGTCTGGCAGGTCGTGCTTGTGGAAGCGGATAGTCATTCTGGTCTCCGATCGCGGCTTGGCATCTCAGTCGCCGCGATCGGAAGAAAAATCAATAGAAACCTCGGTTTCCCGCGCCTACTTGCGGGTCAGCGCGGCGAGAATGCGCGCCCAGGACCGCTGCCCCTTGTGGAACGAGGTCAGGTCGTACTTCTCGTTGGGCGAGTGGATGCGGTCGTCGGCGAGCGCAAAGCCCACCAGCAGCGACTCCATGCCGAGGAAGGTCTGGAAGTCGCCGACGATCGGGATCGAGCCGCCCATGGCAATCATCAGCGCCTGTTTCGACCATTCGTCCGACAGCGCGTCCTTGGCCTTGGCGAGGAACGGCGAGTCGTAGGACAGCTGGATCGCCGGCGAGCCGCCATGCTCGTGGAACTCGACGCTGCAATCGGCCGGGATGCGCGCCTTGACGAAATCGCGGAAGGCGGCGCGGATCTTCTCGGGGTTCTGCTTGTGCACCAGCCGGAACGACGCCTTGGCGGAGGCCTGCGCCGCGATCACCGTCTTGAAGCCCTTGCCGGTGTAGCCGCCGGTGATGCCGTTGAACTCGGCGGTCGGGCGCGCCCAGACCAACTCCAGGATCGAACGGTCCTTCTCGCCCGAGGGGATCGACAGGCCGACCTCGCCGAGGAAGTTCTCGGCGGTTTCGCCGAGCGATTGCCACGACTTCAGGATCTGCGAGGGCGTTTCTTCGACGCCATCGTAGAAGCCAGGCACGGTGACGCGGCCGTTGTCGTCATGGATCGCCGCCAGCACCTTGGCGAGGATGCGCACCGGGTTGGCCGCAGCTCCGCCATATTCGCCCGAATGCAGGTCGCGGTTGGCCGCCTTGACCACCACTTCCTCGCCGACGAGGCCGCGCAGGCCGACGCAGATCGCCGGCGTCTCGCGGTCCCACATGCCGGTGTCGCAGACCATGGCGAAATCGGCCTTGAGCTCCTCGGCATTGGCTTCCAGGAATGGCTTGAGCGACGGCGAGCCGGATTCCTCCTCGCCCTCGAACAACAGCGTGATCTCGCAAGGCAGCGTGCCATGCACTTCCTTCCAGGCCCGGCACGCCTCGACGAACAGCATCAGCTGGCCCTTGTCGTCGGACGAGCCGCGGCCGGTGATGACCTTGCGGCCCGGCTCGAGCTGCTTGAGCTTCGGATCGAAGGGATCGTCCTCCCAGAGGTTGAGCGGATCGACCGGCTGGACGTCGTAATGGCCGTAGAACAGCACATGCGGCGAGCCGGCCGGGCCGTCGTGGTGGGCGACCACCATCGGATGGCCGGGCGTGTCGCGCACGCTGGCGTCGAACCCGATCGTCTTGAGGTCGGCGACGAGCCATTCGGCGGCCTTGCGGCAGTCGCCGGCAAAGGCCGGATCGGTCGAGATCGACTTGATCCGGAGCAGGCCGAACAGGCGCTCGAGGCTCTGGTCGAGGTTCTTGTCGAGGCGGTCGAGGACGGGAGCGAGTGCAGACATTCGGGGTGCCTTTCGATTCTTCTGGGCGCAAACTACCGGCAGGCACCCGAAACGCAAAGCCGGCAGGATTGGGCCAGGAGACGACGCGGCGTCATCCGGGCTGCGCACATGAAAAAGCCGCCGTGGTGGAGGGGGACCACGGCGGCACTTTCAAAACGGTGCGGCAGCCCGGAGAGGGGGATGAGGCTGCCGCAGGGTCCGGATAGGCGGGGGACGGGCCTGAGACCGGACTTCGGCAAAAACTGCCGATGCCCCATATTTGTTCCTCCGAACATGGCGTTTCAAGGGCACGAACATTACACTTTTGTAACATATCCGTGAGGCCTGCCCTCGCCGGCCCTACCCCTTTCGGAGCGTGTCCCTGTATTGCTGCACCGGCATTCCGCCGACGCCCCAGTCCTCCAAATCCACCTCATCAATAACCACGAAGGTGGTTGCCGGGTCCTTGCCGAGAATGTCCGCGAGAAGTCCTGTCGCGCCCTTGATCAGGGCCGATTTCTGCTCTCGCGTAACGCTCTCGCGGGTGACCTTGATGTTGACATACGGCATGCTGGCTCTCCCCTTTCCATGCTCTCAGTTCGACTGCAGGTCGAAGTGAAAGACCTTGGAGACGATCTGCCAGCGGCCATCGACCTTCACCAGGCTCAGCAAATCGGTGAATGGCTTCGGCCCAATGGCGCAATTGAGCCGCACAAAGGCAGTAACCGGCCCGGCGAACTCGATGGAAACGATGCGGTCGGCGCGCGGTTCGGACCGGCTCGCCGGCGACGATCACAATCGGCAGATTGCCAGCCATTCCGACAGTGCGGCGATCCTGGGATCTAACCCCGCAGGCCGACGGCCAATGTCAGTTGTGAAAATCCAGCCCTTTGCAGAACGGCTGTGGGCCGCCTACCTTGCAGCAAATCCGGCAAGCCAACAGTGGAATGACCAATCCATGCCCCTGCATGTCCGAGCGGCCCTGCCGCAAGATGCAAGCGCGATGGCGCGAATCCTGAACAAGATTATCGAGATCGGAGGGACGACGGCGCATCGCGAGCATTTCGACGAAAATCGCATCATCGACTATTTCATCTCACCGAAACTCGGAATCAGCTGCTTCGTGGCACTGGAGAGGTCGCAGCTATTGGGGTTCCAATCACTCGAATGGTCCGACCCCGACTGGCCAGGCGACCGGCTGCCTGCCGGCTGGGGGATTGTCGCGACCTACGTGGATCCACATGTGCACAAGAAGGGCGCCGGACGGGCATTGTTCGCCAACACGGTGGAAGCCGCGAAAAAGGCGGGCGTCAGCTTCATCGACGCGACAATCCGCAGGGAAAACACCGTCGGCCAGGCCTTCTACGAGGGCATCGGCTTCACCGATTATCGGGAAGGCGCGGAGACCATTTCCAAGCGATTTGCTCCCCTCTAGAGGCCTGCCGCCCAACACCGGCCAACGACTTGTCAGCAGTCGGCGGCAGGGCCGCCTTCGCCATGGACAGGGCGGCTGCGCCAAGCTACCCGTATCGCCATGAAAAAAGGCGATCATCTGTTCCTTGTCGACGGCTCCGGCTACATCTTCCGCGCCTATCACGCGCTGCCGCCGCTCACCCGCAAGTCCGACGGGCTGCCCACCAATGCGGTGCTCGGCTTCTGCAACATGGTGTGGAAGCTGATGCAGGACGCGCGCAACACCGACGTCGGCGTCACGCCCACCCACTTCGCCGTCATCTTCGACTATTCCTCGAAGACCTTCCGCAACGAACTCTATCCCGAATACAAGGCCAACCGCTCGGCGCCGCCGGAGGACCTGGTCCCGCAGTTCGGGCTGATCCGCCATGCGACGCGGGCCTTCGACCTGCCCTGCATCGAGATGGAGGACTTCGAGGCCGACGACCTGATCGCCACCTATGCCCGTCTCGCCCGCGAGGCCGGCGGCGACACCACCATCATCTCCTCCGACAAGGACCTGATGCAGCTGGTCGGCCCGACCGTGTCGATGTACGACCCGATGAAGGACCGGCAGATCAACATCCCCGAAGTCATCGAGAAATGGGGCGTACCGCCGGAAAAGATGATCGACCTGCAGTCGCTGACCGGCGATTCCGTCGACAACGTGCCGGGCGTGCCCGGCATCGGCCCGAAGACCGCCGCACAGCTGCTCGAGCAGTTCGGCGACCTCGACACGCTGCTCGCCCGGGCCTCCGAGATCAAGCAGGACAAGCGCCGGCAGTCGATCATCGACAATGCCGACAAGGCCCGCATCTCGCGCGAGCTGGTGCGGCTCAAGAACGACGTGGCCGTGGCCGACGGCCTGGAGACGTTCTCGCTGCAGCCGCCGAACGGTCCGCGGCTTATCGCCTTCCTCAAGGCGATGGAGTTCACCACGCTGACCCGTCGCGTCGCCGAGGCCACCGGCACGGATGCCGGCGAGGTCGAGGCGGCTTCCGTGTCGGTCGAGCGCGGCGCGGACGCGCATGGCCCGGATGTGGGTTCGGGTGCCCCTACCTCCCCCTTGTGGGGAGGTCGCGAACCCGAGCAAAGCGAAGGGGGCGCGGGTGGGGGTGGCAACGTCGCCACCGGCACCCCCACCCCGGCGCTACGCGCCGACCCTCCCCACAAGGGGGAGGGTGAGACCGGCGACACTCCCACCGCCCTCGCCGCGAGGCTCGCGGCGGCCGCGCCGGCGCAGAAATTCGACCACGGCGCCTATGTCACGATCCGCGACCTCGCCACGCTGAAAGCCTGGATCGCCGAGGCGACCGAGGCCGGCGTCGTCGCCTTCGACACCGAGACCACCTCGCTCGACCCGATGCAGGCCGAGCTCGTCGGCTTCTCGCTGGCGACCGCGCCCGGCCGCGCCGCCTATGTGCCGCTCGGCCACAAAAGCGGGCGCGGCGACCTGCTCGGCGGCGGGCTGGTCGACAACCAGATCCCGGTGCGCGACGCGATCGCCGTCCTCAAGCCGCTGCTCGAGGACGCCTCGGTGCTCAAGGTGGCGCAGAACCTCAAATACGACCTCGTGGTGATGAACCGCTACGGCGTCGACGTGAAGTCCTTCGACGACACGATGCTCATTTCCTACGTGCTCGACGGCGGCACCAATGGCGGCCACGGCATGGATTCCCTGTCGGAGAAGTGGCTCGGCCACACGCCGATCCCGTTCAAGGACATCGCCGGTTCGGGCAAGAGCTTCGTCGGTTTCGACCAGGTGGACATCGACAGGGCCACCGCCTATGCGAGCGAGGATGCCGACGTGACGCTGCGCCTCTGGCAGGTGCTCAAGCCGCGCCTCGCCGCCAAGGGCCTCGTCTCGGTCTATGAGCGGCTGGAGCGGCCGCTGGTACCGGTGCTGGCGCACATGGAGCAGCGCGGCATCTCGGTCGACCGCCAGATTCTGTCGCGCCTCTCCGGCGAACTCGCCCAGGGAGCCGCCCGCCTCGAAGACGAGATCAATACGCTCGCCGGCGAACGCTTCAACATCGGCTCGCCCAAGCAACTCGGCGACATCCTGTTCGGCCGCATGGGGCTGCCCGGCGGCACCAAGACCAAGACCGGCCAGTGGTCGACCTCGGCGCAGGTGCTGGAAGACCTCGCGGCCGAGGGCCACGAGCTGCCGCGCAAGATCGTCGACTGGCGTCAGCTGACCAAGCTCAAGTCGACCTATACCGACGCGCTGCCCGGCTACATCAACCCCGAGACCCGGCGCGTCCACACCTCCTACGCGCTCGCCGCCACCACCACCGGCCGGCTGTCGTCGTCGGACCCGAACCTGCAGAACATCCCGATCCGCACGGCCGAGGGGCGCAAGATCCGCACCGCCTTCATCGCCGAGAAGGGCAACAAGCTGATCTCGGCCGACTACAGCCAGATCGAGCTGCGCGTGCTCGCCCATGTCGCCGACATCGCCCAGCTCAAGCAGGCCTTCGCCGACGGCGTCGACATCCATGCGATGACGGCGTCCGAGATGTTCTCGGTGCCGGTCGAGGGTATGCCGTCCGAGGTGCGCCGCCGCGCCAAGGCGATCAACTTCGGCATCATCTACGGCATCTCGGCCTTCGGCCTCGCCAACCAGCTGTCGATCCCGCGCGAGGAAGCCTCCGACTACATCAAGAAGTATTTCGAGCGTTTCCCCGGCATCCGCGCCTACATGGACGAGACCAAGGCGTCCTGCCGCGACAAGGGCTACGTCGAGACCATCTTCGGCCGCCGCATCCACTATCCCGAGATCCGTTCGCCCAACCCGTCGGTGCGCGCCTTCAACGAGCGTGCCGCGATCAACGCCCGCCTGCAGGGCACGGCCGCCGACATCATCCGCCGCGCCATGATCCGCATGGAAGGCGCGCTCGCCGAGGCCAGGCTTTCGGCGCGCATGCTGCTGCAGGTGCATGACGAACTGATCTTCGAGACGGTCGAGAGCGAGGTCGAGGCGACGATCCCGGTCGTCCGCCACGTGATGGAAAATGCCGCCATGCCGGCAGTGTCGATGTCGGTGCCGCTGCACGTCGACGCCCATGGCGCCGACAGCTGGGACGAGGCGCATTGATGCATATTACTTTGACCTACAAGGGCCCTGTCCAAGGTAACGCGCGGAAGCAAAGCGATGTTTGGAGGCTTCGAAAGTCTTTCCACACGCAGCTGTGCAAGTTGCGTTCAACCGAACAGTTCGACTACGTCGAAAAATGCAGCAACCCCAGCGCAGAATCGACGAACGGATATATCGGAATTGACATCGGGCAAGAGCGTTATATTCCGTTTGTGACTTCCAAAATGCGCACTCGATGCTCCCTCTACATCAGAGTCTTGAGGGGTATCAGGCAATACAATCCTGTTTTGGGAAACGTTGACCTTGACAATAGAGTAAAGACTCTAATTGACGGCCTTAGAGCTCCTCAACAGATTGGGGAAACTAAGGAGTCTGACGGATCAGTTAGATTCGTCTTACTGGAAGACGATTCGCTGATAGATGGGATAACCGTTAAATCTGATCACCTTCTGGATGAGGACAACGAAGATGTCGTGCTCGCGATAATTACCGCCAACATCCATCTCTCGCATGCAACTTGGGCTAACATGCATCTTGGCTATCCATCTGCACCATACTGATTTTCTGGTTCCCTCAAGCCATGTAATGCGAGACGCCGCCATGCCGGCGGTGTCGATGTCGGTGCCGCTGCACGTCGACGCGCACGGCGCCGACAGCTGGGACGAGGCGCATTGAGATGGGGCTTGCGACGGCGTCGGATGCGTCGACGCCTTCGCGCTGACATCGCTGCGGCAGGGCGGGCAATTGCCCTGATCTTACGATAGCTTCCTATAATCGACGCCCGATGCGCGTATCGGGGCGCCTGTTCAGGCTAACGAAAACAAGGCCCGTCAGGCGGCGAGTGCTGCGCATTTGGCGCAGATGCCGCGGAACTCGATCACCGCCTTCTTGGCGACGAAGCCGGTCGAGCCGACCCAATCGTCGAGGCGCTTGCCGATCAGCTCGTCGGAGATCTCGGTGACCTGGCCGCAGGTGTCGCAGATGGCGAACGCCGTCATGCTGTGGTCGTGATGGGCGTGGTCGTGCGGCTCCGAGCAGGCGACGAAGGCGTTGAGGCTTTCGAGGCGGTGGACGAAGCCGTCCTTCACCAGCACTTCGAGGGCGCGATAGACCTGCAGCGGCGCGCGGAAGCCATCGTCGCGCAACTGGTCGAGCAGCATGTAGGCGCTGAGCGGGCCGCTCGCCGCCTCGAGCTTTTCCAGGACCTTCTGCTGGTTCTTCGTCAGCGTAACGCGCGCCGCCATTCCTGCGCCCTAACCTTTCCTCGCGGGAAGGCTCTCCCGCGCTATCGCACCGCCCCAAATGTGGCGATTGGCTCGAGGTTTTGCTAGCGCGTCCGGCAAGCAAAGACAATGTCGGAGCCCGGCTGGCTCCCGATCCACAGCCTGCAGGCGACGCCGCTCGCCGCCTGCAAATCCGTCAGGACGAAACCGACGACTACTTCTTCTGCCGCGCCGGACCCTCGCGCTCGGACGAACGGGCCCAGAGGTTGATGTCGGCCTCGCGGGCATACTGGTCGATCTCGGCCAGCTCGGCGTCGGTGAAGGCGAAATTCCTGATCGCGCCGACGCAATCCTCGACCTGCTCGGGACGGCTGGCGCCGATCAGCGCCGAGGTGACCCGGCCGCCGCGCAGCACCCAGGCCAGCGCCATCTGCGCCAGCGTCTGGCCGCGCCGCTCGGCAATGGTATTGAGGGCGCGGATGTTGGCGAGGTTCTTGTCGTTGAGGAAGGCCGGGCGCAGCGACTTGCCCTGCGAAGCGCGGCTGCCCTCCGGCACGCCTTGCAGGTACTTGCCGGTCAGCATGCCCTGGGCCAGGGGCGAGAACACGATCGAGCCGATGCCCAGACCGTCGAGCGTGTCGAGCAGGCCGTCGTCCTCCACCCAGCGGTTGATCATCGAATAGCTGGGCTGGTGGATCAGGCAGGGCGTGCCGAGCTGGCGCAGGATGTCGGCCGCCTCGCGGGTGCGCTGGGCGTTGTAGGACGAGATGCCGGCATAGAGCGCCTTGCCCGAGCGGACGGCATGGTCGAGCGCGCCCATGGTTTCTTCCAGCGGCGTGTCCGGGTCGAAGCGGTGCGAGTAGAAGACGTCGACATAGTCGAGGCCCATGCGCTTCAGGCTCTGATCGAGGCTCGCCAGCACATATTTGCGGCTGCCCCACTCGCCGTAGGGCCCGGGCCACATGTCATAGCCGGCCTTGGTCGAGATGATCATCTCGTCGCGCAGGCCGGCGAAATCGGTGCGCAGTATCTCGCCGAAAGCGGTCTCGGCCGAACCGGGCGGCGGACCGTAATTGTTGGCGAGGTCGAAATGGGTGATGCCGAGGTCGAAGGCCTTCCGGCAGATGGCGCGCTTGGTCTGGTGCGGCGTGTCCTCGCCGAAATTGTGCCACAGGCCGAGCGAGATCGCCGGCAGCTTCAGCCCCGACCTGCCGCAGCGGTTGTAGACCATGTTTTCGTAACGGTTCGGGGCGGGCGCGTAAGACATCTTCGGTCCTTCTGAAATGGGCGTGGCGCCGCCGCCGGTTCACCCTCCCCCTCGTGGGGAAAGTCGTGAAGCATGGCGCCCACGCGACATGCGAAACGGGGTGGGGGGGTGCCCAGCAATGGTGCTTCGTATCCCTAGATACTTGGTCGCGCCACCACCTGTCACTCCCCCACCTCGGCTCAGTCGGCTTGCGCAGCACAATGTGAAGGTACCTGCCCCTCGCCTACCTTGGCCCTTCCACCCCGGGCTCGAGCGGTACCCCCACCCCTAACCCCTCCCCACAAGGGGGAGGGGGACTTTGAGGCACTCCGATCGCTGACGATCTGAGTAGCAACGGCGCTGAAGTCGTTCCCCTCCCCCTTGTGGGGAGGGGTCAGGGGTGGGGGTGAGGGCGCTACTTGGCCAGCAGCCTCCTTGCCGCGGCAGGCCCCAGCGGCTCGGGCCGCGCGCAGGTGGTCTGCATGTCGACGAATTTCCTCGTCTCGCCCGACTTCAGCATGCCGGTCATGACGTCGATGACGTGGTTGGCGAGTTCGAGCGAACAGCGGTGCGGCCTGCCCTGCACGATCGCCAGCGCCATGTCGGCCAGGCCCGCCGTGCGGTAGTTGGCCATCATTCCTTCCGGATGCTGCTCGTTGGCCTTGCCGAAGGGATGATCCCACCTGGGCAGCGTCTTCGCCGGCTTGCCGCTCCTGGTATAGCGAAGCTCGCCGCCGAAGAAGTTGGGGTCGGGCATGTGCAGCGAGCCTGCCTCGCCATAGAGTTCCATTGGCGCATGGCCATGGTCCCAGACATCCCAGCTGGCATTGAAGGTGAAGACGGCCCCGCCTGCGAATTCCATCAGCGCCAGGATCGTCGTCGGCGTCGTCACCGGGATCTTTTCGCCCGCGCGCGGCTTCGAGCCGATGGTGCGCTCCTTGGCCGGGATCGACGACAGCGCGGCCACGCGGGCAACCGGTCCGACCAGTTGGACCAGATTGGCGATGTAGTAGGGGCCGAGGTCGAGGATCGGCCCGCCTCCCGGCTGGAAGAAGAAGTCCGGATTCGGATGCCAGTGCTCCATGCCGTGGCTCATCACGTGGCAGGTGCCCGACGTGATCTTGCCGAGCTTGCCCGTGTCGATCAGGTGGCGGGCCAGCTGATGCGAGCCGCCGAGAAAGGTGTCGGGCGCCGAGCCGATGCGCAGGCCCTTCCTGTCGGCCCGCTTCTTGAGGTCGAGCCCGTCCTCGATCGCCAGCACGAAGGGCTTTTCCGAATAGACGTGCTTGCCCGCCTCGATGGCGCGCTTCGACACATCGTAGTGCGCCATCGGCACGGTCAGGTTGACGACGATGTCGATGTCCTTGGCCGCGAGCAGGTCGTCGACCGTCTCGGCGCGCAGCTTGAATTCCTGCGCACGAGCACGCGCGGCATCCATGTCGATGTCGGCGCAGGCGCGCATCTCGATGCCCCTGAACTCGGGCGCGCGCCGAAAATAGGTCTTCGAGATGTTGCCGCAGCCGATAACCCCGACACCGAGCTTGCCCGCCATTGCCCCTCCCCCCTCAGAACCTCCGTGCCGCCTCGATCGACCGGCGCGCAAAGCGCTCGAAATAAGCCGGGTTGTCATGCTCCATGACGAAATGGCGCGCCGGCGTGCGGTTGCGCAGGGCCATCAGCAGCCCGGCCCAGTCGACGCTGCCGTGGCCGACGTCGCACCAGCCATCCTCGCCGGGCGCGGTGCCGTGCGCGGCGATGTCCTTGACGTGGACGGCCAGGATGCGCGAGCCGGACTCGTCGATCCAGGGCAGCGGGGCGCAACCGCCGCGGATCACCCAGGCGACGTCCATCTCCCAGCCGATGCCGGGGGCCGCCTCCAGCATCAGGCGCAACGGCACGGCACCGTCGGCAAGCGGTGCGAATTCGAAATCGTGGTTGTGCCAGGCGAACTCGAAGCCGGCGTCCCTGGCCTTCGTCCCGATGGCCTCGAGCCGCCTGCCGAGGGCGCGCCAGCCGTCGGCATCGGTCGGGCGCTCGGCCGGCTCCAGCCAGGGGCAGGCGATCAGCTTGATGCCGAGCGTCGTCGCGATCTTCTCGACGCGGGCAAAGTCGGTTTCGAGCAGGTCGATGCCGAAATGGCCGCTCGGCATGGCGAGGCCGTTTTCGTCGAGCAAAGCGCGGAACGCCGCGGGATCGTCGTAGACCGCGCCAAAACCCTCGACCTGCTTGTAGCCGAGAGCGGCGAGCGTCTTCAGCACGTCCTCCCAGGGCTGGAAGTTGCGGGCGCTGTAGAGTTGAAACGACCAGTCCATGCGCCCGCCGCTCCCGCGCTTCCTAGCCTTGATCGCCCCACGGGCCATGGTGGGCGCCGGGCGCGTCGATGCGCTCGAAGCCGTGCGCGCCGAAGAAGTCGCGTTGCGCCTGGATGAGATCGGAGGTGCCGCGACCCTGGCGGTAGCCGTCGAAATAGGCGAGCGCCGAGGACAGCGCCGGCACCGGCAGCCCCGCCTCGGCGGCGCGGGCAACGACGCGGCGCAGCGAGGGATGCGCCTTGCCCATCATCTCGACGAAGGCCGGCGCCATGAGCAGGTTGATCGGCTGGTCGGCCTTGCCGAAAGCCTCGGCGATGGTGTCGAGGAACTGCGAGCGGATGATGCAGCCGGCCCGCCATATCTTGGCGATGGTCGGCATCGGCAGGTTCCAGCCGAATTCCTTCGAGGCGCCCGCCATGACGGCGAAGCCCTGCGCATAGGCGGCTATCTTGCCGGCGAAGAGCGCGAGTTCGAGGTCGCCCAGGAGGTCGCCCTTGGCGCCCGCGAACCTCGACGTGTTGGCGCCGTAGGCCTTCTCCGCCGCCAGCCGCTCGTCCTTCATCGACGACAGCACGCGGGCGGCGACCGCCGCCTCGATCGCGGTCGCCGGAATGCCGAGCTGCTGCGCCTCGATCACCGACCACTTGCCGGTGCCCTTCTGGCCGGCACGGTCGAGGATGACGTCGACCACGGGACGGCCGGTCTTCGGATCGTCGGCGGCGAGCACGCTGGCGGTGATCTCGATCAGGTAGGATTCGAGCCGGCCCTTGTTCCAGCCGGCGAAGATCGGCGCGATCTCCCTGGGCGCCATGCCGAGGCCGTCGCGCAGCACGCCGTAGATCTCGGCGATCATCTGCATGTCGGCATATTCGATGCCGTTGTGGATGGTCTTGACGAAGTGGCCGGCGCCGTCCGGCCCGAGCCAGGCGGCGCAGGGCTCGCCCTTGTACTTGGCCGAGATGGCGGTGAGCACGCCCTCGACGCGCTTCCAGGAGTCCTGCGTGCCGCCGACCATGATCGAGGGACCGTGGCGGGCGCCCTCCTCGCCGCCCGACACGCCCATGCCGATGAAGGTGAGGCCGGTGCCTTCGAGCTCGCCAAAGCGGCGGCGGGTGTCGCGGAAATTGGCGTTGCCGGCATCGATGATGATGTCGTTGGCCGAAAGCACGCCGCGCAAAGCCGCGATCTGCTGGTCGACCGGGTCGCCGGCCACCACCATGATGATGACCGGCCGCGGCGGCCGGATCGCGGCGGCCAGCTCGGCGACGGAGGCGCAGGGCACGATCATGTCGCGCAGCGCGCCGGCATTTTCGACGAAGGCCTCGGTGCGCGCCGGCGTGCGGTTGTAGACGGCGATACGGTGGCCTTTTTCGGCGATGTTCAGCGCCAGGTTCGAGCCCATCGTGCCCAGCCCGATCAATCCGATTTCGGCCTTTTCCATGGTCTCTCTTCCTGCTCTCGATGTTGCGAATAGTCGGCGCGGATGATTGACCGGCTGCCGGCGGAGGTCAACTCGCGAGGCCGCGCGCCGTCGCCGCGTCTCGATCAACTCGCCGTGCGCTCCGGCCGCCAGAGTGTTTCCGCTTTTCTTCGCATCGCGGAAATGCTCTGTCTCTTTGTTTTGACGCAATTCCGGGCGGAAAACCGCTGCGCACTTTTCCTGGAATTGCTAGCGGTCCCGCCCTCTCAGTATCGCGCGCTCGACCGGCGAATAGTCGCCGTCGTCGCGGCCGAGCGACAGTGGCACCCTTGGCAGCAGTGGCGGCTGCGCCATGAAGCGCGGCCTCGTGCCGCGATGCGGCTGGGCCGCATGCACCAGGAAGGGGTGGCAGAGATAGACCGTGCCGGCCGGGCCTGTCGCAAGCGCGACGGGCCTGTGCTCGCTCTCGGCAAAGCCGGTGGCGGCCAATTCCCGGAGCGACAGCCCGGTTTCTCCCGAGGGTGCCAGACGCTTCGCGATGTCGAGATGCGAGCCGATGCGGATGCGTGTCGGGGCATCGTCCTCGCCGACATCCGAGAACAGGAACAGCATCAGGAGCGCGCGTCCCCGCGAATGCAGGTTGGCGCGCCACGACATGAAGTCGCCGGCGTCTCCATCGGGACCGGCGAAGCTGGCGTCGATATGCCAGCCGGCGTCTCCGGGATCGTCGGGCGAGGGGAAACGTACGGGGAAGGAGCCGAGGCTGCCGCGCGGCAGCCAGCGCCCCTCGCCGACAAGGCAGTCGAACGCCTTGTGCAGCACCGGCGTGTTGGCGGCGAGCCGGAAAGGTTCCTGCGCATAGTCCCAGAGCCGTATCACCGGCCTGGTCCAGGTGGCGGGTGCCTCCGGGTCGCAGCCGGTATCGCGCCAGAGGATGGCCCTGGCTTCGTCGGCCAACCGGTGCGGGAAGGCATTGTCGATGCGGACGAAGCCGTCGGCGATGAACCGTTCGATCTGCGCGTCGTCGAGCGCGCGGGCAAAATTGCTGTCGGGCATGTGAGCTCTCCTGTCTCGGCCGGCCAAGGGCCGCGCACAGGCGGCGCGGCAGGGCCGGCATCCAATCCTGGACACGGGAAGTGTCCGGTTTCCGGGCCTCCGGGGCCTAGCGGAAACGGATCGTCGAGACGTCGAGCGTGAACATCATCATGGCGGCGCCATTCTGCCTGAAGGAGCCGCCAACGCAAGCGCGAACGAGGGCGCCTGCGAGGCGGCGGGGTCAGGTCGCCGAAGGCGTATCCGGCTTCGGATACTCTTCGGGGCCCGCGGTCCTCGTCGTGCCGCCCGTCACCTCATCGACGATGCCGCGGGCGATCTCGCGCTCGCCCATGATCACCTTGTCGGCGCCGAGCCCGGCGAGATGGTCGACCTCGGCGTCCGAATGGGCGCGGGCGATGATCGTCATTTCCGGATTGGCCGCCTTGGCCTTGAGGATGATCTGGCCGGCCTCGAAGGCGTTGGGGATGGCGAGGATCAGCCGCCTGGCGCCGGCCGCGTTGGCGGCGCCGAACACCTCGCCCCTGACCGCGTTGCCCGCCACCGTCTCGACCCCTTCAGCCATCAGCCTGGCGATGGTCTTGTCGGAATCCTCGATCACCAGGAAGGGCAGGCCCGCTTCCTTCAGCGACTGGCCGACCAGCGAGCCGACGCGGCCGTAGCCGATCAGGATGGTGTGGCCGCTGAGCCTGGTCGGCGGCGGTGCGTCCTCGTCGTCGGGCTTTGCCGGCGCGGCCGCGACGGTGGCCACTTCGCCGGGTTCGGTCGCCGGCCCGATCGGCACCGCCTCGGCGGCCTCCGGCTGCTTGCCCGAGCGCTTCTCGAGCCAGGGCTTCAGCCGTGCGGCACCCGCGAAGGCCAGCGGGTTGAGCACGATCGACAGGATGGCGCCGGCGAGGATCAGGTCGCGGCCCTGTTCGGGCAGCAGATTGAGGCTGACGCCGAGACCGGCGAGCATGAAGGAGAACTCGCCGATCTGGGCGAGGCTGGCCGAGATGATCAGCGCGGTCGCCACCGGGTAGCCGAAGGCGACGACGATGAGGAAGGCCGCGACCGACTTGCCGATCAGGATGATGAACAGCGTCGCCAGGATCGGCCAGGTGTTGCTGAGCAGGCTGGTGGGGTCGAACAGCATGCCGACCGAGACGAAGAACAGCACCGAGAAGGCATCGCGCAGCGGCAGCGTTTCTTCGGCGGCCCGGTGGCTGAGTTCGGATTCGCTCATCACCATGCCGGCGAAGAAGGCGCCGAGCGCCAGCGACACGCCGAACAGCTGGGCCGCGCCGAAGGCGACGCCGAGCGCGATGGCGAGCACCGCCAGCCGGAACAGCTCGCGCGAGCCGGTATGGGCGACGTAGTGCAGCACCCAGGGGATGACCCGCCGGCCGACCACCAGCATGACGACGACGAAGGCGGCGACCTTGGCGAGCGTGACGCCGAGCACGCCCCAGACGCCCAGGTCGAAGCGCAAAGACAGGATGTCGGGCGCCTGTGCCGCCTGCTGCTCGCCGCCGAGCACGCCGGCGAGCGCCGGCAGCAGCACCAGCGCCAGCACCATGGCGAGATCCTCGACGATCAGCCAGCCGACGGCGATGCGGCCGCGCTCGGTCTCGATCATGCGCCGCTCCTGCAGCGCGCGCAGAAGCACGACCGTGGAGGCGACCGACAGCGCCAGGCCGAAGACGAGGCCGGCGCCCATCGACCATCCGAGCATCCAGGCGAGGCCGGCGCCGAGCCCGGTCGCGAAGCCGATCTGGACGACCGCCCCCGGCACGGCGATGGCGCGCACCGACAGGAGGTCCTTCAGCGAGAAGTGCAGGCCGACGCCGAACATCAGCAGGATGACGCCGATCTCGGCCAGTTCCAGCGCCAGCTTCTGGTCGGCGACGAAGCCGGGCGTGTTCGGCCCGACCAGCATGCCGGCGATCAGATAGCCGACCAGCGGCGGTATGCGGAAGCGGTTGGCGATCGCGCCGAGGATGAATGCCAGCCCCAGACCGGCGACGATGGTTGCGATGAGGGGCATGTCATGCGGCATTGTCCGGGCGGCACCTTTCGTGAATTGCGATGTAATGGGGCGCGGCGGTGAAATCCGCTGCAAATCCAATATGGTGGACGCAAGCAGCCATGCGCAACCCTTGCCGGGCAAGAAACTTGGCTGAAGGCAAAAAAAGCGCCGGCGATATGCTGCCGGCGCCGTCGCCTCGTTGCTTGGATCTATTGCCGCCGGTCAGGCCGACAGCAGCATGGATTCGATATCGGGAACGCTGTGATTGGTGAGCGTCTTGGGAAGTTCGGCGCAGACACGCTCGTCGACTTCCTTGTGCAGCTTCTTGCGCAATTCCCCGAGAACCAGCGGCGGCGCGATCAGGATGATCTGCCGGAACGCGTCCGCATGGGCGAACTTGTAGAGCCGCTCGGCGATCTCGTCGGCGAAACGCTGCTTGGCGATCCTGTGCCAGTCGGTGTCGTCGACGGCGCTGTTGTGTGCCGAGAAGCCGCCGTCGCCGTAGCGCCCGGGCCGGTCGCTGCCCTGTTCGCGGGTGGGCGGGTTTTCCTGTTCCATCTCGCGCACGACCTCGAGGCTCGGATATTTTGCATCCCCTTGGTTCTTCAGGAACAACGCCTTTTCGCCATCCGCCACCAGCACCCAGATCCCGTGCTTGAGGACAATGTTGGCCATGATGCGCTCCTTTCTGACGCCCGTCGGGCTTCGTTCGCGTGCAATGCACCTCGGGAACGCGGTTCGGCAGCGGTTGTTCCGCGCCGTCTTCGGCGCAAGCCGCGCATTTCAGCTAATTCTACCAAATTAGTAGATATTGGAAAAAGGACCTCCGCGCAGGAAGCGTGCGCTGATGGTTGGACGTTCCGGCCCGTGTCTGCGCCGATCGCGCCGGGAAGCTGCATCCGCGCTGAAAAACCCGTTGAACCCTACGTCTTTCGGCAGTTGCCGGACCGGTCGGTCCGGCGTGGCGCGCGCAAGCGCGAAAAAGGGGGCTGCTGCGCCGCCGCGGAATAATTTTCTCCCGCTTCATGTGCCGAGGCAAAAGCGATTGCCTCCGAACTTCGGGCGCGCGAGTGGGTTTCTTCTACGCTTCGGTGCCGGCGGCTAGAAATGGCGGGTCTTCTGGAACCCTTGCGCCATGCCGACTGCCGACGCCAAGCTCAACGCCTTCCCGATCTTTCTCAAGGTCGAGGGCAGGGCCGTGACCATCGTTGGCGGCGGCGGCGAGGCGCTGGCCAAGGCGCGGCTGCTCGCCCAGTCGAGCGCCGAGATCCGCATCATCGCCGACCATGTCGAGCCGCAGCTGCGCGACTGGATCGCCGCCAACGGCGCGGTGCGCATCCACTCGGCCTATGATGCCTCGCTGGTCGAGGGCGCGGTGATGGTCTTCGCCGCGACGGGCGACGAGGCGCTCGACCGCCGCGTCTCCGACGACGCCCGCCGCCTTGGCATCGCCGTCAACGCCGTCGATCGGCCCGAACTCTGCGACTTCTTCACCCCGGCGCTGGTCAATCGCGCGCCGGTCGCCGTTGCCGTCGGAACGGAAGGGGCAGGCCCCGTGCTCGCCCAGATGCTCCGCGCCCGCATCGACCGCATGCTGTCGCCGCAGCTCGGTGCGCTGGCCGTGCTGGCCGCCGGCTTCCGCGACGCCGTCGAGCGGCTGCTGCCCAGGGGCAATGTCCGCCGCGCCTTCTGGCGCGAATTCTTCGAAGGCGCTCCGGCCCGCGCGCTCGACAACGGCCAGCCGGCCGAGGCCAGGCAGGCCGCCGCCGCGCTCCTGGAGCAGAATGGTGCGCCGCAGGGACATGTGGCGCTGGTCGGCGCCGGCCCTGGCGCCGCGGACCTGCTGACGCTGCGCGCCCATCGCCTGCTGATGCAGGCCGACGTCATCGTGCACGACGCGCTGGTGCCCGAGGCCATCATCGCCATGGGCCGCCGCGATGCCGAGCGGCTGCCCGTCGGCAAGCGCAAGGGCTGCCATTCCAAGACCCAAGACGAGATCAACCACCTGCTGGTGGAACTGGCCCGCGCCGGCAAGCGCGTGGTGCGGCTCAAGTCGGGCGACCCGCTGGTGTTCGGCCGCGCCGGCGAGGAGATGCAGGCGATGCGCGACGCAGGCGTGTCTTACGAAATCGTCTCCGGCGTCACCTCGGCCTTCGCCGCCGCCGCCGATTTCGAGCTGCCGCTGACGCTGCGCGGGGTGACCTCGTCGATGGTCTTCACCACCGGCCACGACCTCAAGGGCGGCTCGCTGCCCGACTGGGCCAGGCTCGCCATCTCGGGCGCGACGGTGGCCGTCTACATGGGCCGGTCGGTGGCCGCCGACGTCGCCGGCCGCCTGATCGACGCCGGGCTCTCGCCGGACACGGCTGTCGCCGTCGTCGAGAACGCCAGCCTCGATACGCGCCGCCGCTTCCACGGCACGCTCGCCGACCTGCCGTCGCTCGAAGGGCGTGGCGACCTCGACGGGCCGGTCATGACCATCATCGGCGACGCGGTGGCGGGCGCCAATTTCGAACGTTCCGAGCCGCTTTCGGCGCACAGGTACGAGACGGCGGCAATCGCCGCCATGGAAGGACAAGGGGCATGAAGATCCTGACCGCCAACCGGCTGACCGACGGCGAGGCCGTGTGGTTCGCAGCCGACGGCACGTGGGCCGAGACCATCGCCGGCGCCGACATCGTCTCCGACAAGGACGGCGAGGCCAGGCTCGAGGCGATCGGCAAGGCCGCCTACGACAACAACGAGGTGGTCGACGTGAACCTGATCGACGTCACCGTCGCCGCCGGCGCCATCCAGCCGCTGCGCCTGCGCGAGGTGATCCGCGCCGCCGGCCCCACCAACCGCCTCGACCTCGGCAAGCAGGCACGGCCTGCCGCCGACGCCGCCTGAAGATTGACCGGAAGAAAGCCATGTACCGCTACGACGAGTTCGACCATGATTTCGTGAAGGCCCGCGTCGCCGAGTTCAGCGACCAGGTCGAGCGCCGCCTTGCCGGCGAGATCACCGAGGACCAGTTCCGGCCGCTGCGCCTGATGAACGGCGTCTATCTGCAGCTGCATGCCTACATGCTGCGCATCGCGGTGCCCTACGGCACGCTGAACGCCAGGCAGCTGCGCATGCTCGGCCACATCGCCCGCAAGTACGACAAGGGCTACGGCCACTTCACCACCCGCCAGAACATCCAGTTCAACTGGCCGGCACTGTCGGACATTCCGGCGATCCTCGCCGATCTGGCCAGCGTCGAGATGCACGCCATCCAGACATCGGGCAACTGCATCCGCAACGTCACCGCCGACCACTTCGCCGGTGCCGCCGCCGACGAGGTCGCCGACCCGCGCCCCTATGCCGAGATCCTGCGCCAATGGTCGTCGGTGCATCCCGAATTCTCCTACCTGCCGCGCAAGTTCAAGATCGCGGTGACGGGTGCGGAGCGCGACCGCGCCGCCATCCAGACCCACGACATCGGCCTGCACCTCAAGAAGAACGAGCACGGCGAGCTGGGCTTCGCCGTCTATATCGGCGGCGGCCAGGGCCGCACGCCCATGGTCGGCAAGAAGATCCGCGACTTCCTGCCGGAGGAGCACCTGCTCTCCTACACCACAGCGATCCTGCGCGTGTACAACCTCTACGGCCGCCGCGACAACAAGTACAAGGCGCGCATCAAGATCCTGGTCCACGAGACCGGCGTCGACGAGATCGCCCGCCAGGTCGAGGCCGAATGGCAGGCGCTGAAGGAGGGCGAGCTCAAGCTGCCCGACGCGGACGTGGCGGCCATCCAGTCCTATTTCGCGCCGCCGACGCTGGCCGCGCGCCCCGAGGGCGACGAGGCGGTGAAGCTGGCCAGGCTCGACTCGAAGAGCTTCGGCGAGTGGCTCGACCAGAACGTCTTCACCCATCGCAACCCCGATTATGCGGCGGTGACGATCTCGCTCAAGGGCATCGGCGAAGCCCCCGGCGACGCCAGCGACAGCCAGATGGAGGCGGTGGCCGACCTCGCCGAGAAATACGGCTTCGACGAGATCCGCGTCAGCCACGAGCAGAACCTGATCCTGCCGCATGTCGCCCGCGCCGACCTCAGGGCGGTCTACGACACGCTGGTGGAGCACGAGCTCGCCACCGCCAACTCGAACCTCATCACCGACATCATCGCCTGCCCCGGCCTCGACTATTGCGCGCTGGCCAATGCCCGCTCGATCTCGGTGGCGCAGGACATTTCGCGCCGTTTCGCCTCGCTCGAGCGGCAGCGCGACATCGGCGAGCTGAAGCTCAAGATCTCGGGCTGCATCAATGCCTGCGGCCACCACCATGTCGGCCACATCGGCATCCTCGGTGTCGAGAAGAAGGGCGCGGAACTCTATCAGGTGACGCTCGGCGGTTCCGCCGACGAGCACACCTCGGTGGGCGAGATCATCGGCCGCGGCTTCGGCCCGGAGGAGATCACCGACGCGATCGAGACCATCGTCGACACCTATCTGCAGGTCAGGCGCGATGCGTCGGAGAAGTTCCTCGACGCCTATCGCCGTGTCGGCCCGGCGCCGTTCAAGGAGGCGCTGTATGCTAGCGAAGCCAAGGCAGCCTGACGCCGAAACCTTCGAGCAGGTGCTGGCCGAGGCCGCGGCGCTCGACGCGCTCTACGGCAGCCTCGCGCCGCAGGAGATCATCGCGCGCGCGGCAAACGAGCGCTTTGCCGGCGAAATCGCCGCCGTCTCCTCCTTCGGGGCGGATTCGGCCGTGCTGCTGCACATGATCGCCGCGGTCGACCGCAAGCTGCCGATCGTCTTCCTCGACACCGGCAAGCATTTTGGCGAGACGCTCGACTATCGCGACGCCCTTGCCGCCGATTTCGGCCTGACCGACATCCGGATCGTCACGCCGGACGCGGCCGCGCTGGCGCGGATCGACCCCACCGGCAATCTGCACCAGACCAGCACCGACGCCTGCTGCGACGTGCGCAAGGTCGAGCCGATGGCCCGCGGCGTGGAGCCGTTCAAGGCCTGGTTCACCGGCCGCAAGCGCTTCCAGGCGGCGACGCGCACCGCCCTTCCGGTGTTCGAGCAGGTCGGGCCGCGCTTCCGCATCAACCCGCTGGCGCGCTGGACGACGTCGGATCTCGCCGACTACATGCGCAGACACGCCTTGCGCGAGAACCCGCTGGTCGCCTACGGTTACCTGTCGATCGGCTGCTTCCCCTGCACCCGGCCCGTCAAGCCGGGCGAGGACGCCCGCAGCGGGCGCTGGGCCGGGCAGGCGAAGACCGAATGCGGCATCCACCTTTCCGGTCTCGAGCAGTCGCTGACCGATGCATCTCTCTAGGAACGTGCATATGACCGAAGCGACACCGGCGATCCGCCTCTGGACCCCCGAAGGTTTCCGCGAGGACGGGTGGATCCATGCCGACGATGCGGCCGCACTGGCGAGCAACCGCCGCGTGATCCTGTCGTTGCCGGCCTTCCTGGAGCTCGACGCGACCCAACGTGAGGGCGCGAAGGAGCGCCTGGGCGTGCTGCTGCAGCCGGGCGACCAGCTCGACGCCATCGTCGACCTGCTCGACCAGCTGTCGCTCGTGGCGCTCGCCTTCCCGGCATTCAACGACGGCCGCTCGTTCTCGAAGGCCGAACTCCTGCGCAGCCGCCACGGCTTCGACGGCGCGGTGCGGGCGACGGGCCAGGTCCTCGTCGACCAGCTGCCGCACATGCTGCGGGTCGGTTTTGACGAGTTCGAGGTGTCGCACCCGGTCCTGCTCAAACGCCTGGAGGCAGGCAACAGCGGCGGCTTGCCGCTTTATTACCAGCCGTCGGCGAAGGCCGCGGGCAGACCTGCGAAAGGCGCGGGCTATGCGTGGCGCCGCGGTGCCGGCGATTGAAGCAACCTAGGCTTTCGGCTGCCTGCGTTCGACTTCCTGCAGCTTGTCGAGAAGCCGCTGCAAGCCCGGCGGCAGATCCCCTTCGGCCCTGAAGACCGGCAGTGACTCGAGCACGCGCAGATTGGTTTCGGAGGCGAAGCTTCGCCTGATGTTGACAGCCAACCTGTCGGAGCGGGTCTTTGTATTTGGCTTTGCCTTCATGACGGGGCCTTTTTGTTGCCCGTAGAACTCTGCCAGATGCAAATGGTTCCCGTTTGGGGAGACCTTGGGCAATGGTCGGCCGACTTGGTAAAAGTTGAATTAACGTTGAATTGCGGACCCCGAACACCATCGCAGGGGCGTACGTGCACGGCGCGGCATACGGCGCCGCTCGCCCTTGCCCCTTGATTTTTGGCATTTGAAGCTCGATATCGGGCGCAACTTCCAACCTGATCCGAACAACGGGAAATGGCGATGAGCGACCAGGCAAAAGACGAACGCGCGCCGGACGAGACGGCGCCCGCCGAGGCCCAGGCCGACAAGATCGAAGGTGGTGTCGAGGGCGACTACGAGGCCCTCGTGCGCCTGCTGAAGGAAAACGAGGAACTGAAGGATCGCGCCCTGCGCGTCGCGGCCGACATGGAAAACCTGCGCCGCCGCACCGCGCGCGACGTGCAGGACGCGCGCAGCTATTCGGTGGCCAATTTCGCCCGCGACATGCTCACCGTGTCGGACAATTTGCGCCGCGCCATCGAGGCGGTGAGCGACGAGGCCAAGGCCGCCGGCGGTGCCGGGCTCGCGAGCCTCATCGAGGGCGTCGAGGTGACCGAACGCGCCATGCTCACCGCGCTCGAGCGCCATGGCGTGCGCAAGCTCGACCCGCAGGGCGAGAAGTTCGATCCCAACTTCCACCAGGCCATGTTCGAGGTGCCGAACCCCGACGTACCGGCCAACACGGTCGTGCATGTCGCCCAGTCGGGCTATACCATCGGCGATCGCGTGCTGCGCCCGGCCATGGTGGGCATCGCCAAGGGCGGCCCCAAGCATGGCGCCGAGACGCCGGCCGAGCCCGGCCCGGTGAACGAGCAGGCCGAGAAGGACGCATAGGCAAGCGAATAGGGAGTAGCGAATAGGGAATAGGCGGCTATTCTGCCGGTAGATCCGGGGGATGCCATGGCCTTTTTCTATTCGCTACTCACTATTCCCTATTCGCTCGCATGAATCCGCTCCTCTATCTCGACTATGCCGGCGTGGCGGTGTTTGCCGCCACTGGCGCGCTTGCCGCCTCGCGCAAGCAGCTCGACGTCATCGGCTTCCTGTTCCTGGCGAGTTTCACCGGAATCGGCGGCGGAACGGTCCGCGACGTCATCCTGGGCCTGCCCGTGTTCTGGGTGGTCAATCCGGCCTATGTGCTGGTCTGCGCCGCGGTCGCCGTGCTCGTCTTCTTCACCGCCCACCGGGTCGAATCCCGTTACAAGCTGCTTCTCTGGCTCGATGCGCTCGGCATGTCGGCCTATGCCGCGATCGGCGCGGCGAAGGGGCTGGCCGCGACCGGCTCGCCGACGGTCGCCATCGTCATGGGCATGCTGACGGCAACCTTCGGCGGCATCCTCCGCGACATCCTCGCCGGCGAGCCCTCGGTACTGCTGAAGCCCGAGATCTACGTCTCTGCCGCGATGGCCGGGGCCGGCATCTACACGCTCGCCGAGCTTGCCGAGCTGCCGCCCGCGGTTTCGGCCGTGGTCGCCTTCGTCGCCGCCTTCATGGTGCGCGGCGGCGCGCTGAAATTCGGCTGGACCTTTCCGGCCTATCGCAGCCGCCCCGGCCGCCGGCCCGAGGATATTCCCTGAGCATCTCGGCCATATGCCGCGAAGCGGTACCGATGTGGGGGCATTGCCGGCCTTGAGGCGCAATGCGACGATCGCGTCATGCAAGAACAGAATCGCGTGCGCCGCCCTTGGGCCGTTCTCGGCTATGCCGTCCTCGTGCTGGCGCTACCCATCGCCTTTCTCGGGCTGATGCCCTCGAACGAATACAAAGCCTGGGGCGGTGATGGCATTGATTGCGACGGCCCGGGGCCGGTGCTGTTCTTCGGCATAGCGGCGATCGCGGTCTATCTTACTGGCGCGCTGCTGAACGGCCGGCATTTCAGGAAACCCGCCAGGCTGCTGATTTCGGCCGCCTGCGTGCTCGTCTGCCTGGCCCTGGCGCCCAATGTCGTGGACGCATTCAGGGAACAGCGCCTGAACGATCTCGCACCCGAAACTTGTGGCTGACCTTGCAATCCCTCGGCGGGCATGCTGCCCTAGTGGCACGAGCGATCGGCGGTGCCCACAAAGGCTTATTTTAACGGTTGCGCCTTAACCAGATGGCAAATGCATCAAGGCGCAGGCACTTCATGATCCCGCATCGGCTTATCCGCGCAATCCAAAGCGAGCTTCCCGGGGCCAAGGCTGGCAAGGAAGCCGTGACGCGTTTGCTGCGGCGGATCATGCGCAAGCCGCATGAACCGGAATTCGCCATCATCGCGCGGCTGAAGCCGGAAGGGCAGAGCTTTGTCGACGTCGGCGCCAATGCCGGGCAGTCGATCGAGTCGATCCGACTGTTCGCGCCGGAAGCGGCGCTGCATGCCTTCGAGGCCAATGCCGGCCTCGCGCGGCGGCTCGAGGCCCGCTACGAACGCGATCGCGAAATCACGGTCCACCCCTTCGGTCTCGGCAGGGAGAATGGCCGTTTCACCCTTCATGTGCCGAAATACCGGCACATGGTCTATGACGGGCTTGCTTCGATGGACCTTCAGGAAGCCAGCAGCTGGCTGAACCCGGAACGGGTCTTCGGCTTCCGGCCCGACCAGCTCACAATCGAGTCCATGGGCTGCGAAATCAGGCCGCTCGACAGCGTTGGACTGGACCCCTGTTTCGTCAAGATCGACGTCCAGGGGCTCGAGTATGATGTCATCCTCGGCGGCATCGAGACCATGAAGCGCTCGGAGCCGCTGCTGCTCATCGAGGCGCCGTCGGACGAACTCTGCAAGTTGCTCGCCGACATCGGCTTCTCCGACATCGCCTTCTCGGGCGGTACGGTGGCGCCGGGCGAAAACCGGAGCAACTCGGCCAACCGGTTGTTCGCCTCGGCGCGCCGGATGCGTTCCCTCATGGGTGCAGGCTGAAAGGGAGCAAGTGCTTCGGCGCGGGCGTCCGGGCGCGGCTTCACTGTTCGGATGCGATTGCGTCGAGGCGCAGGCGTCGGCCTACGCCGCGAAGCGCTGTTCCCCGCCGTAGTAGTTGATGTAGCGGGCGCCGATTTCCTTGACCGGCATGACCACGAAGATGTCGGTCGTGCCGAAATCGTGGTCGATGACGCAGCCGTCGCCGATCTTGGCGCCGACACGGAGATAGCCCTTGACCAGCGGCGGCATGGCGGCGATGGCCGACTTGGCGTTGACCGCCTCGATCGGCATCAGGTCCATGGCGCAATAGCGCCCGGCCACGGCGCGGACGTCCCAGTCGGCGCTGGTGCGGCAGTGGTGGGCGAGATAGGTGAGCGCCTCGGCATGCGCCGCCGGCACCGTGCCGTGGAACGAGGCGCAGCCGGTCATGACGTCGATGTCGTAGCGGTTGAGATAGGTCCAGATCCCCTGCCACAGCGCCTCGATGGTGCGCTTGGAGCGGTATTCGGGCAGCACGCAGGAACGGCCGAGCTCGAGGAAGCGCTGGCCGGGATGGCGGGCAATGAGCTTGTTGAGCTCGAATTCGTCGTCGGAATAGAAGCCGCCGGCTTCGGTGGCGCGCTCCTGGCGCAGCAGGCGGTAGGTACCGACGATGCGGCGGTGGTCCGGACCGGCAAGCGAGGTGTCGAACACCAGCAGATGATCGCAGATGTCGTCGAAACGGTCGGCGTCGCGCCGGTCGATCGAATGCAGTGCCTGCTTCCTGGCGCCGAGTTCGTCGAAGAACACGCGGTAGCGCACTTCCTGGGCCGCGGCGATCTCCGATTCGTCCCGGGCGAGGCGAACCTCGAGCGTACCGATTCGGCCGAGCGGCGTACCCGGTGCAATCGGCGTGACGGGCACCGCCACCTTGGTGCCGTTGGCTTTCTGGGCGTCACTGTCCGGCAAAGCTGTATGCACGGGTGATTCTCCTTCGAGCCATCCCTCCTGGCGCGGGGATACGGTGTCGGTGCTACAGGATTGTGACAGTATCGTGATCGATCGGCGCGGGCAAGACTTGCGGGTCAGGATCATCGCCTAGCCGGCTAGGAAAATCAGTGAGATGGCTGCTATGCGGCAGCGCGCTGTTCGACCAGATCGATCAGTGTTTCGGGGTCGAGCGGCTTGGTGACGAAGCCGCTGGCGCCGTGCGCCAGCACGGCGTGGCGGGTCTTTTCCTGGCTGTCGGCCGACAGCACAAGGATGGGAACGGCGCCGAGGCCATGCTGTTCCTCGTAGCGCCGGATCGCCGAAATCGCGTCCAGCCCGTCCATCACCGGCATGTGCATATCCATCAGCACCACGTCGTAGCGGCGGTTGCGCGCCGCCCCCGTGACCGCCTCGACCGCTGCCCTGCCGTTGTTGACGACATCGATTCGGTGCCCGGCCTTGGCCAGCGCGGCGCGGGCGAGCATGGCATTGATGTCGTTGTCCTCGGCGATGAGCACCGACAACCCCTGCGGCCGGTCCGTGCGCGACCGCGCGGCCGCGCGACGGCTGGCGGCTGGCGGTTGGCTCGGCACGCCGCCGCTGTTCGCCAAAAGCACGCGCAGCAGCGTCTCGCCGCGCACCGGGCGCGCCAGGAAGGTGGCGTAGCCGCTGGCGCGCAGTTCCCCGAGCAGGCCGCGATCAGTGGGCGCGATCAGCGTCACGGCTTCGCTGGCGGCGAAGCCGGCTTCACGCAACTGCCGCAGCACCCGCCCGTCCTTCTCCTCGATGGCGGCATCGACCAGCAGCGCATCGCAGCCTTCGGCGAAGCCGGCGGCCTGCTCCGGAGTCCCGGCGACGTCGGCGCGGCCGCCATGGGCGCGGATCGTTTCGGCGATCGCGGCCGCCTCGGTCGCGTTCCGCGACAGGATGACGGCGCGATGCCCGGCAAGCGTGGCCTCGTTGGCCGACATGGAATCCGTGGCGCCGTAGGCGGGCAGTTCGAATGCGAAGCGTGATCCTTCCCCGAGGTCGCTCTCGACCGTGATCGTCCCGCCCATCGAGGTGACCAGCCGCTTCGAGATCGCCAGGCCGAGGCCGGCGCCGCCATGCGAGCGGGTCGAGGTGCCGTCGGCCTGTTCGAATTCCTCGAAGACCCGCTCCATGTCCTCGGCACGCAGGCCGGGCCCCGAGTCGATCACGGTGAAGCGGATGTGGCCCGGATGGCCATCGCCGACGCGCTCGACCCGCAGCATGACGCCGCCGGCATCGGTGAACTTGATGGCATTGCCGATCAGGTTGAGCAGCACCTGGCGCACGCGTCCCGGGTCGGCTGTGATCATCTGCGGCACGGCCGGGGCGACATGGCAGCCGAGGCCGATGTTCTTGGCAAAGGCGCGGGACGCCAGAAGCTCGATCACATTGTCGGCGATCTCGCGCGGCGACATCGGCTGCGGTTCGGGGTCGAACCGCCCGGCCTCGATCTTGGAATAGTCGAGCAGGTCCTCGATCAGCGCCAGGAGCGCACTGGCCGAGGTCGACACCGCGCCGACATATGTGCGCTGTTCGGGCGACAGTTCGGTGTCGAGCAGGAGCTTGGCCATGCCCATGATACCGTTCATCGGCGTGCGGATCTCATGGCTGACCGTGGCCAGGAAGCGCGACTTGGCCTGGCTCGCATATTCCGCCCGTTCGCGCGCGTTGATGAGCGCGGTTTCGGCGCGCTTGCGGGCGGTGATGTCGCGCGCGATCGCCCGATGCGACACCGCGTCGGTGTCCTTGTCGCGCACCGACAGCTCGATCCAGGAGAACCACCGGACGATGCCATTGGAGCGTATGCCGACGTCGGTGGAACTCAGGCACTCGCCGGCGGCGAAGGCCGCGTCCGGGACGACGCCGACGTCGACGCCCAGTTCCGACAGCGCGCGGCCGGAAAGGTCGCGCTGATCCTCGCCGATGAGGTCCGCGAAGACCTTGTTGGCATAGGTGATGCGGCCGTCCCTGTCGCGATGCACGACGAGATCGCCGAGCGCGTCGATGAGGCCGCGGAAGCGTTCCTCGCTTTCCTGCAGTTCCCACATGCGGTCGGCGAGGGTCTCCATCTGCGCGCGGTTGCGGGAAGTGCTTTCGCTGATCGCATTGGCGGTCTGCTCGCGATCGCTGAGCCCGCGCGCCAGAAGCACCAGACCGGCGACGCCTGCAATCAGGAGGCCGATGCTGACGAAGCCGGGCGCGCCGGTCAGATGGGCGAGGCCCGCGAGCACCAGGACCGCCACCAGCGTGGTGAAGTAGAGGCCGCGCGGGGGCTCCTTGGGAAGATCGGGCGCCAGCGGCGGCGGCGTGAGGAAATGCCGGCGCACGGGCGCATCGGCAGGTTGTCCTGCCGCGCCCTGTACCGTCTTGCTGTCTTTCAATCCGGAATCCGCCATCACGACGGAATCCTAGCGTTGAGAGTTTAGGGAAGGTTTGGACCGATCGGTCGCATTTTAACTGTCGCTGCGATTCGGCCCGCGGCGACCGCTACTGCACGTAGCTCTTGAAGATGTAGCCGCGCTCGCCCTCGAAGACGATCTCGCACCATTGCGTGCAGGAAACCAGCTCGACGGCGCTCTTCGCCGGGATCACGCGCATGACGGCGCCGCCCTTCTCGGGCTTTGCGCGCATGTTCACGGAGCGCTTGATCGTGGCCTGCCGCGGGCCCTGCGCGGCGTCGGCGACGGTCTTCACCTCTGCCTCGATCGCCTTGACGGCGGCATTGCTCGCAGGGGTGGTTGCCGCTTTGGTGTCGGCCAGCGCAAGCGCGCCCGTTCCGGAGGGGTCCTTGGCGATGACCTTGTCGGCGCCCGGAATCTCCGGCATGGCCTCGAGCGGCTGCGTCGCGCCCGCCGCGACCACTGCCGCCCAGCGCGGATCGGCGGCCAGCGGCATGTCGGTGGCCTCGGCGGCCGCTGCGTCGGAGACGAGCAGCGACTGGGACGCCGACGCCAGCCGGCCCTTGCGGTCGGTCGGTTCGGCGACGATGGCGGTGATCTTTTCCTTGGCCTGGCTGGCGGCGACCTGCTGCGCTTCCTGCGCGGCATCGGCTGCGGACTGGCCCATGCGGGGCAGAACGAAGAGCGCGGAAACGGCGGTCGCGCTCATCAGCACCGTCATGGCGATCACGCCGAGGACGAGGCCCCTGTTCGGGCAATTCTCGCGCCAGGAAACCGGCTCGGGCTTGGTGAACATCAATGCGGAGCGCGGCTGATTCGCAGCGCCCAACCTGAAGGGCATTTTCACAAGCAACTCTCCACTTAGGCCCATTGCTCGAACTTCGAGCTCCCCCACCGCCATCTCATCCCGCAAGTCTTCGCTGCGTGGGCGAGAGACAGTTCAGCGACGCCTGAGGCTGCCGCTTGAAGCATCATGGTCACCGATTGTGGCAGACCTTGGGCTCGGGGGCTACCTTCCTGAATTTTTTGTTAAATGCCGAGCTGAATCTGTTGGCAATGACAATCGGAGGCCGGACCTTGCCCGAAAATGCCGGCCGGCGTCAATCGCCGGGGGCCGGCTCTTCGCCGCGCCCACGCCGCCAGGCCAGGAATTCGTCGAGCACGATGCAGGCCGCACCGGCGGAAATGAAGACGTCGGCAAGGTTGAAGACCGCGAAGGACCACACCGGCGTGTGGAAAAGTATGTAGTCGATGACGTGGCCGTAGACGGTGCGGTCGATGAGGTTGCCCAGCGCCCCGCCGACGATCAGCGCGAAGCCGAGGCGCGACAGCACCTGCGCTGGGGTCGTCCGGCTGGCTAGGAAGGCGACGAAGGCGACCACGGCGGCGGTCAGCACGATGAGGCCGGTGTCGCCGACATTGGAGAACATCGAGAAGGCGATGCCGGTGTTGTAGGTGCGGAAGAGCGCCAGGAAAGGCAGCACGTCGACCTTTTCCTGCATGACCAGGTTGGCCTCGACGAGGAACTTGATCCACTGGTCGAGCGCGATCGCCAGAACCGTCACCAATCCGTAAGTCGCGGCTGACTTCACGCGGGGGCACTCCTAAAGCTTCAGCGCGTCGCGCCGGATCTCGTACAGCATGACGGCGGTGGCGACCGCCAGGTTGAGCGAATCGGCGCGGCCGGCCTGGGGGATGCGCAAAAGCTTGTCGCAGGCGCCGGCCAGGTTATCGGGCAGGCCCTGCTGCTCGTTGCCCATCATGAGCAGCACGGGCCGGGTGCCGAAATCGACCGAGCGATAGTCGACAGCGCCCTGGAGATGGGTGCCGGCGACGATGCCGGCAAAGCTCTTGCGCCATTCGAGGAACGCGTCCGGATGCGCCTTGGCGACCGGCACGGCGAAGATCGAGCCCATGGTTGCGCGCACGGTCTCGAGCGAGAACGGATCGGTCGTGTCGCCGACCAGGATGACGCCCTTGGCGCCGACGGCGTCGACGGTGCGGACGACGGTGCCGAGATTGCCGGGGTCGCGCACGCGGTCGAGCGCCACCCAGACGTCGCCATCCTTCGGGCGGATGTCCTTCAGCGGCACGAAACGCTGGCCGAACACGCCCACCACCGCCTGCGGATTGTCGCGGCGGGTGATCGCCGTCAGCACCTTCTCCGAAACCTCGAGCACGTCGCCGCCGGCGGCAACGGTGCGCGCGGCGATCTTCTCCACCGCCGGGTTGCCGAGCGCCGACTTGGCGAAGATCAGCGTCTTGATGGTCCAGCCGAGATCGAGCGCATCGATGACCAGCTTCAGCCCCTCGGCGATGAAGGCGTTCTGCTGGTCGCGGAATTTCTTCAGCGCCAGCGCCTTGATGTCCTTGACCAGCGGGTTGGCGAGGCTCGTCACTTCCTTGACGCGGCCGGGCGCCCCGGTGCGGTGTTCGCTCATTTGGCCACCCAGCGCGAGAAGAGGGATGTCGAAAGCGCCCGTCCGGCCGATTTCTCGCGGATGACGAGCTCGCCCGATTCGACCGTGCCGCCCATGCCGGCGAAGGTGTCGCGCATCAGGGCATGGATGGCGAAGAACGAGGCGCGGATCGAATAGGCGGTCAGCACCACGGCCAGCGGTTTCGGTGTCAGGATGGAGCGGCAGATGTCGGTCATGGCCGGCAGGTGCTCGAACAGTTGCCAGACCTCGCCCTTGGGCCCGCGGCCATAGGCGGGCGGGTCGAACAGGATGATGTCGTAGCGGCTGCCGCGGCGCTCCTCGCGCTCGGCGAACTTCATCGCGTCCTCGCAGATCCAGCGGATCGGCTTGTTGGCGAGACCCGCCATTTCCTGGTTCTCGCGGGCCCAGCCGATGGCCTTCTTGGAGGCGTCGACATGGGTGACCTCGGCGCCGGCGCGGGCGGCGACCAGCGAGGCGAGGCCGGTGTAGCCGAACAGGTTGAGCACCTTGACCGGGCGCCTGGCGTTCTCGATCAGGCCGGCCATGTGGTCCCAGTGCGTCGCCTGCTCGGGGAAGACGCCGACGTGGCGGAACGAGGTGAAGCGGCCCTGGTAGGACAGGCCGTCATGGCGCATCGGCCAGGTCTCGCCGAGCGGCGCCTTCGGAAACCGCCAGCGGCCCATGCCTTCCTCGTCGGTGTCGCCGGTGAAGATCGCGTCGACACGCTCCCAATCCTTCGCCGGCAGCGCGCGCTGCCAGATCGCCTGGCCCTCGGGCCGGACGATGCGGTAGGGGCCGTACTGCTCGAGCTTCTGGCCGTCGCCGCTGTCGAGCAGGGCGTAGTCGTCGTTGGGCGCGACCTCGAGGATCAGCGGCAGGCGCTCGGCCGGCAGCGCGCCTTCGCGGCGCGCAAGCATGCGCGGTTCGGCCTTGGGCTCCGGCTGATGGTCCTGGCGCGGGGCAGGGCGCTGCTCCGGCCTGCGCTCCTGCTGTCGCTCGCCGTGGCCATACGCCGGCGCGGGCGCTGTGCCGCCCTTGCGGGGCGGTTGCGGGCGGCTGTCGCGGCGTCTGTCACGCGGGTGCTTCAAGGAACGTCGTCTCCGGGCGGTTGGCCGCTTTTGGCACAGGCCACAGCCCGCCGCAACCGGACGGGCCGTCGCGGGGAGGCGAGGGACAGTCGGCGGTGGAGTTTTCGATTGCGGGGTTGTGCGCCGAGATACCCCCACCCCTGACCCCTCCCCACAAGGGGGAGGGGGACTTTGATTGTCGTCGCTGCCGATCACCGGTCGGCGGAGAAGCAGTATCCTAGGCGTTCGCAACGGCATCCCCCTCCCCCTTGTGGGTGTTTGGACCGGGGACATCGCGAACAGGTGTGCGAAGACATCGCGAACAGGTTTGCAATCTATCGAGGCAAGGCATTGAGGTCGATGGTTTGTATTTTCTGATGTCTGAACCAGGCTTCGAAGACGCCGTCGGTGGCGGTCGGGCGAAAGGCGACGGATTTGCCTG
>NZ_JBNPXB010000015.1:0-130670 GCF_050433525.1 Aminobacter sp. BE322 | reverse complement strand
CATTCGCCCCTTCCGCCGACGCCAGTCTCACAAACTCCTGCTTCTGCTTCATCGCGCTTCTGTCCTCGAACGCCATCCCGAACCCCCTCGCGCCATAGGCGCAAACCTGTTCGCGATGTCTTCGCACACCTGTTCGCGATGTCCCCGGTCCAAACAGTGGGGAGGGGTTAGGGGTGGGTGTACTCCCCCGCTCAAATCTTCAAACGCCTTCCGGCCGCAGGCGCCCCGGCCTATCGTGCCCCGACAAGCCCGTCCGAGAATCATGTCGCGCTCCGAACGCCTGCTCGACCTCATCCAGATCCTGCGCCGCCACCGCCGGCCGGTGAGCGGCATGACGCTTGCCGGCGAGCTCGACGTGTCGATCCGCACGCTCTACCGCGACATCGCCACCTTGCAGGGGCAGGGCGCGCCGATCGAGGGCGAGCCCGGGCTCGGCTACGTTCTCAGGCCCGGCTTCATGCTGCCGCCGCTGATGTTCACCGACGAGGAGATCGAGGCGATCGTGCTCGGCTCGCGCTGGGTGGCGAAGCAGCCCGACGCGCGGCTGTCGGCCGCCGCGACCGACGCGCTGGCAAAGATCGCGGCGGTGCTGCCGGACGACCTGCGCGACGAGCTCGACGCGACCGCGCTGCTGGTCGGGCCGAGCGAGGCGGCGAGCCGCGAAAGCGTCGACCTCGGCGTCATCCGCAAGGCGATCCGCGCCGAACGCAAGCTGGAGATGACCTACGAGGACGCCTCGGGCGCCAACTCCCGGCGCACGGTCTGGCCCTTCGCGCTCGGATTCTTCGACAAGGTCCGCGTGATGGTGGCCTGGTGCGAGATGCGGCAGGATTTCCGCCACTTCCGCGCCGACCGCATCTCCGATCTCGCTGCCACCGAGCAGCGATACCCGCGTCGGCGCGCCGCGATGCTGAAGGAGTGGCGCGCGACGCTCGACACTTCGCGCCGGCCTTGATCGCTGCTGCCAGAATCTGACAGTGGCCGGCATTAGCCTGGTCTCCGTAGCAACAGCGGAGAGCAAGCCATGGCCACCCCCAATTTCGTCATCCTCTATGTCGACAGCCCCGAGGCGAGCGGCGCGTTCTACGCCAAGCTGCTCGGCCGCCAGCCGGTCGAATCCTCGCCGACCTTCGTCCTGTTCGTGCTCGACGGCGGCTTCAAGCTCGGCCTGTGGTCGCGCCATACGGTCGAGCCGGCTGCTTCGGTGGCGGGTGGCGGGGCCGAGATCGTCCTGGCGCTGGAGACGCCGGATCAGGTCGACGCAACCCATGCCGACTGGGCCGGGCGCGGCATCGAGATGGCACAGGCGCCGACCGACATGGATTTCGGCCGCACCTTCGTCGCGCTCGACCCCGACGGCCATCGCCTGCGCGTCTACTGGCTGAACGATGGTGCCGGAGCTTGACCATGGGCGCCAACTGGCTCGCGATCGCCTCGGCCGGGCACGTCCGTGTCGGCCGTTCCGCCGGCTTCATGCAGGTCTGCCACGGCAAGGCCGGCCCGCTGCGCCGGATCGGCGCCGGTGACGGCGTGGTCTATTACTCGCCGTCAAACGGCTTCGGCGTGAAGGACGGGCTGAAGTCCTTCACCGCGATTGGCCGGGCGCGTGGCGGCGACCCCTACCGCTTCGACATGGGCGGCGGCTTCGTGCCGTTTCGCAAGGGTGTCGACTGGGCCTTGGCAAGGGAGGTGCCCATAGCCGCGTTGCTCGGGCGTCTCGACCTCACCGCCGCGCCCAATTGGGGCTACCAGCTGCGCTTCGGGCTCTGCCCGCTCGGCGAGCGCGACTTCCGCGTGATCGCGGCAGCCATGGGAGCCGAGGTCGATCTCAGGCTTTCGGCTTGAGGGCACCATAGACGGCGATGCCGGCGGCGAGGTCCTCGAGGGCGGCGCCCACCGACTTGAACAGGGTGATCTCGTCCGCCGACTGGCGGCCGGTCTTCTGGCCGCGGGCGAGTTCGTGCAGGTCGGCGACGATGGCGTCGGCCTCGAGCACGCCCGAAGCGATCGGCTGGACGATGTCGCCGGCTTCCTTGGTGGCGCCGGCGCGGGTGTCGACATAGACCCGTGCCCGGGCGACCGCGTCGTCGTCGGCCTCGCGCATGCCGGGCGTGAAGCCGCCGACGAGGTCGACATGGGCGCCGGGCTTGAGCCTGGCGCCCTTGACCAGCGGCACGGTGGAGATCGTGCCGGCGGTGACGATGTCGGCCCAGCCGAGTTCGGCGTCGAGATCGACGACGGCCCTGGCGTCGAAGCCTTCGCTCCTCAGCGACGCGGCCAACGTCTCGGCATTGGCCGGCGTGCGGTTCCAGATGCGGATTTCCTCGATCGGGCGCACCGCGGCGTGCGCCCGCGCCAGGAATTGGCACTGCGCGCCGGCGCCGATCACCAATAGCTTCGAGGCGTCGTCGCGGGCGAGATAGGTTGCGGCCAGCGCCGAGGCGCAGGCCGTGCGCCACTGCGTTAGCCGCGGCCCGTCCATCAGCGCCTGCGGTTCGCCGGTGACGCCGTCGAGCAGAAGGTAGAGGCCGACCACCGCCGGCTTGGCGATGGTGTTGTTGTCGGGCGAGACGGTGACGATCTTGACGCCGATATGGCCGCCGGCCGCCGTGGCGGGCGCCTTGAAGTCGGTCCAGGCCGGCATCAGGAGCAGCGTCGAATCCGTGCCCTGCGCCCGCTCGATCGTGTGGTGGTGGCGCACCGGCTGCACCGCGCCCTCGCGGAAGGCTGTCCGCAGGGTCTCGACCAGGCCGGAAAAGCTCAGCGCCCGGTCGATGTCGCCGGCCGAAAACTGCAGCATGAGATCCTCCCTGAGAGATGCGGCGCGGGACCGGTCAGTTGGGGCGCGGCAGGGCCGGGCCTTGCTGTGCCGGGGCGGGACGCTGGGCGGCCTGGCGCAGGCTCTCGGCCTCGAGGCCGCGCTGGCGGGCGACCTTGCGGTAGCGCCCCTGCTTGAACCAGGTGACGGCGCTGCCGATGACGATGCCCGCGGCAAGCGCCAGGAAGAGCAGCACGAAGAGCGGCGCCTGGATGGTGAGGGCCGGATTGCCCGGATTGAACGGATCGAGCGTGAAGGGCGTGGCCATGCGGTTGGCGACGGCGAGCGCGATCAGCACGATCGCCAAGGGCACCAGGACCACGATGAGCATGAAGCGGTTGAACATTTATCTTCCCGTTTGAAACCCGCGCCGCCCACCCCGAAGGGTCACTTGGTGTCGTTGAGCCGCTCGCGCAGTTCCTTGCCGGTCTTGAAGAACGGCACCCACTTCTCCTCGACCTCGACGGATTCGCCGGTGCGCGGGTTGCGTCCGGTACGGGCCGGGCGGTTCTTGACCGAGAACGCGCCGAAGCCGCGCAGCTCGACGCGGTTGCCTTCGGCCAGGGCATCGGTGATCTCGTCGAATATGGCGCTGACGATGTTCTCCACGTCCCGCAGGAACAGATGCGGGTTGCGGGTGGCGATGATTTGCACCAGTTCGGACTTGATCATGTGCGCGGTCCCCGTAATGCCGATGATTTTATTTGTTTTTCAGTTGCCTAAGGCAGCTTTTTCAGCCTGCCAGAGGGACAGCATACCGTCAAGGAACAAGCGGTCGGCGCCCATTTCCCTAAACAGCTCGGCCGAGAAGTCGCCCATGCCCAGCGCCCGGCCGAGCGCCTTGGCCAGCGAGGTCGGCAGGAAGAAGCTGCCGGTGTCTTTCGGCTTCCATTCCACCACTTCGAGCTTGGCGTCGACGCCCTTGGTGCCGAGCCAGGCGATGGCCTGGTCTTCGCCGCCCACCTCGTCGATCAGCTTCCTGGCGAGGGCCTGGCGGCCGGTGAAGACGGAGCCGTCGGCGAGCGCGGTCGCCTCGGCCTTGGACATGGCGCGGCGCTCGGCGACGATGCCGACGAACCAGTCGTAGCTGTCGAGGATCATGCTGCGCATCATCGCCCGCTCGGGCTCGGTCGTCGGGTTGAACGGCGAGGGTTCGGCCTTCAGCGGCGAGGACTTGATCTCCTCGAGCTTGACGCCGAGCTTGTCCATCATGCCGGTGAGGTCGGGAAACTGCACGAGCACGCCGATCGAGCCGACGATCGAGGACTTGCGCGCCACGATGTGGTCGGCGCCGGAGGCGATCATGTAGCCGGCCGAGGCGGCCAGCGTGCCGACCTGCGCCACGACCGGCTTCTCGGCGGCGAGCTTGCGCACGGCGTCGAAGATCGCCTCGCCGCCGGCGGTGGTGCCGCCGGGCGAATCGATGGACAGGATGACGCCCTTGACCGACGCGGACTGGCGGATCTTGTCGAGGCGTTCGAGCAGGTCCTCGTCCTCGGTGATGGTGCCTTCGATCTTGACCTTGGCGATGTGGGGCGTGGCGACGCCCGGTATAGTCTCTCCCGCCATCCAGGTCGAAATGCCGACGATGGCGAGGGCTGCGACGGCGAGGGTGGCGACACGCCAGAAGGTCAGCTTGCGTCGCAACCGGCGGCGGTCGATCAGATCGTCGGCTCTCGTGGTCATGAAACGCCTCGCGTGCTTGCAGGCCTGCGCTTTTAAAGCAAGGCTCGCGTGAGGGCCACCGCTTTCCTGACGCAGGTGCCGTTGCGGGAGCTTGGTTTTTTCAGCTAAATAGCCATATTCGGGGGTGTAAATCGGCCGGCGCTGCGCGGGAGGCGTGTGCACGGCCGTAACTCCTTGACCGAATGGTCATATTTTCGTGGCTTTCATCCGCTTGACGGTGCCGCACCAAGGGCACGGGCTGTTCGAAGAAGGACATTGACGTTGGCGCGACCAATCGAGACGAGCGGCGGCGGGAGCAGCGTTGCTGCGCAGACCGCGGTCGCGCTGGCGGCTTCGCGTTCCGATGCGTTCGACCGCGCCGCCCGCCATTCCCGGCGCGTGAGGTTCCTCAAGCGCGCGCTGCCGCTGGCCGGGCTCCTGCTTGCGGCGGCATTCGGCGGCTATGCCTATCTGATGGCGCCGCCGTTGCTGCAGGTAAAGGCCGAGGGCGCCGCCTTCTCGGAAGGCAAGCTGGTGATGGCCAAGCCCCAGTTGAGCGGCTTCACCAAGGCCAACCTGCCCTACTCGATGACGGCCGACCGCGCGGTGCAGGATCCGGCCAACCAGAACGTGGTCGAGCTCCTGGGGATCGATGCGAGCCTGCCGATCACTGCCGACAACATCGCCAAGGTCGATGCCGGGCGCGGCGTCTACGACAGGGACGGCAATACGCTCAATCTGTCGGAAAAGGTGACGGTGGCTACCAGCGATGGGATGGTAGCCAGGCTCAAATCGGCGTATCTGGACATGGGCAGCGGCCAGATGAGGACGACCGAACCTGTGGAGATCAGTCTTGACGGTTCGCGGATCACGTCCGATTCGATGTCGATGCTCGACAACGGAAAGGTCGTCGTCTTCGAGAAGCGGGTGCGCGTGGACATCGATCCGGCGCGGATGAAGGCGGCACAGAATGGCAGCGGAGGCGGGAGTGCGGCGAATTGATAACTGGCGGCCCTTGGCCGCGCTGGCGGGCATCGCCTTGGCGCTGGGCGCCGGCGGTGCTCTCGCCCAGGATAGCCAGAGCAGGCTCTCCGGGCTGAAGCTGTCCGGGGACCAGCCGATTCAGATCGAGAGCGACAAGCTCGAGGTCCGCGAATCGGAAAACCTTGCGATCTTCACCGGCAATGTGAGCGTGACCCAGGGCCCGACGGTGATGAAGTCGGGCAAGATGATCGTCTACTACGTCAAGGACGGCAAGGGCTCGGCCGCGACCGGCTCGGCCAACATCGACCGTCTCGAGGTCGACAACAAGGTCTACGTCAAGTCCGACAAGCAGGTCGCCACCGGCGACCGCGGCACCTTCGACATGAAGACCGAGGTGCTGGTGCTGTCGGGCAGCGAAGTGGTCCTGTCCGAGGGCGACAACGTGCTGGTCGGCTGCAAGCTGACGGTGCAGATGAAGTCGGGACTTGCCCAGGTCGACGGCTGCAACAAGGGCACCAAGAGCAATGGTCGCGTCATGATGTCGATCACGCCGGGTTCGCAGAAGAAGTAATGGCCGACGCATCCTCGCTGTTGTCGCGTCTGACGCCCGGCCTGGCGCGCAAGCAGCCGGCCGCGCCGGCGATTTCGAGCAGCACCAAGAACGGCAGGTTCAAGGGCACGCTGATCGCCAAGGGGCTTACCAAGAGCTACAAGGGCAGGCAGGTGGTCAGCGGCGTGACGCTGGGGGTGCGCGCCGGCGAGGCCGTCGGGTTGCTCGGCCCCAACGGTGCCGGCAAGACGACCTGCTTCTACATGGTCACCGGGCTCGTCCCGGTCGACCACGGTACCATCGAGATCGACGGCTTCGACGTGACCGCGATGCCGATGTACCGCCGCGCCCGTCTCGGCATCGGCTACCTGCCGCAGGAAGCGTCGATCTTCCGTGGCTTGACCGTCGAGAACAACATCCGGGCCATCCTCGAAGTGGTCGAGAAGAGCCGCAAGGAGCGCGAGATGGCGCTCGATTCGCTGCTCGAGGAATTCCACATCAGCCACTTGCGCAAGTCGCCTGCGATCGCGCTGTCCGGCGGCGAGCGGCGCCGCCTCGAGATCGCCCGCGCGCTCGCCAGCCGCCCGAACTACATGCTGCTCGACGAACCTTTCGCCGGTATCGACCCGATCGCGGTGGCCGACATCCAGCAATTGGTGCGCCACCTGACCCAGCGCGGCATCGGCGTGCTCATCACCGACCACAATGTGCGCGAGACGCTGGGCCTGATCGACCGCGCCTACATCATCCATGCCGGCGAGGTGCTGACGCATGGCCGCGCCGACGAGGTGGTGGCCAATCCGGACGTGCGCCGCCTCTATCTCGGCGAAGGCTTCACGCTCTGATCCCACAGGCGGCGTCGCCTTGTGGTGGAGCCGCGCGCCAGCCTTGCGACCCTGCGGTGAAAAGCGCGCGTTCGTCTTGAAGAACGGCCAATCTGCTTGACAAGCAAAAGCCGGGCCAGTTTGAATCCGGGCGATGGTCGCGGCGTTCCGCGACCGCTGCGTAAAGGGTGAGCAGAGACCTCGGGATGGCGCTGTCGGCGAAATTGCAGCTTCGGCAGTCGCAGTCCCTGGTGATGACGCCGCAGCTGATGCAGTCGATCAGGCTGCTTCAGTTCACCCACACCGAACTCGAGCGTTTCATCGACGAGGAGATCGAGCGCAATCCGCTGCTGGAACGGGCGGAGGTGCCCGACGATGCGGCAGGCGACCAGTTCCCGAAGATCGAGACCGCCGCCGAGGCTGCTCCGTCCCAGGGTGGCGACTGGTTCGACGCAGAAGCCGGATGGAGTTCCGAAGCCATCTCCGAAAAGCTCGACACGTCGCTCGAAAATCTGTTTCCGGACGATCCGGGTGCGGTCGAGCGCGTCGGCCCGGATCTCGCCATGCAGTGGAAATCGGCCGCGACCGGCGGCACGGGCGGCGGGTCCGATGGCTTCGACATGGAGGACATGGCGGCGGCGGCCGTCACGCTCAGGGATCATGTCGGCGAACAGGTCGCCTTCGCCTTCTCCGACCCCGTCGAACGGCTGGTGGCCGCCGAACTGGCCGACTGGCTCGACGACACGGGCTATTTTCGCGGCGAGCCGCCGGAGATCGCCCTGAGGCTCGGCGTCGAGGCTGCCCTGGTGCTCGAGGTGCTGGCCGCCTGCCAGGGGCTGGACCCGGCCGGCCTGTTCGCCCGCGATCTCGCCGAGTGCCTGCGCATCCAGCTCGCCCGCCGCGACCGGCTCGATCCGGCCATGGCCGCGCTCATCGACAATCTGGAGCTTCTGGCCCGGCGCGATTTCCACAGCCTGAAGCGCCTCTGCGGGGTCGACGAGGAGGATCTCCTGGCCATGCTGGGCGAGATCCGCGCGCTCGATCCGCGGCCGGGCGGCGCCTTTGCCGGGGGGGCGGCCGACACGATCGTGCCTGACGTCGAGGTACGCCAGGCGGTCGACGGCAGCTGGACGGTGGAACTCAATCCCGAAACGCTGCCGCGGGTCCTGGTCGACCAGGTCTACTTCGCCCAGGTCACCGCGCGGACCAAGGACGCAGCCGAACGCAGCTTCCTCGCCGAATGCCTGCAGAGCGCCAACTGGCTCACCCGCAGCCTCGACCAGCGCGCCAGGACCATCCTCAAGGTGGCCTCCGAGATCGTCCGCCAGCAGGACGCCTTCCTGATGCACGGCGTGCGCCACCTCAGGCCGCTCAACCTGCGCGCCGTGGCCGACGCCATCGGCATGCACGAATCGACGGTCAGCCGCGTCACCGCCAACAAATACATGCTGACCCCGCGCGGCGTGTTCGAGCTGCGCTATTTCTTCACCGCGGCGATCGCCTCGGCCGAAGGCGGCGATGCGCACTCCTCCGAAGCCGTGCGCGACCGCATCCGCAAGCTGATCGAGGACGAGGATCCCGCCCTGGTTCTCTCCGACGACGCCATCGTCGACGTCCTGAAGAAGGACGGCGTCGATATCGCCCGGCGCACGGTGGCCAAGTATCGCGAGGGCATGAACATCGCCTCGTCGGTGCAGCGGCGGCGTGAGAAGCGGGCGATGGCGAGTGCCGGCAAGTGAGCTCCGAGTGCCGGTTCCGGCGGCTGGTCCGGGCCTTGATTGACAATCCCTAATGAAGTGTCTAGAAGCCCGCCCGCATGAGGCGGGGCCGGCCCGCCAGCAAGATTGCGGCGCCGCCAGGCCTTGCAGGAATGGGCGGGTATGGCCCGTTTTCGTGAGTGGTGGACAGCCGGGCGTTCGGACTTAAAAACGGTGTGCCATGCGAGCCAACGCTTGTTTGCATCGACCACGGGTATAAACTCGGATCAGTTTGAAGTCTGAACAGAAAAGGTCAGTTTTCAGATGAGCCTGCGCATTTCGGGAAAACACATGGATATCGGCGATGCGTTTCGCATACGCATCCAGGACCGCATCGGCGAAGCGATCGGCAAGTATTTCGATCGCGGCTTCTCCGGACACGTGAACGTGATGAAGTCCGGGTCTCGCTACACCGCTGACTGCATGGTGAGGCTCGATTCCGGCATGTCGCTGCAAGCGACCGGAGACGCACAGGAACCGGTTGCCGCGTTCGACGCGGCCGCCGACAAGCTCGAGACCCGCTTGCGGCGCTACAAGCGCCGTCTGAAGTCGCACGCTTCCGGCAGCGGCAACGGCGCCCTGACCGACGTTACCTATTCGGTTGTGGCTGCCCTCGCCGACGACGACGAGGAAGTGCCCAGCGATTTCTCGCCTGCCATCGTCGCCGAGTCGACGATGGTCCTGAAGACGATGTCGGTGGCTTCCGCCGTCATCGAGCTCGACACCAAGGACAGCCCTGTCGTGGTGTTCCGCAATGCTCGCAACGAGCATCTCAACATCGTCTATCGCCGGCCGGACGGAAACATCGGCTGGATAGATCCCTCGACCGCAAAGGTCGCCCAGGGATAGTCGCCACCGTCCGCATGCGGGGCAAACGGGCAATGCGGCGGTGTGCAGAGCAAGGGATATTTCAGAATGGATCTGAGTGATCTGATCGAGGTACCGGCGATCATGCCGGCCTTGAAGGCGAACTCGAAGAAGCAGCTTCTGCAACTTCTCGCCGAACGGGCCGCATCGATCTCCGGCATCCCCGAGCGGGAGGTGTTCGACACCATACTCCAGCGTGAACGGCTGGGGTCGACCGGTGTCGGCAACGGCATCGCCATCCCGCATGGAAAGATCGCCGGCGTGAAGCGCATCACCGGCGTCTTCGCGAGACTCGAAACTCCGGTCGATTTCGAGGCGCTCGACGACCAGCCGGTCGACCTCGTCTTCCTGCTCCTGGCGCCCGAAGGGGCGGGCGCCGATCATCTCAAGGCGCTGTCGCGCATCGCCCGCGTGCTGCGCGACGCGGACACCGTCGCCAAGGTCCGCGGCACGCGCGACGCGGCCGCCATCCACGCGCTGCTGTCGGAGGCGCCGGCGTCGCACGCGGCCTGATCGGATTGTCGGGAAAAAAGTTCGGAGGGGCCGCCCAGTGCGGCCCTTTTCATTTCGTCGGCCGCAAGGTCAGTGGATCGCGACCGTGGTCAGGTCGTTTTCCATCGCCCCCGCAAGCGCGCGGTCGCGCGCATCCGACAGCAGGATCGGTTCGCCGGTGGCGGCAAACAGCGCCCACAGCTCGAGGCCGGGAGCGATCTCCGCCATTCCGGGGAAGCGGCCGCGCAGTTCGTCGCTGGTCACTTTCCGGAGATAGGCGACCGAACCTTCGCCGAGATGGGCGAGTTCGCCCGCGGTGAGGATCTGCTTGTGGACAGCATTGGGCATTTTCAGCCTCCTTCTAGCCAGGACGCCATGATGGCCGCCCTGCATCAGAGCTTCGGCAACTTTTAGTCTGCTACCGATATGTTTATTTTCCGTACCAGCCGTTCGGCTTCCGGTCGGTCGAGATCGATCGAAAGCAGACCGTTCTTCAGTTCGGCCGCTGTCACCCGCATGCCGTCGGCAAGCACGAAGCAGCGCTGGAACTGCCGCGATGCGATGCCGCGGTGCAGGTATTCGCGTTCCCTGTCGTCGCTCTGGCGGCCCCGCACGATGAGCTGGTTCTCCTCGACGGTGACGTCGAGGTCGATTTCGGCGAAACCGGCGACGGCCAGGACTATCCGCAGCTTTTCGCCCCGCCCTTCGGCATCCCTGATGCGTTCGATATTGTAGGGGGGGTAGCTGTCGCCCGTCTTGGCCAGGCGCTCGAGCGTCTTTTCCATCGTATCGAAGCCCAGCAGCAGCGGGCTCGAAAAGGGCGTCATGCGGCTCATGTTACAGCTTGTCCTCCAAGAGCGACATAATGCGGAAAAACCCAAGTGGCATTTCTCCGCCTGTTGCTGATATGGTCCGCCGCTTCGGCAACTTCAAGACTGCAAAAAACTGCCCAACAAGGAAAGAAAATGCCCGAACCGCGCAAGATCATCATCGACACCGACCCCGGTCAGGACGATGCCGTCGCCATTTTGCTGGCGCTCGGAAGCCCCGAGATCGAAATTCTCGGCATTACTGCCGTAGCCGGGAACGTTCCGCTGAGGTTGACCGAAAAGAACGCCCGCAAGATCTGTGAACTGGCCGGCCGTCCCGACATCAAGGTCTTCTCAGGCGCCATCCGCCCGATGGTGCGTGAACTGGTCACCGCCGAGGAAGTGCACGGCAAGACCGGCCTCAACGGTCCCGAACTGCCCGAACCGACGATGAAGCTCCAGGAGCAGCACGCGGTCGACTATCTGGTCGAGACGCTGATGCGCGAGGAGGCGGGTACCGTCACGCTCTGCCCGCTCGGCCCACTGACCAACGTCGCGCTCGCCTTGATCCGCGAGCCCCGGATCGCGCCGCGCATCAAGGAAATCGTGCTGATGGGCGGCGGCTTCTTCGAGGGCGGCAACGTCACGCCTTCGGCCGAATTCAACATCTATGTCGACCCGCAGGCCGCCGACGTGGTCCTCCGCTCGGGCGTACCGATCGTGATGATGCCGCTCGACGTCACCCACAAGGCGCTGACCACCACCAAGCGCATCGACGCGTTTCGTGCGCTCGGCACCCGCGTCGGCACCGCGACGGCGCAGATGCTCGAGTTCTTCGAGCGCTACGACGAGGGCAAATACGGCACCGACGGCGGCCCGCTGCATGATCCGTGCGTCATTGCTTACCTTCTCAAGCCGGAACTGTTCAAGGGCAGGTTCTGCAATGTGACCGTCGAGATCGCCTCGGAGCTCACCATGGGCATGACGGTGGTCGACTGGTGGGGCGTCAGCAACCGTCCGAAGAACGCGACCGTCATGCGCGACATCGACCACGACGGCTTCTTCGCGCTGCTGGTGGAGCGGCTCGGCCGGCTGTGAGACGGACTGGCGTAGCGGCGCCGGATGCGGAAATGAAATGGGCGGCGCGAGCCGCCCTTTGCTTTTGGGCTATTTCGCCCGCGAGAAGGCGAGCCAGATGCCGCCGCCGATGAGGAAGCTGCCGCTGATGCGCGACATCAGCTGGACGCGGCGCGCGGACAGCAGCCTGCCGGCGCGGCCGGCTACGAGCGCGTAAGCCGAATCCGAGACGGCCGCAAACAGCATGGCTGTCGCGCCCATCACCCCGATCTGCAGCGCGTAGTCGCCCTGGGCGTCGATGAACTGCGGGAAGAAGGCCCCGAAGAAGATCAGCGTCTTCGGATTGCTGATCGCAACCAGGAGGCCCTGCAGGAAGAAGCCGCCGCGAGGTTTCCTGGCGGACCCATCGGCGGCCAGCTTTCCGCTGGAGCGGAACATCTGGACGCCGAGCCAGATCAGATAGGCGGCACCCAGCAGGCGCACCCATTCGAACCACTGGCCCATCGTCTCGATTGCCGAGGTCAGGCCGATGCCGACGATGGCGATCATGATGGCGAGGCCGGCTTGCGTGCCCAGCACGTTGGCAAGTCCGGCGCGGGTGCCGTGGCGCATGCTGGAGGCGATGATCAGGGTAACCGTTGGTCCCGGCACCAGCACGATGACGATGCAGGCAAGGACATAGGCGACGTAGAGTTCAAGCGACATGGCCACTCCTCCCAAGGGTCGCCATGACTAAGCATGCCGCGCTGCCGCGTGTCCAGACACTGCGTGGCTCAATCCTTGATTGCGTCGTCCACCTCGGCGGCCAGCGGAATCGACGGCTGGGCGCCGGGCTTGAGGCAGGCGAGCGAGCCCGCCGCCGCGGCGCGCCGCAGCGCCTGCTCGAGGTCGAGCTTGGCGGCCAGGCCGGCGGCGAGATAGCCGCAGAAAGTGTCGCCGGCGCCCACCGTGTCGACGGGCTTGATCTCGAGTGCATCGACATGGATGAGGTCGTCGCCGGTGGCAGCCAAGACGCCTTCGCCGCCGAGCGTGACGATCACGGTCGCCCCGGTGCGGCGGGCGAACGCGCGCATGCGCTCCTGCCTTTCGCCAGCCGGCAGGCCGAGCGCTTCGGCATAGAGGTCGAACTCGGTCTCGTTGGCGATGACATAGTTGGCCTTGCCGACGAAGCCCGCGGCCTCGGCTCGGAAGGGGGCGGTGTTGAGCAGGGTCACGGCGCCGGCCTGGCGCGCGGCGTCGAGCGCCGCGTCCACCGTCGACAGCGGGATCTCGTGCTGGAGCAACACCACGTCGCCCTTCCTGAACTGCGCCTTGGCGAGATCTCCCGGTACGACCGTGCCGTTGGCGCCCGGCACGACCGCGATCATGTTCTCGCCGTCGGCGCCGACGAGGATCAGCGCGATGCCGGTGGCGGCATGCATCTCGGCGACGCCCGACAGGTCGACACCGCCGTCCTTGAGATAGGCGATCGCCTCGCCCGCGAATGCGTCCTTGCCCACGGCACCCACCATGCGCACCTGGGCGCCCGCACGCGCGGCGGCGAGCGCCTGGTTGGCGCCCTTGCCGCCCGGGGCCGACTTGAATTCGCCTCCGGGGACGGTTTCGCCGGGCCCCGGCAGCCGGTTGACGGTGGCGATAAGATCGAGATTGATGGACCCGACGACGGTGATCACGGCGCTCTCCTGCTGCACAGCGGAAGCTATAACGCCTCCTGCGAGCTTTTCCAGATGGCGCGCCTCATTCGCAGCGAACCGTCACCTCGGCCTGGTAGGCCCCGGCCGGGAAGATGCCGGTCGACTTCGTCGCCGCAAGGTCGACCGTCACCGTCTTGGTGCCGTTCGGCAGGCGGGTGACGACGCCGCCGGCGCGGGTCACGCCGTCGACGGTGTAGGTGCTGCTGAAGCTGACATTGGCGTCGCCGCCGCTCGGCGCCGAGAGGAAACTGGCCGGCGCCGGCGCCGACAGGCCGTAGCAATCGAGCAGGTTGAGAAGCGTGCACAGAAGCGAGTTGGTGGTGACGCTGACCGATGCCGCCGAGCCGCCCGACTGGGTGGAGGCGAGCGTGGAGATCGCCGGGTTGGCTATGATCGTGCCGGGCTGTTGCACGACGATGGTGCAGGTGCCGATGATGGCCGCGGAGGCCCTGAGGCCGCTACCGAGCAGGGCCGCGGCCGCGACCGACGCCAACCGCAATGACATCGCCGGAGTCCGCTGCATGGTCCGGCCGCCTATTTCTGCTTGCTGCCGTCGGTCCAGCCGGTGTCGGCCCAGCCGGATTTCGCGGCGATCGCGCCCGTCGTCTCGCCTTGCCCGCCCAGCCCCATCTTCAGCAGCTTGAGCTCCAGCTGCAGCCGGGCCACCTCGAGCTCATAGAGCTTCGAGCAGTCCAGGCGCTTGGGCGTGCGGCCGATCGGTATGACGACGCGTCCATAGGTGGCGACGTCGTTGTTGGACCGGTTGTTGCCCTGGATCACGCCGACGTCGAGATAGGCGCCCGATCCCGAGACGGCCGAGCGGCAGGTGGTGCCGTCGGCGGCGCGGACCTCGTCCTGGCCCTGCGGCAGCGTCACGCCCGGCAGCGTGAACCCGGTCTGGTTCTGGTTGAAGTTGTAGGTTTCCTCGGCCAGTGCCGTGCCCGGCAAGGCGAAGAGGGCAAGGGTCAGGAGCGTCGCTGTCCGAGGAATTTCCCGCATATCTGTGCCCTTATCTGCGTTTGCTCGCCGGGGAATGGGACGCTTTCGGTACAGATACGCACTTTACGCTCGGAGGCGCCGTCGAACGGGATGACGACGAGGACAGGTCTCGATGCTTCGGATCCCAGCATGAAGCTGTTTGGCGCGATTTCGGCCTTCACCGGCTGGAAGTCCTGGTCGTAGACGCGGACGTCGATCCGGATCTTGTGGCCGTAGGGATTGGATGGGTAGACGCGGACGGCGAAGGCGTCGGTGAAGCTGCTCACCTCGCCGCGCATCGGCGACATCGACTGTCCCTGCGCTGCAGGGCTCGCCAGTGCCGCGGCGACGAGGGGGAGAAGGAAGATGGATCTCATCCGTCCCTCCCGTCCTATTCGCAGCGCAGGACCACGGTGGCCTGGTAGGCCCCGCTGGTGAAGCTGTTCGCCCCGCTCTTGGTGCCGGTCAGATGCACCGAAACGGTGGACAGTCCGGGGGCGGTGAGGGGGGTAGACGAACCCGTCTCGCTGATGACGTGGGCGCCAGCCGACGAATAGGTCGGGGTCCAGGTCGTCGGCGTCGTGTCGCTCGCAGGCACGGTCGGCGAGGCAACCGCATCCACGCTGAGCGTGACGCCCCCCGTGGTCGCGAGCGCTACCGATCCGGGCGATCCGCCGGCGTTGTGCGAACTCATCGACTGAAGCCCTGGGCTGACAGTCATCGTGCCGTTGCTGTTGATGACGAGCGTGCAGGTGGCCGTGACGTTGCCGTTGAAGATGACGCTTTGCGTCGCGGCCACGGATGCCTGTGTCATGCCGGCCAATGCAACGAGGCCGACTGCTTGCCAGCAGTATCTCATTCGCCACCCCCTAGAGGCTCAGAGTCCGCATTCTCTGGTGTGACGGTGCTCCCCTATGGTTAATTTCCTATTAATTGGCGCAGGGTCGCAAAATTTCGTCCTCATACATCGTAGTTGTTGCGCAGGTGGTTGCAGCATTCAGGAAAATATTATCTTGCGTTGTTTGCGTATATTTTGAGTTTTTTATGTAAAGTCCGGCCGTGGGATCATCCGCGCCGACTGGTCACGCAAGAAAGTTCAAAACTCAATGAAAGGAAAATTTTGAGGGATAAGCATCGATTGCATAGAAGTTGGGGCTAAAATAGCCGCGAGCCGGTTGCAGATGCAGGGGCATAGCCGGTTTCAGTGCGAATGTAGGGCGAAGTCCGTCATATCGACTGATTAGTAGGAGGGATCGTTCTTCCCGGGAATGCTACGGCGGAAACAACCGTCGCGTGCATGACCGTGCTGTCAGTTGTCAGGGCATGGACGCATCAAGGCGCCGGCGGTCAGGCCGGCGCCCTGGTGTTTCGCATTCACTCGGCCGCTGCAGCTCCAGGCTCAGGCATGGCCCGCCTGCGCGCTCGGAGGCTAGGCCTCCGAGCGTCCTGCATTGCATAGGCCCGGAGCGGCAGATGCCGGGCGCCGATCAATCCTTGTTCTGACCAGGAGGCACGTCAGGCGCCTTGTTGTGGCCACCCGAGTTTCCGGGATCGGTGTCACCGTGTTCGCCGTCGGCACCTTCACCGCCGTTACCGGCGCCCGAATTCGGGTGATGGTGATCGCCGCCGCCGCCACCGCCGCCGCCACCGCCGCCGCCACCGCCGCCGCCGCCACCGCCGCCGCCACCGCCGCCGCCGCCACCGCCACCGCCGCCGCCGCCGCCGTTGCCACCGCCGCCGCCGTTACCGCCGCCGCCGCCATTGCCACCGCCGCCGCCGTTACCGCCGCCGCCGCCGTTGTCGCCGCCGCCGCCGTTGCCGCCGCCGCCACCGTTGCCGCCACCCTCGTTGTCGCTGCCGGTGCCACCATTGTCATCGCTGCCGGCTCCGGCCACGGCCTGAATCAAAGACGTGGTGATGGGCGGGCATTGAGCCAATTCGTCGGAAGACAGTATTTGCCGCCTGTTGAGTGCGATGCAGCAGCGTTGATAGTTGGCGCTGCTGAGCGGCTGGCACTGCTGTGCCGTCATGACCGGTCGCACTTCGGCGAATGCACTTCCACCGAGATAGGTGGACGAGGCAGAGGCCGTGACTAGCAGAAACAATACTTTGGAAAAGCTTCCCTTGATTGCGGACATGGTACTCTCTCCATCAGGAAAGGCGCCGCAACCGCTCCAATCTCATCCCTTCAAGCGGTGTTAATTCAAGGTAACAATTTGTTAGCCATGCCGCCTCCTTTCGGGCACGTCCATATTTTAGCAACCACTCATTAATCACCCACCGTCATCCTTTCATCCATCTAGCGGGGACTACCACTGTGAAACGCCTTGTCGCGCTGGTCGCGCTCACGACCACGTTTGCCGGAACGTTTGCTGCTCATGCCGGTACATCAATGGAAACCAAGGGCCAGGCCTTCGCGCCGCCGGCCTTCGCGTCATTCTGCGGCCGCGAACCCGGGCTTTGCAGCACGTCCGGGGGCAAGAAGGTCGTCGCCCTGAAGCCCGGGTTGAGCGACGAGCTGCAGCAGGTGAACCGCGCGGTGAATGCGCGGATCAAGGAGCGCAGCGACATGGCCAATGTCGGCAAGGACGACGATTGGCGCGTGCCGAGCGCCTATGGCGACTGCGAGGATTTCGCCATCCTCAAGAAACGCGAGCTGATCAAGCGCGGCTGGCCCGCGTCGGCCCTGCTGCTGACCGTCGCGCGCTACCGCGGCGAGGGCCACACGGTGCTGACGGTGCGCACCAGCGAAGGCGACCTGATCCTCGACAACTTGACCGGCTCGGTGAAGGACTGGTCGCGCACGCCCTACAGCTACTTCGCGCGCCAGGCCCAGGGCAACGGCAGCCGCTGGGAACGCATCGGCGCCGCCAAGCCGGTCCGCACCACCGCGTCGGAACTCTGAAGGGACAGGTCAGCCGGGCCGTGCCCGGGCGCCGTCAGCCGCGGCGCTCGAGCAGGATGGTCGGTTTGCCGTGATAGCTGGTCCGGCCAGTCTCGCGATAGCCGTTCTTCCCGGCGACGCGCAGTGACGCGACGTTGCCCGGATCGATGATGCACACGGTGCGGGCGAAGCGGCCGTCTGCCCATTTCACGAAGGCGCCGACGACTTCGCTGGCCAGTCCCTTGCCGTGCATGTCGGCGACGAAGCCCCAACCGGCCTCGGGCGTTCCCTCGATCGACGGAACCAGATCTCGCTTGAGGTCGTGGAAGCCGCCTTCGCCGACGAAGCGGCCCGTAGCCTTTTCCTCGACCGCCCAGAAGCCGTAGCCGATCAGCGACCACGAGCCGGCATGGCGCAGGAAACGCTGCCAGCTTTCCTCGCGCGTGCGCGGCTTGGCGATGAAGCGGGTGACGACGGGGTCGGCCCACATCTCCGCATAGGCTTCGAAGTCGTCGAGGCGGTGCGGGCGCAATATGGCGCGCTCGGTCTCGATCACGGGAATGTCGGCGAGGGAATAGGCGGACATGGGACGGCTTCCTGCTTGGTTGGCCGCCTGTAGCACGGCCGGCGGCCAACTGATCAGGCCAGAGGCCCGGTTCTTTCCCGCCAGCGCTCGGCCATTCCAGGAAAGGCGGAAACGCTCTACTGAGCCGCCATCTCGGCTTCGGCCACCTCGACCGGGTCGAGTTCGTCGAGCGGCACCAGCGGCGCCGGCTCGTCGGTCGTCTTTTCCGGCGACTTGCAGATGTCGGCGATGACGCAGCGCCAGCAATCGGGCTTGCGCGCCTTGCAGACATAGCGGCCGTGCAGGATCAGCCAGTGGTGGGCGTGCAGCATGTATTTGGCCGGCACGATCCTGAGCAGGCCCTGTTCGACCTGGTCGGGCGTGTTGCCCGGCGCCAGCCCGATGCGGTTGCCGATGCGCAGGATGTGGGTGTCGACGGCCATCGTATGATGGCCGAAGGCCATGTTGAGCACGACGTTGGCGGTCTTGCGCCCGACCCCCGGCAGCCTGGTCAGCAGGTCGCGCTCGTCGGGAACCTCGCCGCCATGGTCGCGGATCAGCGCTTCGGACAGCGCGATCACGTTCTTGGCCTTGTTGCGCCAGAGCCCGATGGTGCGGATGTATTCGCCGACCCTGTCCTCGCCAAGGGCCAGCATCTTCTCGGGCGTGTCCGCGACGGCGAACAGCGCGCGCGTCGCCTTGTTCACGCCGGCATCGGTCGCCTGTGCCGACAGCACGACGGCGACGAGCAGGGTGAAGGCGTTGACGTGCTCGAGTTCGCCCTTCGGCGCGGGCCTCTGGACCTGGAAGCGGCGGAAGATCTCGTCGACTTCGGCCGCACTGTAGAGCGAGCGGCGGCGCGGCGCGCGCCGGGCCGGCTTGGCCGCGGCTGCCTTGCCGCCGTTGGCCATCGACGCCTTCGGCCTATCTTGGGGCTTGGGGTTTTTCATTGCCCCTCTATAATCAACGGACATGAGCGATACAAACAGCACATTCGCTGCCGACGAGCCCTTCTTCAAGGCGCTGCTATTGCCGCACCGGTCGCTCGGCCGCACCGGCTTCCTGATCCTCATGGGTGCGCTGACGTTCGGCTGGGTGGTCACCGGCGCGATCTTCCTGAGCTATGGCGCCTGGCCGGTGTTCGGGTTCTTCGGCCTCGATATGGTCGGCGTCTACTTCGCCTTCCGCCTCAACTACCGCGCCGCACGGGCACGCGAGGAAGTCAGCGTCTCGCGAACCAGCCTTGACATCCTCAAGACCGCGCCCTCGGGCAGGTCCGAGCGGTTCCGCTTCAACCCGTTCTGGGCCCGGTTCTCGGTCTCGCGCCACGACGAGATCGGCATCACCGCGATGGCGGTGACTTCGCGCGAGGCAAGCGTCTCCATCGGCGGCTTTCTCAATCCCGACGAACGCGAGAGCTTTGCCCGCGCCTTCTCCCGCGCACTCGCCGTGGCCAAGGCCGGATAGTCAGGCAGAATGAGCAGGAATCGGGTGGGAAACGCCGGCTTGCCAAGCGATATTGGCGTTCAAGGAGACATTGCCATGAACGCTCAGATGAACGCTCGTACGAAGCTCAGCCCCGTCGCGATGCTGCACCAGGACATCACCCCGGATGGCATCGAATATGAAACCGTGCGCCGGGTGATCGAGAAGATCAGCCTCGACTATCGCGACCAGCCATCGCTCGAAACGCTGGCCGAAGAGGTCGGCGAAAGCCCGACCGGGCTGCAGAAGCTGTTCAGCCGCTGGGCCGGCCTGTCGCCGAAGGCGTTCCTGCAGGCGGTGACGCTCGACCATGCCCGGCGCCTGCTCGACGACGGCCTGCCGCTGCTCGAGACCTCGCTGGAGGTGGGCATGTCGGGGCCGGGGCGCCTGCACGACCTGTTCGTCACCCACGAGGCGATGTCGCCGGGCGACTACAAGACGCGAGGCTTGGGCCTTACCATCCGCTACGGCTTCCATATCTCGCCCTTCGGCGTGGCGCTCATCATGGTGACCGATCGCGGCCTGGCCGGCCTGTCGTTCAACGATGCCGGCGAGGAGCGCGCCGCCTTCGCCGACATGTCGGGCCGCTGGCCGAACGCCACCTATGTCGAGGACATGGGTGCGACCGCACCCTATGCCGCGCGCATCTTCGACCCGAGCCGCTGGCGCGCCGACCAGCCGCTGCGCGTGGTGATGATCGGGACGGACTTCCAGGTCCGGGTGTGGGAAGCCCTGCTGAAGATCCCGATGGGCCGGGCGTGCACCTATTCGGCCATCGCCGCCGACATCGGCACGCCCAAGGCGAGCCGCGCGGTCGGGGCCGCCGTCGGCGCCAACCCCCTGTCATTCGTCGTGCCGTGCCATCGGGCGCTGGGCAAGTCGGGGGCGCTGACCGGCTACCACTGGGGCCTGACGCGCAAGCGCGCCATTCTGGGCTGGGAAGCCGGCCGGGTGGCGCGGTAGGCCGGCCGGCCGAACGCTCAGCCGTTCACCACGAAGGCAAGCAGCAGCTGCGGCGCCTGTATCGGCGCCCGCACGATGTTGAGCTGGCCGCGATAGCGCCGTTCGCCCGCGCCGATGACGAAGCCGCTGGAGATGGGGACGCCGTTGTTGCCGTCGAGGCGGGTGAAGATGTCGGCGACGTTGACGTCGAGCGACAGCCGCAGGTCGCGCTGTGCGTCCTCGCCGAAGCCGACCGGCAGCTGGCGCCTGACGAGCTGCTGGAACGCCGGATTGAAGGCCAGGATGCGTTTGGCCGAAGACAGTGCGAAGGCGGGGGCGGGGCAGGCGCCGAGGATCGCGTTGATGGTGCGAAGCGAGGCGAGCGCACCGAGCTCCGCCTTCTGATCGGAGATCCAGCGCAGGCAGGCGACCCGTATCGCCGATGCGAGATTGCTGCTGTCGTCGTTGGCGGTGGCGATCTCTTCGACCATTTCGCCGATGGTGAGCCGGTTGTGCTCGGCGAGCTGCTTGAGCGTGGTCCAGAACAGGCGCTCGAGCCTGATGCCGCGTCGTGTTCCCTGGCGGACGACGACGCGGAAGTCGGTCGCCAGGTCGTCTGCGGAAAAGACGCTGACCGGGGGCGGTATCGGCTGTCTCGCGGCGCTATCGTTCACGCAGGGCCTCGTTGCGTGCCTTGGTGATCGGCTTGAGCAGGTAGCTCAGGATGGTCTTGCGGCCGGTGATGATCTCCACCGTGCTGATCATGCCTGGGATGATCGAATAGGTCTTGCCGTCCTTTTCCAGGGTCGACCGGTCTGTCGACACGCGGACCTGGTAGTATGGCTCGCCCGTGTTCTGGTCGACGAGGCTGTCGGCGGTGATGTTCTGCACCTTGCCGTCGAGGCCGCCGAAGATCGAGAAATCATAGGCCGAAACCTTGATCAGGGCCTTCTGCTCGGGGCGGATGAAGGCGACGTCGCGCGGCGACACGCGCGCCTCGACCAGCAGCGTGTCGGATGTCGGCACGATGCCGGCCACGACGCCGCCCGGCTGCACGAAGGCGCCGAGCGTGTTGACGTCGAGCGTGTTGACGATGCCGTCCACGGGGGAGCGGATGTCGGTGCGGGCGACGCGGTCGCTGGCGCCGCGGATGGTCTCGTCGACCACCGACAGTTCGGCCAGCGCCTGGGTCAGTTCGTCGAGCGCCTGCTGCCTGAGCTCGAGGCCGAACTCGTCGACCTGCAGCCTGGCTTCGACGATGGCCGCCTCGGTCCGCTTGATGGTTTCGCCGGCGAGCTTGAGCTGGCCGTTGAGGTCGGCCTGCTCGCGGTCGACCCGGATCTGCTCGGTCTGGGCCATCAGGTTGCGCTTGACCATCGAGGTCACCAGCGCGGCCTCCTTCTCGCTGACCGCGATGTTCTCGGTGAGCCGCTGCACGTTGGCCTGCGCCTCGCTCAGCTCCTTCTGGCGCTGGTCAAGCCGCGACTTGAGCACCGACAGCTTGGTGTCGAAATTCTGCCGCCGCGCGACCAGCAGCTTCTGCTCGTTCTCGCAGATCTCCGGCGCGGTCTCTATCAGCTCGTCCGGACAGGCGAGCGGCTCGCCGATCCTGCCGTCCTGTTCCTGCTTGAGCCGGGCGATCCGCGCCTGGAGCGTGCGCGCCTTGGCCTGCTGCTCGCCGAGGCTGGAGGTACTGACGGTATTGTCCAGCCGGACGATCAGGTCGTTCTTCTTGACGATCTGGCCGATCTTGACGGCGATTTCCTGCACGACACCGGCCTCGCTGGCCTGGACGATCTGCGTTTTCGACGCGGGAATGACCTTGCCCTCGCCACGGGCGATCTCGTCCACCTCTGCAAACGACGCCCAGCCGACGAACGCCGCAAACAACGCACCTATGATCAGCACCGAGGCCGACGCGAACAGCGGCGGCCTGTCTTCCCTGGCTATCATTCCTGCCCCAGTATATTGAACGGGTTCAATATAACCAATCGCCCAGACGTCCGTGCTCAGCCGTTCGGCCGCTGCAGCGCCTGGATGACCTTATCCTTCGGCCCGTCTGCAACTATCCGGCCCTGTTCGACGACAATTAGGCGATCGACGATCTCAAGCATACTATAACGATGCGTCGATATGATCAGTGTCGTCTTGTCGTCGAAGGCGATTTTCAGTTGTTTGATTAACTGCCGCTCCGAGGCCAGGTCCATGGAGCCCGACGGCTCGTCCAGGAAGACGATCTTGGGCTTGGTCAGGAGCAGCCTGGCGATGGCAACCGACTGGCGCTGCCCGCCGGAGAGGTTGGTTCCGCGCTCGCCGACATTCATGTCGTAGCCGCGCGGGTGGCGGGACACGAATTCGTCGACGCCGGCCGCCTTGGCGGCCGCGATGATCTCCTCGTCGCTGGCGTCCGGCCGCGCCATGAGGAGATTTTCCTTCACCGTGCCGGAGAAGAGATCGCCGGCCTGGGCGACGATGCCCACCGCGGCGCGCACTTCCGAGGGGTGGTATTGGCGCACGTCGATGCCGTCGAGCAGCAATTCGCCCGATGTCGGCAGGAACAGGCGGCCGATCAGGCGCCCGAAGGTGGTCTTGCCCGAACCGATCCGGCCGATGATGCCGACGCGCTCGCCGGGATTGACCGTCAGGTTGACGCCTGTCAGCACCTGCGCCTCGGTGCCGGGATAGGCGAAGCCGACATTGCGCAGCGACAGCGCCCCGAACCGGATCGGGCGGTTGACGAAGCCGACCGTGTCCGGCCGGTCCTCGGGCTGCTGCATGATGGTGTTCAAGACCTTCAGCGACAGCGTCGCCTGGCGGAAGCGCGAAATGGTGATGGCGAGCTGGCCGAGCGGCGCGACGGCGCGTCCCGACAGCATCACCGCGGCGATGATGGCGCCGGTGGAAACGGCGCCCAGCTCGAAAGCGTAGGCCCCGGCCACGACCAGCGCCACCGTCACCAGCTGCTGGATGAACTGTGTGATGTTGGCGGCGGCAGCCGAAAGCTGCTTGATCTTTTCCGACGTGTTGGCGGCATTCTTGGAATGCTCGCGCCACTTGCGCAGCAGATATGCCTCGGCGCGCAGCGACTTGATCGTCTCGACCGTCGAGATCGATTCGATCAGCAGCGCCTGGCGCTGCGAGGCCTCGTTCATCGACGCGGCGACCCGCTTGCCGATGCGGTGCTGCGCCACCAGGCCGATCACGATCGCGGCGATGAAGGCGACGACCGGAACGATGACCAGCCAGCCCGCGACCGCATAGATCACCAGCAGGAAGATGAAGACGAAACCGGTGTCGATGAAGGTGCTGACGGTGTTCGAGGTGAAGAACTCGCGTACGAATTCGTATTGCGACACACGATTGGCATATTCGCCGGTCGAGGCCGGCCGCGAGCTCAGGGACGAATTGAGCACCTTCTCGAACAGCATGTAGGAGATGCGCAGGTCGGCCTTGCGGCCGGCATGGTCGATCAGCGCCGCCCGCGCCGTCTTGAGCAGCAGGTCGAAAAGGATCGCGGTTGAAACGCCCAGCGCCAGCACCCAGAGCGACGAGATCGCCTTGTTGGGCAGGATGCGGTCGTAGACGTTCATGGTGAAGATCGGCGAAGCGATCGCCAGCAGGTTGATGAAGATCGCCGCCAGGGCCACCCGCGAATAGGATCGCCAGAAGGCGCCGACGGTGCCGAACAGCCAGTGCTTGCGCTCGATGCGGGCGGCGGTGCCGGCGCTCATCTCCTCGGCGGTGTTGGCGTAGGTGATCGAGAAGCTCGCGCCGCCTTCGATCGCTATGCTCAGCAGTTCATCGCGCGAGATCGAGGTGCGCCCGTCCTCCTGCGGTCCCGTCAGGAACGCCGCGCCGTCGCGCTGCTCGGCCAACAGTGCAATCGGCAGGCGGTTCTGGCGAAAGATGATGACCGGCAGGTCGAAGCGGCCGCGCGCGAAGTCGCGGTGGTCGAATTCCTCGGTCTCCAGCCCGATCCGTTCGGCGAGATGCCGGATCTCCTGCATCTCGATACGGGAATCCGAGATCGGGACGCCGGAGAACAGGACTGTCTCAGCGCTCGGGCGGCCTAGATAGGCCGCAACGGCCGAGAAGCATTTCTTGAATGCTTCGGCCGGCGTCTGGATGTGTGCCTGTTGGTTCATGAGCGGCGGGGGCGGCCGTCAGGCTACACCCTACTTCTTTCTGACGGGAGCCAGCAGGTCGAAAGGCAGATCGTTCGCCTGCTGCGACGGTGTCCGTGCATAGGTTTCCGTATCGGCGGTCTCGGGTACGTTGAACTCGCTCCGCGCGTAGGCGTCCGACTGCTTGGCCGGCGCGACGTTCATGGTCTTCAGCAACTGGCCGGTCGCGGCGTGCAGCCTGTACTCGGCAAACAGCGATGCGAAGGCCGCGGTATTCGACAGCGTCTCGGTGTTGAAGCGGGTGTTCTGCGCATCGAGCACGTCGAGCAGCGAACGCTGGCCCACCTTGAACTGTTCGCGATAGGAGGCGACCAGCCTGTCATTGGCGATGGACTGCTGGCGCAGGGTCTTGGCCAGATCCGCCTGGCGGAAGCGGCGATCCCAGGAAATGCGCACCGCCTCCTCGACTTCGCGCTGCACCTGGTGCAGCGCGAGACGCTGCTCGCTGACGCGGCGGATCTGCTCCTGCTCGTTGGCCTAGTCGATGCCGCCGCGGTAGAGGTTCCAGCGCAGCACCAGCCGGGCCTGCAGGTCGTTGGTGTCTTCCTCGGCGCCGTCGATGTCGTAGCCGACGCGCGCGCGGCCTTCGGCGACGACTTCGGGGCCGTATTTGGCCCGTGCCGCGTCGACCAGTGCCGCGGCCGCGTCGATGTCGCTGTTGGCCATGCTGACGCGCGGATTGTTGCGGCGGGCGATGCCCAGCGCATCGTCGAGCGAGCGGGGCAGGGCCTTGGCCACGGAGCCCGGCTTCGACGCATTGACCAGCGGCTTGCCGACGGTCTTGAAGAACCTGATCTTGGCGGCTTCCAGCTCTTCGGAAGCCTCCTGCACGCGTGCCTTGGCGGCAAACAGCCGCTCCTCGGCCTGCTGCCTGTCGGCGTCGGTCAGCGCGCCGCCCTTGATGCCTTCCTGGATGTCACCGAGGATCGACTGGTGGAAGCCGAGGTTCTTCTTGGCGTCGCCGACGATCTGGGCCTGGAGGATGTATTCGAGATAGTCCTGGACGACCGACAGCCCGATGAACTCCGAGCGCTCGAGCACGCGGAACGAAGCGCCGTCGACGCGCGATGCCTGGCGGCTGAGTTCGGCCCTGCGGGCGCCGTTGTCGAACAGCTTCTGGGTGACCACGACGCCGGCTTCCGACGGATAGAGCGCATCGTCCTCGCGGTCGCTCAGGCGCCGCGACGGGTTGTCGAGCCGGCGCACGCCGGTCGAGGCCTCGAGGTCGACGCTGGGCAGGTAAAGACCCTTGGCCTGGCGTAGCTCGAACTCGATCGCCTCGCGGTTTTCGATGGCCTGGCCGATCTCCGGGTTGGATTCGACTGCGACGGCAATCGCTTCCTTGAGCGTCAAGGCGCCGGCACTTGTGCCCGACAGCATGGTCGCTGCAAGCAGGAAGCCGAACCGCGTCGCAAACTTTCCAAGATGCATTTCGAAAACTCCCCGCTCCACCACGGCGTTCCCGCCAGCGTCGCCCCTCAGCACATCCACCGACTGCAATTATCCAGCTGTTGGCGAAAAGCGACAGCAAATTGATTGCGGTTGTACCGGATTGATCCGATTCGCGCCATTTGACCCAGGACCTGTAGCAAAAATGCTACATTCTTAAAGGCTAAAACTACTTTCGCTCCAAGGATATCCGAAGTTTTTCGGTCTTGCGGGAGTGCCTCGGTGATTGAAACCAGGAATTGTCGTGCGACCCCCTCATTCGAGGGACGTGCAGGCCAAGATTACTGCAGGCCTTCTCCGGGCGCGATCGTGGTGAAATCGCCGGATAAGGCAGCCACCTGATCCGATCCGGGGCGTCCACCATGGATCCAGGCGCGGTCGGTGCTGAAGGAATAGAGCGGCACGTAGCTCTTCAGCTCGTCGTCGCGGCGGACGTCGTTGTAGAGATTGTCGAGAATGAAACTGCCACTCTGGGTAGCAATCGACAGTACCGCGTGGAACACCTTCAGTTCCCTGTCCTGGAGCACGACCAGCGACATGCTCTGGGCCGGTACGCCGGCCTTGATCAACGCCGCCATCTTGAGGATCGCGAAGTCCTCGCAATCGCCGATGCCGCGCGCCAGCGTTTCCGCCGGCGTCGCCCAGTAGTCGAGGCCGCCGTAGATTTCCTTGTCCTTGCGGTAGCCGATCATGGTGTTGACCACGCGGTTGACGGTGGCGAGCTTGTCCAGGAACTTCTTGTCGCGGACGCCCACCGTAAGCATCGCGAAGGAGGCGCCCCGCTTGCCGCAGGCGACGCCTTGCGTGCATTCGCCGATCTGGCTGTAGACCTTCCTCCAGCGCCAAGCGACGGGAAAGTTGCGCATCGGAATGGCAACCGAGCCGAACACGCCCGGGACGATGCCGGAGGTCTGGATCGGGTCCACCCCGGCGCGCTCCTCGGCAGCTGCCGATGCGACGACCTGGACGGCGCGTTCGATGAGGCCGCTGGCGTCCGCCGCCGGATCGAACGATGTCGCTGCCCGGGTCGCGGCGGGCAGGCGCAGCGCCACGCCGCCGAGAAGGGCCGGCATCTGCACCGAGGACTGCATCTGGTCGTCGCTTGCGGTGGCATTTTGCAGTGTCGTGGCGACAAGTGCCGCCGTTGCAAGAAGTCTAATTCCACGTGCGATGTATTTGTTTGACGTTGCTTTCATGGCGCCCACCAATTTTGATGAACGGTAGCAACGGGGTCTCAAATTATCGCAAAGAGATACAGATAATCATGGAATAATTTGTAGAACGCATTTTTCTTCAAATTTTATGAGAATTCTGATCTTTGGAGATGCTGGCTGGAGCCGAGGTGCGTGCCGCCTCGACGAGGGGCTGGTGCGCCGGCGGGATTCGTGGCCTCCTGTGCCATCGATCGAGGTCGTCATGGAACGCCGTCCGCCTGATCCCATGCCGCCGGCTCCGGCATCCGCATGGAAAGATCGGTCACTGCGCGGGAGCGCCATGCTGGTCGCTCTCGCCGCCGTCGTCGCGGTCGCTGCCGTCGCCTTGCTGATCATGGCTGCGGGCAGAGTCCATGTGCCGCCGCAACCTGTGTTCAGGCATGCGGAGCGGCTACCTGCGGCCGACGAGACCTCGTTGCCTGGCCCGGCAGCCTCCTCCCACGCGCCGCCCGCGTCCGCGCGCCTGGTCGCCCCCGACGTCGTTGCCCCTCCGGACGTCCGTCCGCAGGAACTCGAGCGCGTCGCCGCCCGCGCGCCGCTCGGCGCGCTCGGCCTGGCCTCGTCCGGCAGGGGCTCGCGGCAGGACGATTGGCAAGGGACGCTGCTCTATCGCCCGGTCGTCACCTCTTCCGCCTCGTTCGAGGCGATGGGCCATGCGATCCTCATCGCGGGTACGGAACCGGTCGACCTCGAAAGCACCTGTGAGTTCGAGGGCGTGCGATGGCGCTGCGGCGAGCGCGCCTTGCTGGCGTTTCGCTATTGGCTACGGGGGCGGGCGCCGCGGTGCCAAGTACCGCCGGTCGCCGAACGCTGGCCCGTCGCCGCGCCCTGCCGACTGGGCAAGCAGGATGTCGGGGCGTGGCTGGTCTCCAACGGCTGGGCCCTGGCGCGTCCGGGCGGCGGCTACGAGAAGGCCGAACTGGTGGCGCGAGAGGCACGGATGGGTGTCTTCGGGAGCCCTGAATGAAGCTCTTTTGTCGGTGAAGATGCCTCGAAACAGGAATTTCCAACCGCTTTTCGACAAATTCGTTAAACTGTTCGAATTCGTACAAGGAATGTTTCATTCTCGCCCAGTAGATCGATTCGTCGACGAGTACGGAGGGATCTGGCGTGGACAATACTGGTTCGGGGCGATCGGGCGGCAACGGCACGGGACCGATCGTGCGCTACACACTTCTCGGCACCACTGCGATCGTGGCGGTTGCCGCCGGCGCTGCCGCAATCCTGTTCCAGGGCCAGGGCGACGCAACCTTGTGGCGCGGCGTCATCGGCGCGGGCGCCATCGCAGCGCTGGTCGCGGCACCCTTGCTCGCGTTGGTCGCCAACGAACGGCGCAAGTTCACTGCGCTCAGGTCCGAGGTCAGCCGGCTGTCGTCGATCGATACGCTGACGTCCTGTCTCAACAGCGGCGTCTTCGCCAATCTCATAGATGCTTTCCGCGGCAACTCGGCCCAGGGCGGGCGCAGGCAGGGAGCGCTGCTGGTCGTCGAAATCGATGATTTCCGCGCCATCAATGCCCGGTTCGGCCATGCCTGGGGCGACGAGGTGCTGAAGAGCGTCGCCGGCACGGTCAAGGCCTCGGTGCGCTCGGGCGATCTCGTCGGTCGCATCGGCGGCGAGGGGTTCGGCATCTTCCTGCCCGGCACCAGCCGTGAGAATGCCGAGCGCGTCGCCGAACGCATCCGCGGCACGGTGTCCGAAACCATCCTGGAGCCGGGCGGCCGCAAGCTGCCGCTGTCGGTCAGCGTCGGCGCCGTGCTGTTCGAGGACCAGCTCGAATTCGACGACCTGTTCCGCAAGGCGGACGACCGCCTGACCGAAGCCAAGGCGCGCGGCCGCAACCGTATCGAGTTCGCCGAGCTTCCCGCCGAGGATGGCGACCGGCCCGGCCTGGACGCCTGAGGCGGACATTCCGGCATGCTGCGGGTATAACTTCCCACAGCCTTTTCCGCGAGTTGTTCGGCATTTTAGCGGTTACCGCAACAAATCCTGAAATGTCAGCGTGCCCTAATGTGTCCACGGCTTGACTAGGGGGCGGGCAATGCGGGAATTCCTGCGGTCGCGGCGGGGCAATTTCGGGGTGATGACGGCGTTGGCCATGGTTCCGATCATGGCGGGCGTCGCTGGCACCATCGATTTCGTCAGCCTCAACAACAAGGCCGCCAAGCTCCAGAACTCGCTGGACGTCTCCGGCCTTGCGATCGCCACCAAATATTACTCCGGCATGACCAAGACCGAGCTGACCCGGCTTGGCCGCGACTTCTTCGATTCCAACCTGGTCAACGACCGCCCCGATGCGAGCGACCTCATCTACAACGACGAGGTGGCGGATTTTCAGGCCTCGGCGTCGTCCAAGGGCGACCTCAGCTTCATCGAGGTGACCTCGACGATCCAGCAACAGGGCATGATCGGAGGCTCGATCACCTGGAAGACGGCGCGCCGCGCCGTGGTCGAAGTGGCGCCGGGACAGCCCGCCTGCGTGCTGGCGCTCGATCCGCACGCCGCGACCGCGGTGAAGCTGCAGGGCTCGACCCAGGTGACCCTCGACGGCTGCGTCATCGCCTCCAATTCGGATGCGGGCGACTCGGTGTCGCGAGGCGGCTCGGCCCAGGTCGCGGCCGACTGCGTGGTGACCGTGGGCGGCACTTCCGGGCTGACCGGCTACAATACCAACCTCGATTGCGGCATTCCGCGCGAAAAGCAGTACGCGTCGATGGATCCGCTCGCCAATATCGTTCCGCCTGCCTATACGGCCTGCAAGTCCGTGCCCGGAGGCAAGACCAAGACGCTGACGCCCGGCACCTTCTGCAACAAGACGATATCCGGCGAGGTGACGCTCGATCCCGGCACCTACATCCTGCGCGGCGGCCAGATCAAGCTCGGCGGCAATGGCACGCTCACCGGAAAGGGCGTGACGATCTTCCTGATGGAGGGCGCGGAATTCACCTCGAACGCCAACGAGGTGATCAATCTGTCGCCGCCCGCGGCCGGGCCCTACGCCGGGATCACGATCTACCAGGAGAAGAGCAACACGCACGAGGTGCAGATCAACGGCGGCTCGGGATCCAACGTGACCGGCTTCATCTACGCGCCCGGCGCCCATGTCTTCTACGCTGGCAACTCCGACATGTCGGGCGTCGGACAGTGCATCCGCATCGTCGGCAACACGATCGAGATGACCGGCAACTCGGCTGTCACATCAAATTGCGAGGCCGAGCTCGGCGGCAAGAAGATGTATGCCGGCCGTATCATTTCGCTGGTCAGGTGATCGCGTGACCGTCCGCAGCCATCCCAATGTTGCAGCCTGCAACAGTTCGTGGATGGCGCCTATATCGCCGGCCCCTAATGTGTAGCGGGCTTGATTCGAACACCGCACCGAGAGAGGGAGAAATTCCGGTGGTCACCAGTAGGAAATTGCTAGTCTGCGCGGCGTCCGCGCTCGCCATCAGCGCGTTGCCGATCAAGCTCGACGCGTCCTCGATCGTTGGTTTCGCCAAGGCCTACGCCAAGAGCGAGAACGGCGGCGGCAACGACAAGGGCGGCGGCAACGACAGGGGCGGCGACCGCGGCAAGGGCGGCGGCTCGTCCAACGGCAAGTCGGCTTCGGCCGGCGGCAAGAGCGATACGTTTGGTGGGTCGCTGAAGTCTCTGTTCGGCGGCGGCCAGACCAAGAAGGCCTCGCTCCAGGATAGCAAACAGAAGGGGCCGAAGCACGCGAACGCCACGCAGAAGAAGGCGCCGGTCGCCGATGTGCTGCAGGCTTCCGTCCCGGGCAAGCAGAAGAACCTCAACGCCAGGCTTGCCGGCCTCAATTCGCTCAAGCGCAACTACCACGCCTACCTGAACTCGCAGTCGCCGCGCATGGCGCTTATCCGCGAGTACGTCATCAACTCCGCCAAGCTCGACCTCGCGGTCGAAGCCGCCGCTGCGGCGCAGGCCAAGGCCGACGCGGCGCAGCTCGAGCTCGACGCCGCCATGACCGCCCTGGGCGGCATCACCCCCTATGACGGTGCCGCGCCGGTCAGCGATCCGGCCGCGCTCCAGGATCGGCTCGACGCGCTGACGGCGGCGGGCGCCCCGGTCGATCCGGCGCAGCTCGAGGCCTACAATGCCGAGCTGGACGCCCTTTCGGACGCAATCGCGGCGGCCGACAGCCTGGCCACCGCCGAGCAGGAAGCGGCCGATGCCCAGGCTACGGCGGATGCGGCTGCCGAAGGCACGACGGAAGAGGACCTCCGCGAGGCGCTGTTGGCTGCGGCCAATCAGAATCGTGTCGCCGAATATGGCGACGCCTATCTCGACGACGGCGTGCTCGACTGGGCGAAGGACGTCCTCGGCGTCGGCGACGCCTATGGCAAGATCGACCAGGTCAAGGAAGTCCTGGCCGAGGAAGCCGCGGCGGAAACGCCGGCCGTTGAGCCCGAGCCGACGGCTGAACCCGTGCTGGAGCCCGTGGTCGAGCCGGCCCCGACCCTGGTGCTCGCCCCGGCCAACTGACGGGACCGGCAGGCCGTCGATACGGGCGGCCCCGGATAGCAGACCCTCGACCGCCGCCGGTTCCCCCGGCGGCGGTTGTCGTTTCGGCCCGCCGTTGGGCGCCGTGCACCGGATGCCCAAAACTGTGTTTCATGCCGGTTGGCCGTTGACAGCGGCCTGGCCGTCTTGCAAAAGTGAAACCGGTTTCACTCTTCGGGAACGTGCCGCTTGAAGTTCGACCTGTCGATCCTCGCCAAGCATATCCCCTTCCTGCTGGAAGGGGCGTGGCTGACGTTCCAGGTCTGCCTGCTGGCTGTCGTCGGCAGTCTGGTGCTCGGGCTTCTGGTTGCCGCAGCCCGCACTTCGGCCTCGCCGCTGCTCAACCGGCTGTCGGCTGTTTATGTCGACATCTTCCGCAACATCCCCTTCATCGTGCAGTTGTTCTTCTTCTATTTCGGGCTGCCCGAGATCGGCATCTACATCGATGCATTCACGACAGGCGTCATCGCCATGTCTATCGCCGGCGGCGCCTTCACCTCCGACGTCATTCGCTCGGGCATCCTGGCGATCGACCCGGGCATCATCGAGGCAGCCCAGGTCAGCGGGCTGACGAAGAGCACGATCTTCCGCAAGATCGTCATGCCGATTGCGCTCCGCGCCTCGGTCCGGCCGCTGGGCTCGGTGTTCATCAACCTGATCCTGACCTCGTCGATCCTGTCGACCATCACGCTCAACGAGCTGACCGGTTCGGCCAAGATCGTCGCCTCGCAGACCTTCCGGCCCTTCGAGGTCTATTTCGTGCTGCTCGTCGCCTATGCGGCGCTGACCTGGTTCGTCTCGATCCTGATCGGCATGCTGCACCGCCACCTCAATCGCAACCAGGCGGAGGGAGCGGTCTGATGCGCTACGGCGATTTCACGCCCTACGATCTCGTGCTCCTGCTGCAGGGGCTCGGCGTCTCGCTGGCGCTGTTCGTGTCGACCACGCTGATCGGCCTGGCCGTCGGCACGCTTTGGGCGGTGGTTCGCTTCTACCGCGTGCCGGTCCTGGCGCAGGTCGTCGCCTTCCTCGCCGAGCTGCTCAAGAACTCGCCGGTGCTGGTGCAACTGTTCCTGGTCTTCTTCGGCCTGCCGGCCTTCCTCAGGATCAACGTCACGCCGACCGAGGCCGCCGTCATCACGCTCTCGGGCAACAGTGCCGCCTTCATCTATGTCATCGCCGTTTCGGCCATCGAATCCGTCGGCCGCGACCAGCTCGAGGCCGCGCGCGTCTTCGGCCTCAGCCGCTGGCAGATCCTGCGCCGGGTGATCGCCCCGCAGGCAGCCGCCTTCGCCATCGGCCCGCTGACGGGCCTGCTTGTCAACCAGCTGCAGGTCACCTCGCTGATCTCGGTCATCGGCGTCATGGACCTCACCAAGGTCGGCAACATCCTCAACCTGCGCACGCTGAAGCCCTTCGTCGTCTGGACCGTCGTAGGCTTGCTCTACTACCTCGCCGCCAAGCTGGTGGCCCATGCCGGCGCCCGTTTCGAGAAGCGGCTTCGCGCCCATACCGCCTGGAAGGGTCTGTAAATGATCAGCATCGCCGGCCTGCGCAAATCCTTCGGCGCCGCCACCGTCCTCAACGGCATCGACCTCGAGATCCGCCAGGGCGAGGTGGTCTCCGTGCTTGGCTCGTCCGGCTCGGGCAAGTCGACGCTCATCCGCTGCATCAACGGTCTCGAGAAGATCGACGCCGGCAAGATCACGGTCGACAACTTCGACGTCTCCAAGCCGCGCGAACTCGCCGAGGCGCGCAAGCGCTCGGGCACCGTCTTCCAGCTGTTCAACCTCTACCCGCACATGACGGCGGTGCAGAACGTGGCGCTCGCACCGGTCGAGGTGCTCAGGGTGCCGCGTAAGCAGGCCGAGGCGGAAGCCCGCGAACTGCTGCGCTCGGTCGGGCTCTCAGAGCGCGCTGACGCCTATCCGGCGCAGCTGTCAGGCGGCCAGCGCCAGCGTGTCGGCATCTGCCGGGCGCTCGCCATGAAGCCGAGCTATCTCCTGCTCGACGAGGTCACCAGCGCGCTCGATCCCGAGATGACGGCGGAAGTTCTGTCGATCCTGGCGAACCTCGCCAAGGGTGGCACGACCATGGTGTTCGTCACCCACGAGATCGAGTTCGCCCGTTCCATCTCGACGCGCATCGCCTTCCTCGACAAGGGGCAGATGATCGCCGACCTGCCAACCCAGGAATTCTTCTCCGACAAGGGCATGGCGCTGCCGCGCGTCGCCCAGTTCCTCTCCAAGATGCGCAAAGACTGATTATGATCCTGCTTGCCAATTCCGAGGCCTGGCCCGGCTTCTCCAAGAGCGTCGAACTGCTGAAGGGCGGCAGCCATGGCCTCGACGCCATGGTCGCCGGCATCGGCGAGGTCGAGCGCGAGGTCAAGGTGCGCTCCGTCGGCTTCGGCGGCTGGCCCAACATGCTCGGACGCATGGAGTTCGACGCCGGCGTGATGGACGGCACCACGCGCGAGGTCGGCTCGGTCGGCGCCGTGCCCGACACGCTGCCGGTCGCAGCCCTCGCCCATGAGGTGATGAAGCGCCTGCCGCATGTGATGCTCACCGGCGACGGCGCCCGCCGCTTCGCCACCGAGATCGGCTTCGGCGTCGACGAGACGCTCTACGAGGACAGCAGGCGCGTCTGGTGGGAGCGGCTCGAAAAGGAGCTTTCGCCGGAAGAGCTGGCAAAGTTCCCCGACATTCCGCTGGCGCCGCTCAGCCGCACCATCACCGATCCCGAGCGCGTGCGCGACACTACGGTCTTCTTGTCCAAGGACAGCGCCGCCGGTCTCAACGTCGTCACCTCGACATCGGGCTGGGCGTGGAAATATCCCGGCCGCCTGGGCGACTCGCCGATCCCCGGCGCCGGCTTCTATGCCGACAGCCGCTTCGGCGCCGCCGCCTGCACCCACACCGGCGAGATGACCATGCGCTGCGGCACCGCGCGCACCATCGTGCTCGCCATGCGCCTCGGCCACACGCTGGAACAGGCGATCGCGCTCGCCGTCGAGGAACTGCTCGAGCTCGAGCAGGGCTTCCTCGCCGGCGTCGTCATCCATGCGCTCGACGCGAAGGGCAACCACAAGGTCGTCAGCCTGAATTGCGAAGAACAGATCCGCTACTGGTACTGGGACGAAAGCCTGCAGGAACCGGAACACCGCTTCGCCGAACCGTTCACGTCCTAAAACTCAAAGGGAGAGGAAACATGAAGAACCTGATTGCCAAACTGGCGGGCGTTGCCCTTGCCATCGGCCTGGCGGCCACGGGCGCGGCCCAGGCCGGCAAGATCGACGAGATCCGCGAGCGCGGCACCGTCCGCATCGGCGTGTCGCTCGGCGGCGAGCCGATCGGCTTCCGCGATGCCCAGAACAACCCGGTCGGCTATGACGTCGACGTTGCCACCATGCTCGCCGAGAAGCTCGGCGTGCCGGTCGAGTTCGTCGACGTGTCGGGCGACGCCCGCATCTCGATGCTTGTCTCGGGCCAGATCGACATTGCGGTTGCCAACACCTCGGCAACGCTCGAGCGCGCCAAGTCGGTGGATTTCTCGATCCCCTACAACCGCGCCGGCCTGCGCATCATCGTCCAGAAGGACGCCGGCATCACCAAGATGGAAGACCTCGCCGGCAAGAAGATCGTCGTCGGCCGCGGCTCGACCGGCGAGACCTTCATCAAGAAGGCCGCTCCTCAGGCTGAACTCGTCTACACCGACACCTTCGCGCCCGAGGGCGTGCTGCTGCTGCAGCAGAAGCGCGTCGACGCGGCAATCGAGGATTCCTCGCTGCTCGACTATCTCGCCACCAAGAACGACAACCTGGTGACGCTTGCCGGCCTCTACTCCAACGACCCGATCGGCATTGCGGTCGCCAAGGGCGACGAGGGCTTCGTGCGCTGGATCGACATGTTCGTGTCGGACTACATCCAGAGCGGCGCCTATGAGGCGAACTACAAGAAGTGGTGGGGCGAGACCGCCAACCCGCCGGCCCTGACCCCGCTCTGGTAAAATCTGATGGGGCTCTGCTGCCCCTCATCCCCTGCCGGACCTTCTCCCCGTAACGACGGGGAGAAGGAAGCTGGCCGGAACGCCGGCACCACCGAAGACAGCCGCAACGCTGACGCCTCCCTCTCCCCGTCCTTCACGGGGAGAGGGTAAGGGTGAGGGGCAATCAATCTCTCTATCCGTCCTACGACGTCGCGCGTGGTACGAAGAAGGTCGGCACCGTCACCTCGGCCTTGCCGTCGACGAACTCGCCGGGACGGCTGAGGAAGCGCAGGATCTCGCCGACATAGGCGTTCTTGTCGTAGCCGATGGACGAGATCGGATAGGCTTCGAAATCGGTCAGCGACAGGTTGTCGAAGCCATAGAGCCTGAAGCGTCCGGGCCGGTTTTGCGGGAACGCGTCGCGATGAACGTCCATCACGCCCATGGCCATGGCGTCCGACGTGCAGAACACGGCGTCCACGCTCGTCCAGTCGCCCGACTGGGCTATCTGCCTGCCGCTGGCGTAGGAATAGTCGCCGCGCAGTTCGGCAACGAGCCTGATGCCGTGGCGCGCCATCTCGGCCTTGTAGGCGGCGATGCGGCTCTGCTCGACCGGCGAGGACACGCGGCCGGTGACGAGGGCGGCGGTCGCAACCCCCTTGCCGGCGGCATCCGCCACGGCCTCGGCGATGCCGATGGCCTCGTCGGGCACCACGGAGGGCGAGGAGCCGTCATGCATGCCATTGAGCATCAAGACGTCGTCGCTGCGGAACATCTTGCGCACGCTTGCCGCGTCGGCGAAGTCGGAGAACACCAGTGCCGCGTCGACATGGTAGGCGACGCCGTTGCGCAGGAACTCCTCGATGCGCTCGACCGAGCCGACGCGCAGGAAGATGACCTGCTTGCCGATCGACTGGATCTCGCCGATCAGGAGGTCGAACAGGTCGAGGTCGGAGAAGTCGTGGATGTGGTTGACGATGACCGCGATCAGGTTGACCGTCTTGGTGGTCAGGCTGCGCGCCAGGAGATTGGGCTTGAAGCCGAGCTTCTCTGCTGCTTCAAGCACACGCGCACGCTTGTCGGCCGAGACCGGGCGGCTTTCGCTCGACAGCGCCCGCGAGGCGATGGCGCGCGACACGCCGGCCAGCTCGGCGACATCGGCGATGGTCGGCGAGGTGCGTCGTTTGCGCGTACTGTCCATTGCTGCCTTTGCTAAGCGTCTTGGGCCGGCATTGCGCCGCAGAATTCCAGTCGGGAACTGATTTGATGATTACCTGCTTCGATATTGGCGGTTCAACGATAAAAAGCGCCCGCGCCCGCTCGGCCGGCGAAATCGAGATCATCGACCGGGTGGCGACGCCGCTCGACGATTTCGACGCCTTCGCCGCCGTCATCGCTGGGCGCGTCGCCTCGGGCGAGGGCCGCTCCAGGGGCGTCTCGATCTCGATCGCCGGCGTGGTCGATCCCGCCTCCGGCAGTCTGAAATGCGCCAACATCCCTTGCGTCGACGGCCGTCTCATCGCCGCCGATCTCGAACGCGTCATCGGCCTTCCTGTGTGGATCGCCAACGATGCCGACTGCTTCGCGCTCGCCGAGGCGACCAGCGGCGCCGGCAGGGGCCACCGCAACGTCTTCGGCGTCATCCTCGGCACCGGCGTCGGCGGCGGGCTGGTCATCGACGGGCGCATCGTCGCCGGCGCCGGCGGCTATGCCGGCGAGTGGGGCCACGGCAAGGCGCTGCAGACGCGCGTCGGCCAGCCGCCGGTCGAGGTGCCGCATTTCGCCTGCGGCTGCGGCCAGTCGGGCTGCGTCGACACCATCGGCGGCGCGCGCGGCATGGAGAAGCTGCACAAGCTGCTCTGCGGCGAAGTCCTGTCGAGCACCGAGGTCATCGACCGCTGGCGCGGCGGCGAGGCCAGCGCCAGCCGCACCATCGACATCTATCTCGAACTGGTCAGCGTGCCGCTGGCGCTGACGCTCAACATCATCGGCTCGTCGGTCGTGCCGGTGGGCGGGGGCCTCTCCAACGTGCCCGAACTGATCGACGCGCTCGACCGCGAGGTCCGCGGCCGCACCCTTCGCCGCGCCGCCGGCCCGCTGGTGGTCAAGGCGGCGCTGACCACCGAACCCGGCCTGATCGGCGCCGCCGCCCTCGGCCTCCAGGAGATCGCCCATGTCTGAAGCGCCCATGTTTGAAACGCCCAGGTCTGAAGCGCCGATGCCTGAGACCATCCTGCTCGAAGTCTGCGTCGACAGCCCCGAGGGCCTTGCAGCGGCGATCGCGGGCGGCGCCGACCGCATCGAGCTTTGCGCCGCACTCGAAACCGGTGGCCTGACCCCGTCCGCCGGACTGATGGCGCTGGCCGCCAAGGCGCCGATCCCGGTCTACGCCATGATCCGCTCGCGGCCCGGCGACTTCGTCTATGGCGAGGGCGATATGGCAGCCCTGCTGGCCGACATCGATGCCGTGCGTGCTGCGGGCCTTGCGGGCGTGGTGCTCGGCGCCAACCGCCCCGATGGCAGCCTCGACCGCGACGTGCTCGCGCGCCTGACGGGCCGTGCCAAAGGGCTCGGCATGACCCTCCACCGCGCCTTCGATCTCGCCGGTCCCGATTTCGCCCCAGCCATCGACCTTGCCGTCGACCTGGGCTTCGAACGCATCCTCACCTCGGGCGGCGAGACGACGGCGCTGAAGGGGGTCGACGCGCTTCAAGCCTGCTTTGCCCATGCCGGCGACCGCATCGCCATCATGCCGGGGTCGGGCGTCAATTTCGAAACGCTTGGCGCGATCAGGGCGCGGCTGCCCTTCCGCCAGATCCATTCGTCCTGCTCGGTGGCTGCCGAAGCCGTCGGCGGAAAGGCGCTGGAGCTCGGTTTCGTATCGCCGCGCCCGAAGCGCACCGATGCCGCAATCGTCCGGGCGATGAAGGCGGCGCTGGCTTAGTCGGATAGGAGGGGGAGCTCAGGTCTTGTCGGCGAGGTCCTTGCTCGAAACCTCGTAGAGCGTGTTGTCGGTCTGGGCGTCGACGCCGAGAAGGCTCACCTCGTGTCCCCAGAGCCGCTGGACGTAGCGCAGCGTGGCGTCGCGGCTCTGCTCCACCAGCGTGCCGCCATTGTGGACGGTGTGCCTGAGCCGCAGCTTGCGGTCGCCCTTGAGGTCGGCGTCCACTGCCTGGATGTCGGGCTGCGTCATGCCGACGTCGTAGCTGTCGGCCAGTCGCGAACGCACCCGCTCGTAGCCGCGCTCGTCGTGGATCGCGGTCACCTCGTAATAGGGGTCGGAAGCTTCCTCGCGCAGCGAGAACAGCCGCATGTCGCGGATCAGCGCCGGGCTCAGGAACTGGCGGATGAAGGACTCGTCGCGATGGCTCGCCCAGGCGTCGAGCAGCGTCCCGCACCAGTCGCCATTGCCGGCGAAGTCGGGGAACCAGTCGCGGTCCTCGGCGGTCGGGTCGGTGCAGATCCGCTGGATGTCGCGCATCATGTTGAAGCCCAGCGTATAGGGGTTCAGGCCGCCGTAGCGCGGATCGTCGAAGCCCGGCTGGAACACGACGTTGGAGTGGTTCTGCAGAACCTCGAGCATGGTGCCTTCGCTGATGCGGCCCTTGTCGTAGAGGCTGTTCATGATGGTGTAGTGCACGAAGGTGGCGCAGCCCTCGTTCATCACCTTGGTCTGCCGCTGCGGATAGAAATACTGGGCGATCACGCGGACGATGCGCAGGATCTCGCGCTGCCAGGGCTTCAGGACGGGGCTGTACTTCTCCAGGAAGTAGAGCAGGTTCTCTTCCGGATATTCGATCGCCTGCTGCCGTTCGGTGGGATCGGCCTCGGGCTCCTTCGGCGCGCTCGCCTCCGCCGTGGCGGGCAGGGTCCGCCACAGGTCGCTGAAGGTGCGCTCCTCGTGCTCGAGCCGTTCGCGGATGCGCGCCTGCTCCTTCTCGACCGAGAGCCGCGGCCGGCGGCGATAGCGGAACACCGCCTGCGGCATCAGCGAGTGGGCCGCGTCCAGCACCGATTCCACGGCGGCCGGGCCATGGCGCTCCTCGCAGCGGGCGATGTAACTCTTGGCGAACTCCATATAGGCAAGGATGGCGCCCGCATCGGTCCATTGCTGGAACAGGTAGTTGTTCTTGAAGAAGTGATTGTGGCCGAAGGAAGCATGCGCGATCACCAGCGCCTGCAGCGCCATGGTGTTCTCTTCCATCAGGTAGGTGATGCATGGATTGGAATTGATCACCAGCTCGTAGGCGAGCCCCATCCGTCCCCTCCGGTAGAGGTTCGACTCGTGGACGAAGTGCTTGCCGAACGACCAGTGCTGATACATCAGCGGCATGCCGATCGACGAATAGGCGTCGAGCATCTGCTCGGATGAGATGACCTCGATCTGGTTGGGGTAGAAGTCGAGGCGCAACTCGTCGACGGCGATCTGCCTGATCGCGTCATAGACGCGGGAGAGGTCCGAAAAACTCCAGTCGGAACCGGTGAAAAGAAGCGGCGAGGTCTTCGGGCGCTTTTCCAACTTGCATCCTCAACTGCGCTTGCCGGATGGCGGCTGCTTGGCGAACAGTTCGTGAAAGACGGGATAGATGTCGGACGGCTTGGCGATGCGCGTCATCTCGAAATTGGGCCAGTCCTCGCTCACCGTGCGGTAGGCGTTCCACAGCGAAGTGCCGTTGTCGGCATGGCGGAACATCTCGCTTTCGCGCTCGTCGATGATCTCGACATAGGCGTAGTACTGGCAGAGCTTCATCAGCGTGTCGTTGAGCAGCGACACGCATTTGTCGGAGTCGTTGGGGATGTTGTCGCCGTCCGATGCCTGGGCGGCGTAGATGTTCCATTCGTTGCTGGGATAGCGCTCGCGGATGACGCGCAGCATCTCCTCCAGCGCGGTCGACACCACCGTGCCGCCGCTCTGGGTGCTGTAGAAGAACGTGTCCTCGTCGACCTCCGAGGCCTCGTGGGTGTGGCGGATGAAGACGATGTCGGTCTTCTCGTAGCGCCGCTTGAGGAACAGGTGCAGCAGCACGAAGAAGCGCTTGGCGAGGTCCTTCTCGCGCTCGCCCATCGAGCCCGACACGTCCATCAGGCAGAACATGACCGCATTGGCGTTGGGGACCGGCTGCGGCTCGAAGCGCTTGAAGCGGATGTCGATGGGATCGACATAGGGGATGAAGCTGCGCCGGCGCACCAGCGTGGCAAGCTTCTCGCGCAGTTCCTCCAGGCGTTGCAAGGTGGCCGCATTGGGCCGCTTGTCCTCCTCGAGTTTCCTGATCTCCTCGGCGACCTCGTCGAGTTCTTCCTGCTTCGGACGCCGCAGCGCGATGCGCCGGCCGAAGCTGTTGAACATGGTGCGTGCCACAGCGATGCTGGTCGGGTTGCCGCTCACCGTATAGCCGGCGCGGCGGGGCCGGAACGTCACCACTTCCTTGAGGTTGAGCTTCACCAGGTCCGGCAGTTCGAGATCCTCGAAGAACAGGTCGAGCACCTCCTCGCGGGTGAGCACGAACTGGAAATCGTCCTCGCCCTCGCCGGAGGCGGACGGCTCCGAGCCCTTGCCGCTGCCGGCGGCCGGCCTCGGGATGCGGTCGCCGGTGCCGAACACCTTGTTGCCCGGCAGCACCTCCTCGCGCCTTCCGGTGTGCGGAGCGCGCTGGAAGGTCGGCTCGCCGATCCCCTTCGTCGGGATCCTGATCGTCTGGTCGGAATCGGCTGTGGTGATCTTGCCGGACTTCACCCGTTCGTTGATCGCCCGTTTCAGTTCGTCCCTGGCACGTCTCAGGAAACGCTGCCTGTTGCCGAGGCTCTTGTCCTTGGGATTGAGGCGCCGATCGATGAAATTCGGCATTTGGGATCCCCGTCTCCTCGCTCGCTCAGCCCGCCTTGTTGACGCGCATGTACCAGTCGACCAGCCGGCGCACCTGGCGCTGCGTGTAGCCGCGCTCGGTCATGCGCTGGACGAATTCGGCATGCTGCTTCTCGGTCGTGCTGTCGCGCTTGGCGCCGAAGCTGATCACCGGCAGGAGATCCTCGACCTGGCCGAACATGCGCTTCTCGATCACCTCGCGCAGCTTCTCGTAGCTGGTCCAGGACGGGTTGCGGCCATTGTTCTTGGCGCGTGCCCTGAGCGTGAACTTGACCACCTCGTTGCGGAAGTCCTTCGGATTGGCGATGCCGGCTGGCTTCTCGATCTGCGACAGCTCGGAATCGAGGATGCCGCGGTTGAGGATCTGGCCGGTGTCGGGATCCTTGTAGTCCTGGTCCTCGATCCAGGCGTCGGCATAGGCGATGTAGCGGTCGAACAGGTTCTGGCCGTATTCGCTGTAGGATTCGAGATAGGCCTTCTGGATCTCGTGGCCGATGAACTCGGCATAGCGCGTCGCCAGTTCCGACTTGATGAAGTCGAGATAGGACTGTTCGATCTCGTTGGGGAACTGCTCGCGCTTGATCGCCTGTTCCATCACATACATCAGGTGCACGGGGTCTGCCGCGATCTCCTTGGTGTCGTAGTTGAAGGTCTCCGACAGCACCTTGAAGGCGAAACGGGTGCTGATGCCGGTCATGCCTTCGTCGACGCCGGCGGCGTCGCGATATTCCTGCATCGACTTGGCCTTGGGGTCGACGTCCTTCAGGTTCTCGCCGTCATAGACGCGCATCTTGGTGTAGAGCGGCGAATTCTCGTGCTCGGTAAGGCGCGTCGAGACGGTGAAGCGGCTGAGGATGTCGAGCACTTCCGGGGCGCAGGGGTTGTTGACCAGCTCGCTCTCGCGCAACAGCTTCTCGTAGATCTGCCGCTCCTCGGTGACGCGCAGGCAATAGGGCACCTTGACCACCAGGATGCGGTCGAGGAACGCCTCGTTGTTGCGGTTGCTCTTGAACTGCAGCCATTCCGACTCGTTCGAGTGCGCCAGCACGATGCCCTGGTAGGGGAAGGCGCCGAAGCTTTCGGTGCCGTTGTAGTTGCCCTCCTGGGTCGCCGTCAGCAGCGGGTGCAGCACCTTGATCGGCGCCTTGAACATCTCGACGAATTCGAGCAGCCCCTGCGTCGTGCGGTTGAGGCCGCCGGTGAAGGAGTAGGCGTCGGGGTCCGACTGGCTGAAATTCTCCAGCTTGCGGATGTCGACCTTGCCGACGAGCGCCGACACGTCCTGATTGTTCTCGTCGCCGGGTTCGGTCTTGGCGATGCAGATCTGGCGCAGCCGCGACGGCATCAGCCTGACCACGCTGAACTTGGAGACGTCGCCGCCGATCTCCTCCAGCCGCTTGGCCGCCCAGGGCGAGATCAGCCCGTTGAGCCGGCGCTTGGCGATGCCGTACTTGTCTTCGAGCAGGTCGGCCATGCGCTCGGGGTGAAACAGGCCGAGCGGCGATTCGAAGATCGGGCTGATCTGGCCGTTGACCTTCAGCGTGTAGATCGGCCGCTCTTCCATCAGCTTCTTCAGCCGCTCGGCGAGCGACGACTTGCCGCCGCCGACGGGGCCGAGCAGGTAGAGGATCTGCTTGCGCTCCTCGAGCCCCTGCGCGGCGTAGCGGAAGTAACCGACGATGCGTTCGATGGTGTCTTCCATGCCGTAGAATTCGGGGAAGGCCGGATAGATCTTGATGGTCCTGTTGGCGAATATGCGCCCCAGCCGTGGGTCCACGCTGGTGTCGACCAGCTTGGGTTCGCCTATCGCATCCACCATGCGCTCGGCAGCCGTCGCATACATGGATGGCTGGTCGCGGCAAGCGAGGAGATATTGCTGCAAGCTCATCTCCTCGGTCGTCTGACTGCTGTAGATTTCCGAGAACAGGTTGAAGACGTCGGTATCGCGTGTTTGCATGGCACCCTCACATCGCCGAAGTCGATAACGAGTGTATCACCACTTCGACTCTTTGCCTTCATCTCAAACTTCCCGGATCAGCCAAAGTTCCCTCGAGGAAGGACCTGACCGAACAATTAGTTGTGGATCAGAGGCGGCGTGTCGCAATCGGGGCGCGCACGACCTTTCCGTTGGGTAGCCTTGTGGTTGGAATCACCCTGCCGGGGGCATTGGGCCGGCGCGGAAAAGTGAGTCGGCTTCTCTGATTGGGACGCCGCCTGCCGCAAATGATGTGCGTCGCACCATATTTGGAGTTGCACCCCGGCCACCGTGAAAATAGGCTTTCTCGTCCCTCCGCGAGCCCGCGAGCCCGCAGGGCTGTCGAAACAGCAGAGGCTAAAAATGAACCGACTTCACACCCTTCTCGCAGCGGGCGTCGCCTCGGCCGCGGCGGTGCTCGCCGCCGCTCCGGCATTCGCACAGGGCAAGACGCTGACCATCTCCTGGTGGGGCTTCAACGGCGACAAGCTCGACGAATACATCATCAAGCCGTTCAAGGAGAAATGCGGCTGCGAGATCGTGTTCGAGACCGGCAACAACGCCGACCGCCTCAACAAGATCAAGATCCGCAACGGCGAGGGCGTCGACGTCGCCTACTTCACCGACGCCTATTCGCAGATCGGCATCAAGGAAGGCCTGTTCCAGCCGATCGACAAGTCCAAGATCCCGAACCTCGAAGGCCTCTACGACATCGCCAAGGCGCCGCAGGGCGAATACGGCCCGGCCTACACCATCGGCCGCGTCGGCGTCATCTACGACAGCGCCAAGGTGAAGGCGCCGGTCACCTCGTGGAACGACCTCTGGAAGGAAGACTTCAAGAGCTCGCTTTCGCTGCCGGGCATCACCACCACCGCCGGCCCGATGGCCGTCATGGTCGCCGGCTCGCATGCCGGTGTCGATGCCTTCGCCGATGCCGACGCCGCCTTCAAGGCCGTGGAGGAGCTGAAGCCGAACGTGGTCAAGAACTACAATACCGGCTCGGAGCTGGTGAACCTGTTCTCGACCGGCGAGATCTCCGCGGCAATCGCGCAGGACTTCACGCTGGCCCAGATCCAGGCCGCCGTGCCGACCGCCGCCTGGGCCAACCTGTCGGACGGGGCGATCGCCACGCTGAACACCATCAACATCCCCAAGGGCGCGGCCAATGTCGAACTCGCCCATGAGTTCATCAACTTCGTGCTGTCGAAGGAAGTCCAGCAGAAGACCGCCGCGAACGGTGTCGACGCGCCGGTCGTCAAGGCCGTCGAGCTGACGCCCGACCAGGCCAAGCTCTGGACCTACGGCGCCGACATGATCGCCTCGCTCAAGCAGGTCGACTACGAGAAGATGAATTCGGCCAAGACCGAGTGGGTCGACCGCTGGAACGAAGTCTTCGGCATGTAAGACCACGACGGGGGAAGGCATTCGCTTTCCCCCGCATCAATGCATTTCGGGGCGCCGGGCGCTCCATTTTCCGCCTGCATCTGCCTTTGCGCCATTCTGCACCTTTCGCTAGCGCGCAATGAAGGCTAGCAAGCCTCCCATGTACCGCAGCTGGAAGGCTGCGCGATCGAGGCAACTGGAAGAGATCGGACTTCATGCTTAAACGCTTTGCCGGATGGTGGCTCGCCGGGCCCGCTACGCTGGCGGTTGTGGTGTTGCTGATGCTGCCGGTGGCCGCCACCATCGCCACGACCTTCGGCGAGGATGGCGGTGTGCTGGCGCCATACCTCGCCTTCTTCAACAGTGGCTTCCGCCGCACCGTGCTCTGGCGCACCATCGAGATTTCGCTGGCGACCACCGCCATCTCGCTCGTCGTCGGCTTCCTGACCGCCTATGTCGTGTCGAAGTCGCCTGCCAAGCTGAAGAGCCTTTTGATCATCGCCGCCGTCTTCCCGCTCTTGACCGGCGTCGTCGTGCGCTCCTTCGCCTGGCTGATCATCCTCGGCAAGAACGGCATCCTGAACAATTTCCTCCTCGGCATCGGCGCCATCGGCGAGCCGCTGTCGATGCTCTACACGCAAGGGTCGGTCATCGTCGCGATGGTCTACCTGTTCGTGCCGCTGATGATCCTGACGCTGGTCGGCGTGCTTGAGAACATCCCCGACGACGTCGTCCAGGCCTCGTCTTCTCTGGGTGCCACGCCGGGGGCGACGTTCCGGCAGGTGATCCTGCCGCTCGCCGTGCCCGGCCTCATCGTCGGCGCCGTGCTCGTCTTCACCGGCTCATTCACCGCCTACGCCACGCCGCAGCTGCTCGGCGGCGAGCGCCAGATGGTCATGGGCACGCTGATGTACCAGCGCGCCATGGTGTCCTTCGACTGGGTCGGTGCCTCGACGATCGCAGCGATCATGGTGGTGATAACAGTCACCGTCGTGCTCGCCATGAGCCGCGTCGCGCGGCGTCTCAACCCGATGGCGACATGATGACCAGCCGTATCAATCCCCTGCTGATCCTGTTCGCCGTCCTGGTCTACATCTTCCTGATGGGGCCGCTGATCATCGTGCTCGGCGCGTCGGTCAGCGACACCACCTACCTGACCTTCCCGCCGCAGGGCTTCTCCCTGCGCTGGTTCGAGAACATCTTCGCGATCAGCGCCTTCAAGCGCACCATCATCACCAGCCTCGAACTCGCCTTCCTGGCGACGGGTCTGGCGCTACTGGTCGGCATCCCGGCGGCCTACGCGCTCAACCGCTACCGCATCAAGCTGCCGTCCTGGCTGTCGACGGTGTTCGTGCTGCCGATCCTGGTGCCCGAGATCGTGCTCGGCTTCTCGCTGCTGAAGTCGGTGGCGGTCGGCATGCAGACGCCGATCTTCCTGACGCTGCTGGTCGGCCACATGCTGCTCGTGCTGCCCTATTGCGTGCGCGTCGTCTCGGCCAGCCTCGCCTCCTTCGACTTCTCGATCGAGGAGGCGGCCGTCAGCCTCGGCAGCCCACCGCTGAAGACCTTCTTCACCATCGTTCTGCCCAACGTCCGCTCCGGCGTGATCGCGGCCTTCATCCTGGCCTTCATCACCTCGATCAACGACGTGTCGACGTCGCTGTTCCTCACCGGACCCGGCGTCTCGACCCTGCCGATCCAGATCCTCGCCCATGTCGAGCAGTTCTTCGATCCGACGATCGCGTCGGTGTCGGTGCTGCTGATGCTGCTGACCGTCGCAGTCATGGCCATCGTCGAGCGCACGCTCGGCCTCACCTTCCTTGCGAAGTAGACCCATATGACCCAGGCACTCACAGTCCAGAATCTCACCGCCCACTACGGCGCCACCAAGGTGCTGGAGGACCTGTCGCTGTCGGTCGGCAAAGGCGAGCTCGTCTCGCTGCTCGGCGCCTCGGGCTGCGGCAAGACAACCACGCTGCGCCTCATCGCCGGCTTCCTCGAACCGACCTCCGGCTCGATCAAGCTCGGCGACAAGGACCTGACCCGATTGCCGGCCTACAAGCGTGACATCGGCCTGGTGTTCCAGAACTACGCGCTGTTCCCGCATCTCAGCGTGCTCGACAATGTCGGCTTCGGCCTCAAGCAGCGTGGCGTGGCCCCGGCTGAGCGCGACAAGCGCGCCAAGGCGATGCTCGAACGCGTCGGCCTGTCCGCGCTCGCCGACCGCCTGCCCGGTGCGCTCTCGGGCGGCCAGAAGCAGCGCGTCGCACTTGCCCGCGCTCTCGTCATCGAGCCGCCACTTTTGATGTTCGACGAGCCGCTGTCCAACCTCGACGCCAAGCTGCGCGTCGACATGCGCGTCGAGATCCGCCAGCTGCAGCGGGCCAACGGCACGACCTCGGTCTATGTCACCCACGACCAGGAAGAGGCGTTCTCGATCTCCGACCGCGTCGCCATCATGAATGCCGGCCGCATCATGCAGTTCGACACGCCCGAGACGCTGTACCAGCGCCCGGCGAATGCCTTCGTCGCCCGCTTTGTCGGCTTCGAGAACCTGATCCCGATGAAGGTCGTCGGCCGCGATGGTGCTGTCGTCACAGCCGAAGCCGCCGGCGGCTCGCGCCTAAAACTGTCGCAGGAACGCTTCGGCGAGATCGCCGACAGCTTCGTGCTCGCCACCCGCGCCGACGGCCTTGCGGTGTCGACCGAGGCCGGCGCCGAGGGCATCCCCGCAGCGCTCGGCCTCAGGACCTATCTCGGCCGCGCCTACCAGTACCAGGCCGACACCGCCGCCGGCCAGCTGATCGCCAACGGCTCACTGTCGGCACCGCTGGAGCCGGGCGCCGAGGCCAAGCTGGTGCCCGTGCCCGACCAGTGCTGCGTGCTGAAGCCGGAATAGAGAGTGCTTAACGAGGGCACCCCCACCCCTAGCCCCTCCCCACAAGGGGGAGGGGAGTTCGGCGGCGCTTTCGCCCAGACCTGGTCTTCGACGGCTCTGGCGGCGAAGTCATCCCCCTCCCCCTTGTGGGGAGGGGTCAGGGGTGGGGGTATCTCGGGCTCGAACGCGGAGGTTGGCCTATGACCCTGATCATCACCAACGCCACTGTCCTGCCCTGCACCGATGACATGCCCGTCATCGACAGGGGCTGGGTCCATGTCGAGGGCGACGTCATCAACGCCGTCGGCTCCGGCGATGCGCCTGTCGTCGCTGGCGCTGAGCTGGTCGATGCCGGCGGCGATCTCGTCATGCCCGGCATGGTCAACCCGCATTGCCACATGGCGATGACGCTGTTCCGCGGTCTTGGCGAGGACGTCGACGACCGGCTCTACCGCTACATCCTGCCGTTGGAGCGCAAGTTCGTGCGGCCCGAGGCCGTTCGCGCCGGCACGGCGCTGGCGGTGCTCGAACTGATCGAGGGCGGCGTCACCTCGGTCGCCGACATGTATTACTTCGAGACCGAGGTCGCCCGTGTCGTTGCCCAGTCAGGCATCCGTGGCGTACTCGGCCAGACCATCGCTGATTTCGATCCACCTGATCACAAGAACGCCGACGAAGGTTTCGCGCTGACCGAGGCGCTGGTCGCCGAGTTTTCCGGCCACGGCCGCGTCATGCCCTCGATCGCGCCGCACGCGCCCTATTCCACCGGCATTGCCGTCATGGAGCGCATCGCGCGTTGGGCGGACGATCATCCCGATGTGCCCGTGCAGATGCATCTCGCCGAAAGCGACCAGGAGATGGCGTGGGCACAGAAGACCCACGGCATGCGTCCGGTCGAGGTGGTCGAGAAGGTGGGGCTGTTGCGCAAGGGCCTGATCTGCGCTCACTGCCTGCATGTCGATGCGTCCGACATCGAGCGCATGGCCCATGCTGAGGTCTGCGTCGCCCACAACGCCCGCTCCAACGGCAAGGCAGGGCGCGGCATCGCGCCCGTCGAGGCGATGCGCAGGGCCGGCATTCCGGTGGGTATCTCGACCGACGGTGCGATGAGCGGCAACACCCTCGACCTGTTCTCGCAGTTCGCGCCGGTGTCGATGTTCGCAAAGCTGCTCGGCCACAGCCGCAAGCCGATGGCTTCGGTCGACGTCGTGCGCATGGCCACGCGCGATGGCGCCAGGGTGCTTGGGCTGGACGCAAAAGTCGGCTCGCTCGAACCGGGCAAGCAGGCCGACCTCATCCGCGTCAGCCTGGCTTCGCCGCGCCAGCAACCGGTCTACGACATCTATTCGACGCTGGTCTTCGCCACCATGCCGACCGACGTGCGCGACGTCATGGTCGGCGGCGACTGGCTGATGCGTGATCGCGAGGTGCTGAGCCTCGAACGCAAGAAGGTGCTGCGCGACGCGCTGCAGGTTGCGCAGAGCTTCAAGGCCGAAATGGCCCACATCGACGCCGCCGGCTAGGCGGCTGCGGGCGTCAGGCGATTACAGGGAAGGACAAAGCCATGAACAGATCGGAAGCCACTGCCCGCCTCCAAGAGGTGCTCGCCAATGTCGACGCCAACATCGACGGCAGCCTGGAGCGCCTGTTCGACCTGATCCGCATCCCCTCGGTCTCGACCGATCCGGCCCATGCGGCCGACTGCAAGCGCGCCGCCGAATGGCTGACGAAAGAACTCGGCCAGCTCGGCTTCGACGCCTCGGTGCGCCCGACCGCGCGCCACCCGATGGTGGTCGGCCACGATCGCACCGGGCAGGGGCCGCACGTGCTGTTCTACGGCCACTACGACGTCCAGCCGGTCGACCCGCTCAATCTCTGGCACTCCGATCCGTTCGAGCCCAGGCTCGTACCGCAGCCCGACGGCGAGACCCACATCGTTGCCCGCGGCGCATCCGACGACAAGGGCCAGCTCCTGACCTTCGTCGAGGCGTGCCGTGCCTGGAAGGCCGTCACCGGCAGCCTGCCGATCCAGGTGTCGGTGCTGTTCGAGGGCGAGGAGGAGATTTCGAGCCCCAGCCTGCCGCCCTTCCTCGATAGCACCGGCGCCGAGCTCAAGGCCGATGTCGTGCTGGTCTGCGACACCGATATGTGGGACGCCGAGACGCCCGCCGTCACCACCATGCTGCGCGGCGTGCTGAAGGAGGAGATCGTCATCTCCTGCTCCAGCCGCGACCTGCATTCGGGCATCTACGGCAACGCCGCGCGCAACCCGCTGCAGGTGCTGTCCGACATCGTCTCCAGCCTGCGCACGCCCGACGGCGGCGTTGCGGTCAAGGGTTTCTACGATGGGGTCACCGAGCTGCCCGACGCCATCAAGGCGCAGTGGCAGCGCCTGCCTTTCGACGACAAGGGCTTCTTGGGTGACATCGGCCTGTCGATCCCTGCCGGCGAAAACGGCCGCTCGGTGCTCGAACAGGTCTGGGCGCGCCCGAGCTGCGAAATCCACGGCATCATCGGTGGCTACACCGAAGAGGGCTTCAAGACCGTCATTCCGGCCAGGGCGCAGTCCAAGATCTCGTTCCGGCTCGTCGCCGGCCAGGACCCGAAAAAGATCCGCGACGCTTTCCGCGCCCATGTCCGCGCCCGCATCCCTGCCGACTGCTCGGTCGAGTTCATCGACCACGGCGCAAGTGCCGCGACCGTGATGCCCATCGACGGCGCCTTCCTGACCAAGGCGCTCGGCGCGCTGACCGAGGAATGGGAGCGCGAGGCGGCAGTCTCCGGCAGCGGCGGCTCGATCCCGATCGTCTCGGCCTTCAAGGAAAAGCTCGGCATGGATTCGCTCCTGATCGGCTTCGCCCGCTTCGACAACCGCATCCACAGCCCGAACGAGAAATACGACCTGACGAGCTTCCGGAAGGGCATCCGCTCCTGGGCGCGGATCCTGGCGGCGTTTGCGGAAGACAAGGGCTGAACGCTCGGGTCGGCCACCGTTAGAAGCACCCCCTCACCGGTTCGCTGCGCGAACCACCTCTCCCCCTGCCTGCGGGAGAGGAATCGCCAATCTTGAGGTCCAGCCTCTCAGAACCCGGGCTCCTGCCCGCGAAGTGGGGAGAGGTGGCACGGCGAAGCCGTGCAGGTAATGGGGCTTTGAGCGAAGCCGTTCCAGTAGCCCTCATGGTGAGCCTGTCGAACCACGAGGGCGCCAGGCACGATCTTCAGCACCGGCGCCAAGTCCCCCATGGTTCGACAGGCTCACCATGAGGGTACCGTCCTACCAGACCACCTTGTGGCTCTCGCCCGTCTGCACGTTCACGAACCCCTCGGGCACCGCATCCGTCGGCGCCACCAGCACCCAGCGCCAGGGCGCGCAGGTCAGCGTGGCGAATTGCAGCCGCTCAGGGAAACCGGGGAACCAGCGCGGCGAAAACGTCGGCTCGTAGAGCCAGTCGATCTTGTTGGCCTCGAAGTAGAGCTTTTCCATCTCGGCATCGAGCGCCTCGGCCGGCCGGTTGGTCATCAGCCCGCCGACCTCGTAGTGCACGTCGGCCACCACCTTGCCGCCTGTGACCAGCGCCCAGCCGCCCTGGTTTTCCGAGATGCGGTTGACCACTTCGGCCATCGCCGCGTCCGAAGACCCGACGACCCAGATATTGTGCTGGTCGTGCGCCACCGTGCAGCCGACGGCCGTGTCGGGGGTCTTCGGCCCGCAGCCGAGCCAGAACATCTTTGCCACGCGGCCCTTGCCCGAATAGCGGTCGACGACGGCGAACTTGGTGATGTTGCGCTCGGTGTCGCGCTGCACTTCGCCATCCGCCACCGGCAACTCTGTGGTGATGAAGTTGTCGTCCCAGTGGAACGGGCGCAGCAGTGCCGCCTGCATCGTCGCGCGGCCCGGCTCGGCCGATATCGCGAAGTCTTGGGCGGTCAGCTTGCGGCCGACATTGACCGTCTTCGTCGCCCAGTCGGGCCAGTCGATGCGCGGCAGGTGGCCGGTGAAGCTCTTGCCCTCGGACACCTGCTCGCCGTCGGCCCAGACCTCTGAAATCGACACCGTCGCCGCCTTGTCGAGCAGCACCATGTCGGCGAAGCGGCCGGGTGCGATGGAGCCGACGAAGGGCGTCAGCCGCATGTGCCGCGCCGGGTTGATCGACACGCACTGGTAGGCGGTCTCGGGCGCAAGCCCGCTCTCGATGGCGAGGCGGACATTGTGGTCGGTGGCGCCCATCTTCAGCGTGTCGGAGGCGCTGCGGTCGTCGGTGGCGAACGCCACCTGGCTCCAGTCGCGCAGGCCGCGCTCGAGCAGGCCCTTGATGATGTCGGGCATCGAATGCGGGCGGATCTCGACGAAGATGCCGCGCCTCAGCTTGTCCCACGCCTCCTCGGGCGTCCATGCCTCGTGGTCGGAGGACAGGCCTGCGGCCGCGAAGGCGTTGATCGACGGCAGGTCGCGCAGGCCCGCGCCATGACCCTCGACCACGCCGCGCTTCTCGAAGGTCGCCTGGATCATGCCCCACAGCCGGCCGTAGGACGGGTTCTCGGGGTTCCACACGGCCGGCCAGTCCATCACCTCGTCGAGGCCGGCGACCATCGTGCTTTCGCCGAGGAAGCCGATCTGCTCGGCATAGCCGAAATACCCGCCGCCGCCCTCATAGGCCGTCGGCGGCACGGCCGAGCCGGGCAGCGGGAAAATCTTCATCGGCGAGCCGGCGCGGCGCGCCGTCAGCCAGAATTCGAGGTTGTTCGGGCCATTGACGTTGGAGAATTCGTGGCTCGCCTCGCAGGTCCAGGTGTTGCCGCGCGGCATGACCAGCGCCGCCTCATGCTCGGGCGTCAGGTGCGAGCTTTCGATGTGCTTGTGTACTTCGCCGAAGCCCGGCACGGCGGCCAGATGGGTGCGGTCGACGGTCTCGCGCGCGGTGCCCGCGAAGCTGCCGGCGGGGCCGACATAGGCGATGCGCCGGCCGCAGATCGCCACCTCGCAATCGTCCATCCAGGTGCCGGTGTGCACGTCGAGCACGCGGCCGAGCCGGACGAGGCGGTCGGCTTCGCGCTTGCCGAGGGCCACGAGGACGAGGTCCTGCCGGATCACGATTTCGTCGGCTGGGTCGATGAGCAGGTCGGCGGGCAGGGGGGCTGTCTTGGTCATGGCTCGCCTCTAATGCATCGCCCTAGGAATCGGAACCGGTTTCCGCTGTGCCAGCCCGGTTCGCCCAGGCGCTGGTGCAAGCATTTCGGCTTGATTCACCCGAGCCGATGATGCGAAGCGGGACCGGCTTGATTTTGAGACTGCCATGAAAGGCCGCGCCATGCAGCAGACCCCCACCCGCAAGGTGATCATCGACACCGATCCCGGCATCGACGACGCGGTGGCGATCCTTCTGGCGCTGAAGTCGGCCGAGTTCGACGTCATCGGCATCACCACGGTCGCCGGCAACATCGGCATTACCACCACCACGCGCAACGCCGGCCGCATCCTGGCGCTCGAAGGCCGCGTCGACGTGCCGGTGATCGCCGGCGCCGCCGGCCCATTGTCGCGAAAAGGCTTCGACACCGCCGACATCCACGGCAATGACGGCCTCGGCGGCGTGGCCTTCCCCGATGCGCTGGCATTGCCCGTAGCCGGCGACGCCGTCACCTGGCTGCGCGACACGCTCACCGCTGCCGAAGTCGGGACCATCGACATCCTGGCGCTCGGCCCGCTCACCAACATCGCACGTCTCGTCACCGACCATCCCGAGGCTGCGCGCCGCATCGGCCGCGTCATCGCCATGGGCGGCGCGGTCTACGAACCGGGGAACATTGGCCCGCGCGCGGAGTTCAACATCGCCGCCGACCCCGAGGCCGCCGAGATCGTCTTCGCCGCAGGCCTCGACATGACGCTGATCCCGCTCGACGTCACCCGCAAGGTCCGCGCCACGCGCGACGACACCGCCATGCTGCAACAGACCGGCGTGCCGGCGGCGGTCGCCTCGGGCGCGCTCATCGACGCCTATTTCCAGTCGACCACGGGCGGCGAGAGCCGGCCGCTGCACGACCCCTGCGTCATGCTTTTGGCGCTCGACTAGGCGCTGTTCACCTGCGAGACGCTGAAGCTTGGCGTCGACACCGGCACGACCCGTGATGCGGGTGCGCTGACGGTTTCGGGGCACGGCTCGCCCGTGTCGGTGGCGCTGAAGGTCGAGAGCGCCGCGGTGCTGAAGCTGCTCTATGACAGGCTGAAGGCGGAGTAGCGCCTTGTAGCATAAGGGAAGGCCCCCACTCCGTCACGGCTTCGCCGTGCCACCTCTCCCCCACTTCGTGAGGGAGAGGAAGCGCCAATCTTGCAGGTCGCTGACCTGGCGGAGCCTGTGTTCCTCGCGCACCAATTTCGTGAGGCAGAGGAAAGGGTGCCGAGCCTGCGGCCACTTTCCTCTCCCCCGTCGAATGGGGGAGAGGTGGTTTGCGCAGCAAACCGGAGTGGGGGTCGATAGCGCTTGAGTGGCCTTCATGGACGACCGCCTTGAAGGCTTGCCGCTGAACGACTTCGTCGCCTACGCCGCCGCGAGTTCCTGCTCGACCAGCGTCGTCCAGAACCTGACCCCGCTTGCCAGCGCGTCGTCGTTGAAGTCGTAGCGGCTGTTGTGGTGCAGGGCGCCATCGACGGCTGGGCCGTTGCCGAGCCAGACATAGGCGCCCGGCACCTCCTGGCTGAACATGGCGAAGTCGTCGCCGGCGGTGGATGGCGGGAACTCGGTCATCACCTTGTCGACGCCGAGCGCCGCCTGCGCCGCCGCCAGCGCCCGGCGGGTCGCATCGCGGTCGTTCACCACGGGCGGCATCTGCCTGAAATAGCGATACTCCGCCTCGATGCCGTAGAGCCGCGCCGAGCCCTCGGCCAGCGCGCCGATCTCTTCCTCCAGCTGGTCGCGCACGGCGGCCGAGTAGGCGCGCGACGTGCCGCCGATCCTGACCAGGTCGGGGATGACGTTGAGCGCCTCGAAGCTGCCCGCCTCCATCGCGCAGGCGCTGACCACCGCCGGCTGCAGCGGGTCGACGCGGCGCGCGACGATGGTGTGCAGCGCGGTCAGGAACTGGCCGGCGGCGGTCAGCGCGTCGCGGCCGAGATGCGGCTTGGCGCCGTGGGTGCCGATGCCCTTGAAGGTGACCGTCCAGCGGTCGGACGAGGCGAGCTGCGGCCCGGCGACCACGGCCATGCTGTCTGGCGCGATGCCGGGCATGTTGTGCAGGCCGTAGACCGCGTCGACCGGAAACTGCTTGAAGAAACCGTCGGCGATCATCGCCCTGGCGCCGCCGCGGCCTTCCTCGGCCGGCTGGAAGACGAAGTGCACCGTGCCCGAGAAATTCTTGCGACGGGCGAGTTCGCGCGCCGCCCCCAAGAGCATGACCGTGTGGCCGTCATGGCCGCAGGCGTGCATCTTGCCGTCGACGGTCGACTTGTAGGACCGGTCCTCGGCCATTTCGGGCATGGCGAGCGCATCCATGTCGGCGCGCAGGGCGATGCGTCGTGAACCTTCGCCGACCGTCAGCGTGCCGACGACGCCGGTCTTGCCGAGGCCCGTCTGTATGGCGATGCCGGCGTCAGTCAGCATCTTCTGCACGATGCCCGACGTCCGCACCTCCTCGAAACCGAGCTCCGGATGGGCGTGGATGTCGCGGCGCAGCGCCGTCAGCATCTCGATTTCGCCCTTGTCGTGCCCGGCCGTCGATGTCATCACGCAAACTCCGTTCGGCCCGCCTCGCTGCTTTCAGCGGCGCCCAGGGCCATCGGCGCCACGTACCCCTTCTGCATCAGAAAGGCCCATTGTGCCACTCGCTCCGCATGAATTCTGGCAGACGGTTTTTCCCGAGGGTACGTTCGACACCGCGCCTTCCGACGGCTTCAGCAACCTCTACCCGGCGTCGCTGGCCGACGGGCGCCAGATCGCGCTGCCGATCAGGATCCTGCCGGGCGACGGCAGCCGCGCCGTAGCCTCGATGATCGTCAACCAGGCGAGCTTCGCCGTCGAGGATGCCTTGTCGGATGCCATGGCCGCCCATGCTCGGGCCTACGGCCCCGAGGTCGTCATCGGCGTGCCGACGCTCGGCCTGCCGCTGGCCAACGGCGTGGCCCGGCGCCTCGGTCACGGCAGGATGGTGGCGCTCGGGACGTCCAGAAAATTCTGGTACGACGAGAACCTGTCCGAGCCGATGAGCTCGATCACCAGCCCCGGACACGCCAAGCGGCTCTATCTCGATCCGCGCATGCTGCCGCTGCTCGAAGGCCGGCGGGTTCTCGTCGTCGACGATGTCATAAGTTCCGGCACCTCTATGCTGGCGGTGCTGAAGCTGTTGGCCAAGGCCGGCATCAGGCCGGTGGCGGCCATCTTCGCCATGCTGCAAGGCGACAGCTGGCGCCAGGCGATCGGCGCGCACGACGCTTCGCTGGTTGAGCGCATCCACGGCGCCATTGCCTCGCCACGCCTGATCCGCACCGAAGCCGGCGCCTGGGTTCCGCTTCGGCCGTGAAGACTTTTGCCCGGTCGGCTCGCGACGAGCCGGCGCGCGGCCGAACCGTGCCAGCGCCGGGACCTGGGCGTGTCCAGAGGCCGCAGCCCTGCCCGATTGAGGGTATGAGGGCTCCTCGCTAGGATGAGCCCATCGCGTCTGTGGCTGGCAGGCGAGGGTGGGGACCATGCGGACAAGATACGTCGTTCTGGGTGCGGGCGTGCTCGCCGCCGCGGTGCTGGGCTATGCATTGTTTCCCGTAAAATCCGGAGGGCTTCTCCAGCCGGGGAACGCACAGGTCGTCGCCCGCGGCAAGGCGGTCTATCTCGGCACCTGCGCCGTCTGCCATGGCGCCAAGCTGGAAGGCCAGGCCGACTGGCAGACGCCCGACAAGGACGGATACCTGCCGGCCCCGCCGCACGACGCGGACGGCCATACCTGGCACCATGCCGACAAGCTGTTGTTCGACATCACCAAGCTCGGGCTGGCCGAAGGCGCCAAGCTGAAGGACTACAAGTCCAGGATGCCGGCATTCGAAGGGACATTGCCGGACGAGGACATCATCGCCGTGCTGTCCTACATCAAGTCGACCTGGCCCGAGGATATCCAGAAGGCGCATGCCGAATTCGAGCGCGCCTATGAAATCCAGTCGCGAGCCAAGCAATGATCGGCCGTAGCGACGCTGCGCGGTGTTGCCTCTTCCCGGTGAACAAGGTCGGCTATCCGCCCAAGGCTGCCTGACGCCGCCGCCACCATCTCGTCATGCGTGCTCGGCGATCACCGCGAGGAAGGCGGGGCCGTAGCGTTCGAGCTTGGCCTCGCCGACGCCGGGCAGGTTGGCCATCTCGGCGCGAGACGCCGGTCGTGCGGCGGCGAGCTCGATCAGGGTCTTGTCGTGGAAGATCACGTAAGGAGGCACGTTCTGCAGGCGTGCGATCTCCGTGCGCTTCCGCCGCAGCGCCTGGAACAGGTCGTGGTCCGCAGCGGAGACGGCAGACTGCGCGGCACTCCGCGCGACCTTGCCGCGCCTGGCGCGCGGCGGGGCAGGCTGGCGCAGCATCAGTTCCGGCTTGTCGCGCAGGAAGTCGCGGCCGGCGGCCGCGATCGACAGGCCGCCATGGCCGGCGAGGTCGACGTCGATGAGGCGCAGCGCGATCAGCTGGCGCAGGATCGCCCGCCAGGTGCGGTTGTCGTGCTCTTTCCCGATGCCATGGGTGGAGATGCGGTCATGGCCGAACTGGGCGATGCGCTCGTTTTCCACGCCCAAAAGCACGTCGACGATGTAGGCCTGCCCGAACCGCTCGCCGGTGCGGTAGATGCACGACAGCGCCTTTTGCGCCGCGATGGCGCCATCAAAGAGCTTTGGCGGCTCGGCACAGGTGTCGCAATTGCCGCACGGTTCGCAATGGTCGCCGAAATAGGACAGCAGCGCCTGCCGGCGGCAGCTTGCCGTCTCGGCCAGTCCCAAAAGCGCGTCGAGCTTCTGCCGCTCCATGCGCTTGCGCTGGTCGGGCGCCTCCGATTCCTCGATGAAGCGGCTGCGCAGCGCGATGTCGTCGTAGCCGTAGAGCATCAGCGTATCGGACGGCAGGCCGTCGCGCCCGGCGCGGCCGGTCTCCTGGTAGTAGGCCTCGATGCTGCCGGGCAGGTCGATATGGGCGACAAAGCGCACGTCGGGCTTGTCGAAGCCCATGCCGAAGGCGACGGTGGCGACCATGATGACCGCCTCGCCATGCTGGAAGCGCATCTGGTTGGCCTCGCGCGCCGCCTTGTCCATGCCGGCATGATAGGCGAGCGCATCGTAGCCGAGGCCCTGCAGCCAGGCCGCGGTCTCCTCGGTCCGGCGTTTCGAAAGGCAGTAGACGATGCCGCTCTCGCCCTCGTAGCGCTTGAGGAACTCCTTGAGCTGGGCGCGCGGATTGTCCTTTTCCTCGATCGCGTAGCGGATGTTGGGGCGGTCGAAACCGGCGATGAAGGCGTCAGTCTCGTCGATGGCGAGATGCGACAGGATTTCCGCGCGCGTCGGCTCGTCGGCGGTCGCCGTCAACGCCATGCGCGGGGTGCCGGCAAAGCGCGCCACCACCGCGTCGAGCTGGCGATAGGAAGGCCGGAAATCATGCCCCCACTGTGATAGGCAGTGCGCCTCGTCGATGGCGATCAGCGACAGCTTCACGCTCTCCAGCAACTCCAGCACATCGGGCCTGAGCAGCGTTTCGGGGGCGACATAAAGCAGGTCGAGCTGGCCGGTGCGGATGTCGCGCCACAGGGCGCGGCGGTCGTCGAGCGCAAGGTCGGAATTGAGCGCGGCCGCACGCACGCCGGCCTGGCGCAGGGCCGCAACCTGATCGGCCATCAACGCCAGCAGCGGCGACACGACGAGGCCCATGCCGGTCCGGACGATCGCCGGGATCTGGTAGCACAGCGACTTGCCGCCGCCTGTCGGCATCAGCACGAAGGCGTTGTTGCCGGCGATCACATGCTCGACGATGCGCGCCTGCGGTCCCCGGAAGGCATCATAGCCATAAACGGTCTTGAGGATTTCGAGGGCGGTGGCGGTCATCGGCGGCACGGAGAATCATGGAAATGTCCTTCATAGCAGCTTCGCCGCGATAGCGGTCGTCGTGCGCCTTTTGTCCCGTGCAACAATTCCTCCTTGAGCAATTCCAGGAAAAGAGCGCAGCGCTTTTTCCGTCCGGAATTGCGTCAAAACAAGGAGATGGAACGTTTCCGCGATTCGAAGAAAAGCGATCTAAGTATCGAGCTGCGCTGAATCCAGCTTTTCGAGTATGGCCGCGAACTCGAGATCATTTCTTTGGGTTGGGAGTATCTTGGTGACAACGAACGGCGAAAGCCCAAGGTTGTAAAGATCGTGGCAAATGGCCGCGAATGAGTCCGGCGTAAATTGCCACGCGTGAACATCTAAATAACCTTCGAGTGTGTGAAAGCTCTTTGCGGTCTGCAGGGCACGAGCGTGATTGCCTTCAGCATCCGCAGGGTCCGAATGATCTCCGTTCCAATGTCGAACCGAGTTGTTATGGGTTGTGTGCGCTTGGTGCCGGATGAAATGCTCAAAGGTGTGGTTTTGCCTTCGCTGAACGTAAGAGCAGATTACTTCGCTCAAGAGTGATTCCGGCAAGAAGTGGTCGAAGCAGTAGCGCTTGTCTGGGGCGAGCACATAGTATCGACCGCCATCGGCGAGCAGGCCTCCTACATTTTGCAGATGGGTAACCAAGTCAGGCTGATGTTCGATGCAGTGCGAGCTAACCACGTTCGAGAATGTGCGGTCGATGATAGTCAGATCGCCGTACGGCGACACGTAGTGGATGTGGGGAGGGTCCACGTCTCCCAGTTCGAGTGCCTTCGCACGGGCGACCATGGCCTCGCGGTCAATCACGTCAAAATAGCTAACAGAAGCCCCCTTGACCACCGGTGAGTAAAAGGGGCCAATCTCAAGGGTCGGCATGGAACTGTCGATCAGTGGCAGGAAACTGGCCCGAGTCCCGAGCGCATCCACTTTCCGTTTCCTTAGCCCGAGTTTCGTCCGAAGTTCTCGAAATAGCCCCATCGTCTTCCCCTCGCAGACAAAGGCAACGCCATTGTATAGCCCCGATATGTTCTGCTAGCGCCGATATCTGCGATGTTCAATCTTTTTGGGGCACCGCCGTGAGGCACCAAACTTCGCAAGCTTCCGGAGAAGTGACGCAAAATCAGCTGTTTATGGGGTCAAGAAGTTAATGGCGGAGAGAGCGTCCGTTTCGAAACCTTCCGCCGAGTTCCGAGATGTAGGGTTTGTTCGTTTTAGGCCAATGTCTTAACGCAATTTTTGTTATGGACTGTTCCAGCAAATTCCAGCAAAATCCAGCATTGTTTTGTGGGTAGAATTGTTGGTCATAATGCGATGGCAAGAACTATCAACAAGCTGAGCGCGGTCCAAGTCGCGAAGTTAGACCAACCTGGCGTCTACGGGGACGGAGGCGGTCTTTATCTTCAGGTGACCAAGAGTACCAGCGAGGCGGGCGGTGTCACCAAATCTTGGCTCTTCCGGTTCATGCTCGCGGGGAAAGCCCGCTATATGGGGCTCGGTGACATCAAGACTTTTGGACTCGGAGAGGCTCGTGCCAGGGCACGAGACGCCCGCAAGCAGGTGGCGGATGGGATCGATCCCATTGAGGCGCGACGGGCTCAGCGTGACGCGCTGCGGGCGGACGACGCCAAACGGCTCACATTCAAGGATGCAGCGGAGCGCTACATCCAGGCCCATCAGGCTGGCTGGAGAAACGCCAAGCACGCTGACCAATGGCGGAATACTCTGACAACCTACGCTTATCCCGTCATAGGGGGTCTGCCGGTCGCGAAGGTAGAGGTCGCCCACATAATGCAGATCCTCGAACCGATCTGGTCGGAGAAAGCCGAAACGGCGAGGCCCTTCTGCTCAATGAGCGCTGCAGTCCTCTTGTGTTCTTCCGGGAAGCGCTTGGCGCTTTGCTCGAAATTTGTCCGAGCCTGAGCCAGTTCCTCGGGAGTGAAGTTCATCATGGCTGAGCGGCGGTATTTTTCGGCCTTGTCCATATGTCATTCTCCATTCCCAATTTGTCGGGCCAACCATTCGGCAAGCCAGCGTTCTTCAGCCATCAGTGTTGCGAGCGCCGGGGGTGCATCGGGAAACGCCGCTAGGACGCGTTTGCGCGTGGCTTCCGCTTCGCGATGACGCTGCATGTCCCGGTCGTGCATGCGGCGCATCTCGCCGCCTGGATCGGAGGTCAGGGGCACTTTTGTTTTCGCAATCGGGGTCATCTCCATTTTCCCTACGCTGCCGTGCTATCGCGCCGAGCGATGGCTCTCTCTTGCCACTCGGTGATTTCGTCCACGTCCCACGCCACAGCGCGTGGACCCATTTGGATGGCTTTCGGGAACCAGCCGAGGCGCATCCCCTCGTAGATCGTTGAAGTACATAGTCCCGTAATTCGTTCTACCTGTTGCCGTCTTATGAATGTCCTCATGATTAAATCCCGTTGATATTTGTAATGTTCCGTTTAGTTGCGATATTTGTTATTGCAACATGGAAATTTGCAAATGTCGATTGGGATTTGCCGTCAATATACGCAATGAAATTGGGGTGTTGTTGTGATATTAATCACGAATTATTAAAGCCATACTTTGTGCTGATGACTTTGCAGTGTCGCGTGTGCTGCTGTGGAAGGGGCGGGCGCGACGGGCCTATGGCAACAATTGGCCGGTTCGCCGACTCCGAGCGCCGATTTTTCTCGCAAGGGCCAATTGTAGTGCTGCAGAACGCACTCTTTGTGCGGCGAGTCCTAAGTATGGTCTTTCCGCAAGGCGGAATGTCCATACTTAGTGCTGGTCTAGTAAAAATCGTCGCTAGCACTGCTTGTACTCGACGACTCCTCTGGGCTGCGCTCGATCCCGGAGTCATAACGACGCGATTGGCTAGGGAGTCCCCTTGGTGCGGTGGAGGGGAATTTTAGCTGGTGATAGTATAACGCCACCATCCGCGCATTACAAACTAACCATTTGTGGGTAGAAACGGGGGTTGGACAAAGAATCGATATTTAGCTTATTGATATTATTGATTCTTTTAAAGAAATTGGCGGAGAGAGCGGGATTCGAACCCGCGATACGGTTCCCCGTATACACACTTTCCAGGCGTGCGCCTTCAACCACTCGGCCACCTCTCCGCGTCGCGCGCCTTGCGCCGGCCGGTTTCGCCGGGCTGGTTGGGAGTGCGTGCATCTCCTGGGCGTGGCTTGCGGCCGCTCGGGCCGGCAAATCGGGCGCAGTCAACCTGCCTGACGCCTTCGCCTGCAGCCGAACGCGATCGCTTGCGTTCCGCTGCGGGGCTCATCTAGTCGATCCGGCGCCGCTTGCCAAGCGGCTGCGTCGCAAATCTTGCCGGCGAATCGGCCTTGCCGGCAAAATGCGGTGCACTGCGCCGGCATGGGGCGGGAATGCATGGCCGCAACGAGGGCGGCCGGTGCCGTGGGCGCGTCCGCCGGCCGGGCTCTGGTCGCGCGTTCGGGGCGCGGTCGGACGGCCGGCTTCGCTCCCTGTCTTGCCAGCGGCGACGCTCGTGAGCAGACTGACCGTGGAGCGGAAAAGCGTGCGGGGGAGAAAAGAGATGTCCACAGAGGGCGGTGAAGGCGGCGCGGGCGACAGGAGCATGCTGGGCTGGCTGCCGGTGGCCTGGGTCTGCATCGTCATGGCGCTCGCCGCGCGCGGCATAGACGGCAGCCTGGCCAGCATCTGGAGCTATGCGTTCCCCGGCTCCGTGCTCGCCTTCATCTATGGTTCGATGGCCGTTGGCGTCGTCACCATCGGCTGGGGGCTCTGGCTGCTCTGGCTCGTCTACCAGCGCTCGCCACGGTTCGCCCGCCAGTTCACGCTCTGGCAGGGCGCGGTCATCGCGGCCCTCGTCGTCAAGCAGGCCTATGTGCTCGCCGCGCCCGACTTCGCCTTCAGCCTGACCGCGCTTGCCTGGAGCCTGGGCGAGATCGTCGTCGGCGTCGCGATGATCGTGCTCGTCAAGCGTGAGCGCCAGGATCGGCCGGCGCCCCTCGCTGCCCCGGGCGCGCCGCGGCCGGCGTTGTCGATCGCGGCTGCCATCGGGCTCGTCCTGCTCGGCATCGTCGTTGGCGGTGCCCTCGGCCTCGGGCTGGGGATCGGCGGCGGCCAGATCTATGCCTCGGCAACCGACATGAGCTGCTTCGAAGGCGGCTGCGGCTACTTCGTCATCTTCATGGGCCTTGCCGGCACGATCGTCGGCGCGCTCGCCGGCGGCATCTTCACCCTCTGGCGCGTCCTCAGCCGCCGCTCCGGCCAGCCGGCATAGGCCATTTGCCTGTCAATTCGCCCTGTCCGTGATTGCGCGCGCTGCCCGCACACCTTATCTCTGATGGCGAAACCGATACTTCAGGACCTCTCATGATCCGCTTCGTGTTCCGTCTCGCTGCGGCGATCGCGCTTTCGGTGGCCGTCATCATGGCGGTGCTCGACGCGACGCGGACCGTTGCGGTGTCCCGGCTGGTCATGACGCCGCTCGATACCAGCTGGTCGACCGCCTCGCCGAGCACGTTCGCCGCCACCGAGGGCTTCGTGCGCGACAAGGCCGGCCCCGCGGCCTGGGATGCGGTCGTCGTCCCGCTGCTCGACCTGCCGGGCTTCGCGATCTTCGCCGCGATCGCCTTCCTGCTCTATGCGGTAGGCCACCGCCGGCGCCCGGGGCGTTTCAGCGGCGAGGTCTGAAACCATTCGCCTGCCGCGACCGTATCGGCAAACGATGAAGGGAGAATGCCCATGTTTTTCCTGAGCGACATGCTGAACAAGAAGCTCAAGATGCCGGCGCCCGCCGAGGCGCTGCCCGGCCGCGACCGGCCGATCCCGACCGCCTCGAAGCACTATGTCTCCAAACGCCCGCTCAAGGCCCCCTATCCCGAGGGCACGGAGCGGGCGATGTTCGGCCTCGGCTGCTTCTGGGGCGCCGAGCGGCTGTTCTGGCAGACGCCGGGGGTCTGGGTGACCGCTGTCGGCTATGCCGGCGGCATCACCCCCAACCCGACCTACCAGGAAACCTGCACCGGGCTCACCGGCCATGCCGAAGTGGTGCTGGTCGTGTTCGATCCCGGGGAGGTCTCCTACGGCCAGTTGCTGAAGATCTTCTGGGAAGCCCACGATCCGACCCAGGGCATGCGCCAGGGCAACGACGTCGGCACCACCTATCGCTCGGCGATCTACACTTTCGGCGAGGCGCAACAGGCCGAGGCGGTCGCCTCGCGCGATGCCTACCAGGCGGCGCTCAAGTCCGCCGGCCGCGACAAGATCACCACCGAGATCGCGCCGGCGCCCGCGTTCTACTTCGCCGAAGAGGATCACCAACAGTATCTGGCAAAGAATCCATACGGCTATTGTGGCCTCAAGGGCACCGGCGTGAGCTGCGCCATCCCCCAGCAGGCATAGCGCTAGCCGTTGGTTTTGCTGTGGATTTGGATGGCCACAGCATTTTTCCAAAAGGTCAAGATTCCGCGTGAATTTTGCCTTGGCCCGTGCAAGATATGGCCATGAGCGGGGGGACACGATCCTCGCCATGCGCCGGGCGGCAGCCAGAGGAACGGCACGCACGGTGATCGAAAAAGACAACCGACAGGGTGTGGATCACATGAAACGTATCGTTCTTGGCCTCCTGGCGGCCACCGCCATGTGCCTTCCGGCGTTCGCAGCTGAAGTTCAGCCGGCGCTGCTCTACGATCTCGGTGGCAAGTTCGACAAGTCGTTCAACGAAGCCTCCTTCAACGGCGCCGAGAAGTTCAAGGCCGAGACCGGCATCGCCTATGTCGAGTTCGAGGTCTCCAACGCATCGCAGCGCGAGCAGGCGCTCCGCCGCTTCGCCGAGGACGGCCGCAATCCGATCGTCATGGCAGGCTTCGCCTGGTCGGAAGCGCTCGACAAGGTCGCGACCGACTATCCGGACATCAAGTTCGCCATCATCGACATGGTCGTCGAGAAGCCGAACATCCGTTCGGTCGTCTTCAAGGAGAATGAGGGCTCGTACCTCGTCGGCGTCATGGCCGCACACGCTTCGCAGTCCAAGAAGGTCGGTTTCATCGGCGGCATGGACATCCCGCTCATCCGCAAGTTCGGCTGCGGCTATGTCGGCGGCGCCAAGGCGGCCGGTGCGACCGAAGTCATCCAGAACATGACCGGCGACACGCCGGCCGCCTGGAACGACCCGACCAAGGGCGGCGAGATCGCCAAGACCCAGATCTCGCAGGGCGCCGACGTGATCTACGCCGCGGCCGGCGGCACCGGCGTGGGCGTGCTCCAGGCTGCGGCCGATGCCGGCAAGCTCGGCATCGGCGTCGATTCCAACCAGAACGGCCTGCACCCGGGCAAGGTGCTGACCTCGATGCTCAAGCGCGTCGACACGGCCGTCTACAACGCCTTCATGGACGCCAAGAACGACAAGTTCACCGGCGGCGTGAACAATCTCGGCCTCAAGGAGGGCGGCGTCGACTACGCGCTCGACGACAACAACAAGTCGCTCGTCACCGACGACATGAAGGCCGCCGTCGAGAAGGCCAAGGCCGACATCATCGCCGGCACCATCCAGGTCCACGACTACACCTCGGACGACAAGTGCCCCTATTGAGCGCTGGGTGAATGAAATGCGCCGCCGGGCCTGGTCCGGCGGCGTTTTTTATAGCCGATCGGCTACCAGTGCGGAGGCTTGGTCACCGGCGTGTCGGGCGCGGCGCTTTCTTCGAGGGCGAGGAAACGCTCGGTCAGCGCGTCGAGCTTCTTCTGCATGCGGTCGATGACCGTCCACTGCTCGGCGATCTGGCCGGAAAGCTCCTCGATCATGTGCTCCTGTTCCGCATTGCGGATTTCGAGCGTCGTCAGCCGGTCCTCGGGCGTGGTCATGGTCTCTTCTCCTCGGTCCGCAGCATGGGCAACTGGTCGAAAGTGGGCATCGCTCGGCCGTTTGTCGAGGGCGCAGGCCCTAGTCGATTGGCAGGGCCAGGTGGGCGTGCTAGCTCTTCCGGCAAGCCATAACAAGAACATAAGAAACGTGAGTGGGACAGGCGTATGGCGGAAGCTGCTATCGAGCTGATCGGCATCAACAAGAGTTTCGGCGCCGTGCGCGCCAACCGCGACATCGCGCTCGAGGTTCCGCGCGGCACCATCCACGGCATCATCGGCGAGAATGGCGCCGGCAAGTCGACGCTGATGTCGATCCTCTACGGCTTCTACCAGGCCGACAGCGGCGAGATCCGCGTCAACGGCAAGCCGACCGCCATCAAGACGCCGAACGACGCCATCGCCGCCGGCATCGGCATGGTCCACCAGCACTTCATGCTGGTCGAGAATTTCTCGGTGCTGGAAAACGTCATCCTCGGCGCCGAAGGCGAGGCCCTGCTCAACAAGTCGATTTCCAAGGCGCGCTCGGAACTGCGCCGGCTGGAGCAGGAATACGGCCTCGAGGTCGATCCCGATGCCATCATCGAGGAACTGCCCGTCGGCCTGCAGCAGCGCGTCGAGATCCTCAAGGCGCTCTATCGCGGCGCCGAGATCCTGATCCTCGACGAGCCGACCGGCGTGCTCACCCCGGCCGAGGCCGATCACCTGTTCCGCATCCTCAAGCAGCTCAAGGACCAGGGCAAGACGGTGGTGCTGATCACCCACAAGCTGCGCGAGATCATGGCCATCACCGACAACGTCTCGGTCATGCGCCAGGGCACCATGGTTGCCACCCGCAAGACCAGCGAGACCACCGTCGAGGAACTGGCCGAGCTGATGGTCGGCCGCCGCGTGCTGTTGCGGGTCGAGAAGGGCGAGGCCAGGCCCGGCGACGTCAAGCTCTCGGTCAAGAACCTGACGGTCAAGGATTCGCGCGGCGTCACCATGGTCGACGACGTGTCCTTCGACGTCCGCGCCGGCGAGATCGTCGGCATTGCCGGCGTCGCCGGCAACGGCCAGTCGGAGCTGATGGAGGCGATCTCGGGCATCCGCAAGGCGGTGTCGGGCACCGTGCTGCTGGACGGCAAGCCGATCGAGGTGACCGGCAATGCCGACCCGGCCGAGCTGCGCGACCGCGGCCTCGCCCATGTGCCGGAGGACCGCCACCATGTCGGCCTGGTGCTCGCCTTCGAGGAGAACGAGAACTCGATCCTCGGCTATCACGACAAGCCGCAATATCTGAAGGGTCCGTTCCTCAACCTCGACGCGATCCAGAAGGACGCGCAGGACAAGATCGCCAAATACGACATCCGCCCCGCCAACCCGCGGCTCAAGACTGCCAATTTCTCCGGCGGCAACCAGCAGAAGATCGTGCTCGCGCGCGAGATCGAGCAGGACCCCGGCGTGCTCGTCGTCGGCCAGCCGACGCGCGGCGTCGACGTCGGCGCCATCGAGTTCATCCACAAGCGCCTGATCGCCATGCGCGACCAGGGCAAGGCCGTGCTCCTGGTGTCGGTCGAACTCGACGAGATCCGCTCGCTGTCCGACCGCATCCTGGTGATGTTCGCCGGCCGCGTCGTCGGCGAGCGCGGACCCGAGGCCGGCGAAGGCGAACTCGGGCTTCTCATGGCAGGCGTCGAACACAAGGAGGCCGCCGAATGAGCACGCCTTACGCAAAACTTCCGGCCTGGGCCGACTACGGCCTGATCCCGCTGATCAATCTGCTGGTCGCCTTCGTCGTCGCCGGCCTCGTCGTGCTGCTCGTCGGCGAAAATCCGTTCCGCGCCGCCGTCATCCTCGTCGAGGGCGCCTTCGGCAGCGGCCAGGGCCTCGCCTACACGCTCTATTACGCCACCAACTTCATCTTCACCGGCCTTGCGGTCGCGGTCGCCTTCCACTGCGGCCTGTTTAACATCGGCGGCGAGGGCCAGGCCTACATCGCCGGCCTCGGCATCGGCATCGTCGCGCTTGCCTTCGACAGCGTGCTGCCGTGGTGGCTGACCTTTCCGCTGGCGATCATAGCCTCGGCACTCGTCGGTGCGCTCTGGGCGCTGATCCCGGCCTATCTGCAGGCCAAGCGCGGCTCGCACATCGTCATCACCACCATCATGTTCAACTTCATCGCCGCCTCGGTGATGGTCTACATGCTGGTCAACGTGCTGAAGCCGGTCGGCGCCATGGCGCCGCAGACCCGCCAGTTCCTCGAGGGCGCGCAGTTGCCCAAGCTCGGCTGGCTGCTGGCCGAATTCGGCCTCAAGGTCCGCCCCTCGGCGCCGCTCAACGTCTCGTTCCTGCTGGCGCTGGTCATGGCCTTCCTGGTCTGGGTGCTGATCTGGCGCACCAAGCTCGGCTACGAGATCCGCACCATGGGCTTCAGCCCGAAGGCGGCGCGTTATGCTGGCATCTCGGCCTCCCGCATCACCATCGTCACCATGCTGATCTCGGGTGCGCTCGCCGGCATGATGGCGCTCAACCCCATCCTCGGCGACCAGCACAACGTGCCGCTCGACTTCGTCAGTGGCGCCGGCTTCGTCGGCATCGCGGTGGCGCTGATGGGCCGCTCGCATCCCGCCGGCATCGTGCCCGCCGCCATCCTGTTCGGCATGCTCTACCAGGGCGGCGCCGAACTCTCCTTCGAGATGCCCAACATCAGCCGCGACATGATCGTCATCATCCAGGGCCTGGTGATCCTCTTCGCCGGCGCGCTCGAACACATGTTCCGCCCGGCCATCCAGGGCATCTTCGCCAGCGTCAGTCCGAGATCCGTCGGCATCGCCGCCGCCAAAGGGGAGCGTGCCTGAGATGGAATTCATCGACACGCTCATCAATGTCCTGAACTCGACGGTCCGCCTGTCGGTGCCGCTGCTGCTCGCCTGCCTGGCCGGCCTCTATTCCGAACGCGCCGGCGTCTTCGACATCGGCCTCGAGGGCAAGATGCTCGCCGGCGCCTTTGCCGGCGCCGCCGCCGCCGCCGTGTTCGATTCCGCCTGGATCGGCCTCTCCGTCGCCGTCATCGTCTCGATCTGCATGTCGCTGGTCCACGGCTTCGCCTCGATCACCCATCGCGGCAACCAGATCGTCTCGGGCGTGGCGATCAACTTCATCGCCGCCGGCTCCACCATCATCCTCGGCCAGGCCTGGTTCCAGCAGGGCGGCCGCACGCCGTCGCTCGAGCCGGAAGCGCGCTTCGGCGCCATCAACCTGCCGGGCGCCGATGCGCTGCGCGACGTGCCCGTCATCGGCCAGCTCTATTCGGGCCTGCTGTCGGGGCATTCGCTGCTCACCTACGTCGCCTTCCTCGCCGTGCCGTTCACCTGGTGGGTGCTGTTCCGCACGCGCTTCGGCCTGCGCCTGCGCGCCGTCGGCGAAAACCCGGCAGCCGTCGACACCGCGGGCATCTCGGTCGCCTGGCTGCGCTACCGCGCCGTCATCTGCACCGGCATCCTGACGGGCCTCGCCGGCTCCTACATGGCGCTCGCCCAGAACGCCGGCTTCGTCAAGGACATGACCGCCGGCCGCGGCTACATCGCCCTTGCCGCCCTGATCTTCGCCAAGTGGCGCCCGGTGCCGGCCATGTTTGCCTGCCTGCTGTTCGGCTTCCTCGACGCGCTGTCGATCCGCCTGCAGGGCACGCCCCTGCCGGTCATCGGCAAGGTGCCGGTGCAGTTCATGCAGGCGCTGCCCTATGTGCTGACCGTCATCCTGCTCGCCGGCTTCATCGGCAAGGCCATCCCGCCGCGCGCCGGCGGCGTGCCCTACGTGAAGGAGCGGTGAGCATGGTCGAATTTACCCCCACCCCTAACCCCTCCCCACAAGGGGGAGGGGGACTTGGCGTCTGCGCTTCGTTGTTCCCCTCCCCCTTGTGGGGAGGGGTTAGGGGTGGGGGTATCCAGCCAGCTACGGGCCTCCGCCATGTCTCATGATCTCTTCCAGGCGGCGACCGCCGCGATGGCCAAGGCTTACGCGCCCTATTCCAAGTTCCCCGTGGGCGCGGCGCTGAGGACCGAGGACGGCCGGGTCTTCACGGGCGCCAATATCGAGGTGGCGTCCTATCCGGAAGGCTGGTGCGCCGAAACCACGGCGCTTGGCCACTACGTCATGGGCGGTGGCGGCAAGATCACCGAGATCGCCGTGGTCGCCGAGCGCATGGCCCGCATCACGCCCTGCGGCGGCTGCCGCCAGCGCCTCGCCGAGTTCGCCAGCGCCGACACCAAGCTCTATCTTTGCGACGAAACCGGCGTGGTGGAGACCGTGACCATGGGCCAGATGCTGCCTTACGGATTCCAGGGGGAGATCCTGAAATGAAGGAAGCCGTCGATCGTCTCGTCGAAAGCCTCGGCGGGCTCGCACCGTCGTCCGCGCTGGTGCTCGGCTCCGGCCTCGGCAGCCTCGTCGACGAGGTCGAGAACGCCGCCCGCATCCCCTATGCCGAACTTCCGGGCTTCCCGCGCAGCGGCGTGACCGGCCATGCCGGCGAGATCGTCGCCGGCCTGTTCGGCGGCCGCCCGATCATCATGATGGCCGGCCGCGCCCATTATTACGAGCACGGCGATGCAGCCGTGATGCGCCCGGCGATCGAGGCGCTCGCCGGCATCGGAGTGACCCGGCTGCTGCTCACCAATGCGGCGGGCTCGCTCAGGCCCGAGATGCTGCCCGGATCGATCATGCTGATCGAGGACCACATCAATTTCGCCGGCACCAACCCTTTGTTCGGCGAGCCGACCGACCGCCGCTTCGTCGGCATGACCGAGGCCTATGACGCCGGCCTGCGCCGCGCCTTCGAGGCTGCCGCGGCTGACGCCGGCATCGAGCTGCACAAGGGTGTCTACATGTGGTTCTCCGGCCCGTCCTTCGAGACCCCGGCCGAAATCCGCATGGCGCGCCTGTTCGGCGCCGATGCGGTCGGCATGTCGACCGTGCCCGAGGTCATCGTCGCCCGCTTCCTCGGCCTCAAGGTGCTGGCCTGCTCGGTCATCACCAACCTTGCCGCCGGCATGACCGGCGCCGAGCTGTCGCATGGCGAGACCAAGGACATGGCCCCGATCGGCGGGGCGCGCCTCGCCTCGGTGCTGCGCAAGGCCTTCGAGAAGGGCTCGTTCGATGCGTGAACTGGGCGAGGCGCAAATGGAGAGCCTTGCATTCCTTCGCGCCCCCCTCTGGCCTGCCGGCGTGGTCTTCGGCCGACCAGGAAATTCCGTTCGGCTGCAGACGAGTGGGCGAGGCGCCGATGACGGCGTGATCTCCCCCCTTGTGGGGGAGATGGCCGGCAGGCCAGAGGGGGGCAACGTAGAGCGCCGTCCTGTCCAGTCCGCGAGCGCCAATTGATGCTCCCGCAGGAGATCATCCGCCGCAAGCGTGACGGCAAGGCGCTCACCGCCGACGAGATCAAAGCCTTCGTAGCCGGCATCACCTCCGGCGCGGTCTCCGAGGGCCAGATCGCCGCCTTCGGCATGGCGGTCTTCTTCAACGGCATGGGCCGCGACGAGGCGGTGGCGCTGACGTCGGCGATGCGCGATTCCGGCGACGTGCTCGACTGGTCCGACCTGCCCGGGCCGGTCACCGACAAGCATTCCACCGGCGGCGTCGGCGACAATGTCTCCCTCATGCTCGCGCCCATCGTGGCGGCCTGCGGCGCCTATGTGCCGATGATCTCGGGCCGCGGCCTCGGCCACACCGGCGGCACGCTCGACAAGATGGATTCGATCCCGGGCTATGCCAGCCAGCCCGACCTTGCCCTGTTCCGCCGCACCGTGCGCGAGGCCGGCTGCGCCATCATCGGCCAGACCTCGGACCTCGCCCCCGCCGACAAGCGCTTCTACGGCGTGCGAGACGTCACCGCGACGGTGGAATCGGTGCCGCTCATCACCGCCTCGATCCTGTCCAAGAAGCTCGCCGCCGGCCTCGGCTCGCTCGTGCTCGACGTCAAGCTCGGCAACGGCGCCTTCATGGAAAGGACGCGCGATGCGGCAGCCCTCGCCACCAGCCTGGTCGAGGTGGCGAATGGCGCGGGGCTCGCGACAACGGCGCTGATCACCGACATGAACCAGCCGCTGGCATCCGCCGCCGGCAACGCCGTCGAAGTGCAGAACGCGGTCGATTTCCTCACCGGCCGCGTCCGCGATCCGCGCCTGGAAGAGGTTACGCTGGCGCTTGCCGCCGAGATGCTTTTGTCCGCCGGGCGTGCCGCCACGCAGCGCGAGGCCCTGGCCAGGGCGCGCACCGCGCTCGCCGACGGCACCGCCGCCGACATCTTCGGCCGCATGGTCTCCGTCCTGGGCGGACCAGCCGACTTCGTCACCAAGCCCGGCAAGTATCTGCCCGAGGCCGATGTCGAGCTTGCGGTGAAAGCGCCGCGCGCGGGCCATGTCAGTGCCATCGCCACGCGAGATATCGGCCTCGCCGTGGTCGCCCTCGGTGGCGGCCGCACGCGACCGCAAGACAAGGTCGACCACGCCGTCGGCATCATCGGGCTCTTGCCCGTCGGTTGCGAGGTGAGGTCGGGGGAGGCGCTGGCACGAGTCCATGCCCGCAGCCAGGCTCAGGCCGAGGCGGCGGCCGCGGCCGTGCTTGCCGCCTATGCGATCGGCGAGGTGAAGCCCGCCGCCGCCAGGGCGGTTGTCCGGCGCATCGCGCCGCAGGATTGAGGTGCGAGCCCGCACAACGCCACAGGTCGGCTCCAGATAGCAAGGGCGGGCCTCGAAGGACGAGCCACCTTGCCGGCCCCTACTGCGTCAGCAGCAGCGCGCCGTTCTCGACCTGGTATTTCTTCAGCCGCGACAGGAAGCTCATGCCGATCAGCGTGCCCTCCAGCGCCTTGTCCTCGAGCACCACGGCAGCCACGTCCTCGACGCTGATGCGGCCGATCTGCAGCCTGTCGATGCGCGCCACCGCGGCCTTGGCGACGCCGTTGGCGGTGTTGACCTCCTGGGTGAAGTCGGCCGCCGCAACTTTCACGCCGGCCTTGCGCGCGGTCGAGAGGTTGATCGCCACCACCGTCGCCCCGGTGTCGACCATGGCCTCGACGGAGCGCCCGTTGAGCTTGAAGGTCGCGGTGAAATGGCCGCGCAGATCCTGGTCGATCACGACGCGCCGCGCGCCCGTCGATGCGGCCGCCACGTTGACCTGCACCGGCTTCTCGACCGCCGTTTCGCTTCCCGATGAAGCCGCCAGCAGCGCCCTGAACGTGCCGCCGTTCTTTTCGTACAGCGTCGGCAGCGACGCCGACGTGCCGGCGGCGACGCCGAATATGATCAGTTTACGCAGCATGGTGACGCCTCTTGTTTTGGCGTCATCCTAGGCGGCACAAGGTGATCGCGGCTTTAACGGCGGCGGCCCGCGAGGGCGCCGTCGCGAAAGGCGGTGAACAGCCGGTTAAGCCGGCTATTTGGTGCCGTACATCCGATCGCCGGCATCGCCGAGGCCGGGCACGATGTAGCCCTTCTCGTTGAGCGATCGATCGATCGAGGCGGTGAACACCGGTACGTCGGGATGCGCCTTGGTGAAACGCTCGATGCCTTCCGGCGAGGCGAGCAGGCAGAGGAAGCGCAGATTGGTCGCGCCGCGGCCCTTGAGCTTGTCGATCGCCGCGATCGCCGAATTGGCCGTCGCCAGCATCGGGTCGACGACGATGACGAGGCGGTCGCCGATGTCGCTCGGGGCCTTGAAGAAATATTCGACCGCCTCCAGCGTCTCATGGTCGCGGTAGAGCCCGACATGGGCGACGCGCGCGGCCGGCACGAGGTCCAGCAGGCCTTCGAGCAGTCCGTTGCCGGCGCGCAGCACCGAGGCGAACACCAGCTTCTTGCCCTCTAGCGTCGGCGCTTCCATCGTCTCGATCGGCGTCTCGATGGTCTTGGTGGTCAGCTCGAGGTCGCGGGTGACCTCGTAGCCGAGCAGCAGCGAGATCTCGCGCAGCAGGCGCCGGAACCCGGCCGTCGAGGTTTCCTTGTCGCGCATGATGGTCAGCTTGTGCTGGACAAGCGGATGGTCGACGACGGTCACGGTCATGGCTTACGCTCCTGGAAACTCGGAAATTGTCGCCATTCTATCGGCAGGCACGTCGCCTACCAACGACCTGCCTGCCTCGAACCACAGTTTTGTCGGCCGAAATCAGCGTTTCTGGCCATCCAGTTTGGCCAGCAGGGCCGATTTGGTCTTCCGGTCGACGAACGCCGCCTCGATCGCGGTGCGGGTCGTGGCCGCGAGCGCCTTCTCGTCCATGCCGAAATGCTCGGCGGCGATGTCGTATTCGCGCTTCAGGCTGGTCCAGAAATAGGGCGGGTCGTCCGAGTTCAGCGTCACCTTGCAGCCGGCGCTGCGCAGCCGCGTGAAGGGATGCTCGGCGAAGCTGTCGAACACCTTGAGCGCGATGTTCGAACCTGGGCAGACCTCGAGCACGATGCCCTCGTCGGCGATGCGCCTGACCAGGTCGGGGTTCTCGATGGCACGAACGCCGTGGCCGATGCGCGAGGGGCGGATATGGTCGAGCGCGGCCGCAACGCTTTCCCAGCCCAGGAGTTCGCCGGCATGGATGGTGATGCCCAGCCCCGCCTCGCGGGCAATCTCGAAGGCGCGAACATAGTCCTCGAAGTCGCCCATGCGCTCGTCGCCGGCGACGCCGAAGCCGGTCACCAGCGGATGGTCGCATTTGGCGGCAAAACGCGCCGCCGCCTCGATCGAATCGACCCCGACATGGCGCACGCCGGTGACGATCATGCGGCCCTCGATGCCGGTCTTGGCCTTGGCCCGCTCCATGCCTTCGCCCAGCGCGTCGGTGTAGGCCTTGGGCGTGAGCCCCGCCTTGATGGCGTGGTCCGGCGAGGTGAATACCTCGGAATAGATCGCCCCGTCGCGGGCGAGGCTGGTCAGGTAGTGCTCGGAAAGCCGGGCATAATCCTCTTCGGTGCGGAACAGGTCGGCGGCGAAGTCATAGGCGGCGAGGAACGAGGTGAAATCGTTCCACACGAAAGAGCCGTTCTGGATGAAGGGAGAGTGATCCTTGCCGTATTTCTGCGCCTGGCGGATTACGAGTTCGGGAGCGGCCGCGCCTTCTATGTGGCAGTGCAGCTCGGCTTTCAATGGCATATGTTATTCCTCGTCCTCTCGGCGCGGGCGCGGCTGAAAACCGCGCCTCAGACAATAGCGCCGGCTGGTGTGATCGGCTATGGTCCCGCCGGATTTGATTGGACAAGAAAATGTCAGAACAACGGACGACGGCCGTCGGCGGCATGGAAACTTCGTATGGTTTCCGCAATGTCGGCGCGGCCGAGAAGCAGGGCCTGGTCAACGAGGTCTTTCACAAGGTCGCCAACCGCTACGACCTGATGAACGACCTGATGTCGGGCGGCCTGCACCGGGTCTGGAAGGATGGCATGGTGGCCTGGCTCAATCCGCCGCGTCGCCCCGGCTGGAAGGTCCTCGACGTGGCCGGCGGCACCGGCGACATCGCCTTCCGCATCATCGATGCCTCGCACGGCAACGCGCACGCCACCGTGCTCGACATCAACGGCTCGATGCTGGCCGTCGGCCGCGAGCGGGCCGAAAAGCGCGGACTTGCCGGCCAGGCCGACTTCGTCGAGGCCAATGCCGAGGAACTGCCCTTCGCCGACGAGACCTTCGACGCCTACACGGTCGCCTTCGGCATCCGCAACGTGCCGCGCATCGACGTCGCGCTCACCGAAGCCTGGCGCGTGCTCAAGCCGGGCGGCCGCATCATGGTCCTCGAGTTCTCCGAGGTCGACATGCCGCTGCTCGACCGCGTCTACGAGGCCTGGTCGTTCAACGCCATTCCGCGCATCGGCCAGGTCGTCACCGGCGAAGCCGAGCCCTATTCCTATCTGGTCGAATCGATCCGCAAATTCCCCAATCAGCAGAATTTTGCCGCGATGATGACCCGCGCCGGATTCGATCGCGTCTCCTTCCGCAACTATACCGGCGGCATCGCGGCCCTGCATTCGGGCTGGAAGCTTTGACGGACGGCGCACGATGAGCAGTATCGGGGCGTCTTTCCGGCTCGCCCGCGCCGGCTGGATCATGGTGCGCGAGGGCGTGGTCGCGGCATTGCCGGGCGACCAGCTCGACGGCCTGCCCAGGTTCGGCTGGCGGGTGGCGAAGCTGTTGACCCGTCGCCGCGCCCGCACCAAGCAGCGCAGCGACCGCCTTGCCAACGCCATCGCCCGTCTCGGCCCGTCCTACGTCAAGCTCGGCCAGTTCCTGGCCACCCGTCCAGACGTCGTCGGCGACGAGATCGCGCTCGACCTGGCACTGCTTCAGGACAGCATGGCGACCTTCCCGATGCCGGAAGCCGTTTCCGCCATCGAGGGTTCGCTCGGCCGCAAGGTCGAGGACCTCTATGTCCGGATCGGCGAGCCGGTCGCCGCCGCCTCCATCGCCCAGGTCCATCCGGCCGAGGTGGCGACCGCCGACGGCGTCCGCAAGGTCGCGGTCAAGGTCATCCGGCCCGGCGTGCGCAAGCGCTTCTTCCAGGATCTCGAAAGCTATTTCCTCGCCGCCAGGCTGCAGGAACGCTACATCCCGTCGAGCCGCCGCCTGCGCCCGGTCCAGGTCACCGAGACCCTGGCCCAGACCACCAAGGTCGAGATGGATTTCCGCCTCGAGGCCGCCGCCTATTCCGAACTCGGCGAGAATACCAAGGAGGATCCGGGCTTCCGCGTGCCGTCGATCGACTGGGAGCGCACCGGCCGCGACGTGCTCACCATGGAGTGGATCGACGGCATCAAGCTCAACGACATCGAAGGCCTGCGCGCCGCCAACCACGACCTGAAGGCAATTGCCGCGACGCTGGTGCAATCCTTCCTGCGCCACACGCTGCGCGACGGCTTCTTCCATGCCGACATGCACCCGGGCAACATGTTCGTCGACGCCAAGGGCGAGATCGTCGCCGTCGACCTCGGCATCTCGGGCCGCCTCGGCAAGAAGGAGCGCCGTTTCCTCGCCGAGATCCTCTACGGCTTCATCACCCGCGACTATACCCGCGTCGCCGAGGTGCATTTCGAGGCCGGCTACGTGCCGCGCAGGCACGACGTCGCGGCCTTCGCCCAGGCCATCCGCGCCATCGGCGAGCCGATCCACGGCCAGCCGGCCGAAACCATCTCCATGGCCAAGCTCCTGACCCTCTTGTTCGAGGTCACCGAGCTGTTCGACATGGAGACGCGGCCGGAACTGGTGCTGCTGCAGAAGACCATGGTCGTGGTCGAGGGCGTCGCCCGCTCGCTCGATCCCGCCTTCAACATGTGGAAGACCGCCGAGCCGGTGGTCGGCCACTGGATCGCCGGCAATCTCGGCCCGCGCGGCCTGCTGATCGACGCCCGCGACGGCCTCGGCGCGCTGCTTTCGTTGGCGCGCCAGGCACCCGACCTCTCGGCCCGCGCCGAGCGCCTGTCGCGCGAGATCGACGCCATGGCCGAGAATGGCCTGCGCTTCGACCAGGCCACCGCCCACGCCATCGGCAAGGCCGAGGCGCGGCACACCCGCTCCGGCCGCATCGCGCTCTGGGTGATCGCGCTGACCCTGCTCTTTATCGCCTGGAAGCTGCTCTGAGGTGGCATGACAGCATTGCTAGCAATGCTGTCATTGAATGCATCACGCTTCGGCGCTATCTTCTGTGAGATAGGAGCCATGCCATGGGCACGCTGACCATCCGCAACCTCGACGACGACGTGAAGCAGGAACTGCGCACCCGCGCCGCCGCACGCGGCGTGTCGATGGAGCAGGAGGTGCGGGACCTCATCACCCGGGATGTCAGGAACGGCAACCGTCGCCTGCTCAATGTCTCTTTCGACGAGATCATGAGCCTGTCCCGCAAGCCCGCCCGGCCAATCGATTCCAAAAAGGCGCAGGACGAGGTTTGGGATTACCTCTACGAGGCCGATCGCCGATGATCGCCGTCGACACTTCGGCCTTGTTTGCCTTCCTTGCGGCAGAGCCCGAGGCGGCAGATGTCGCGCGGCTCATGTATGGCTCGCCGGTCCTCGTATGCGCGCCGACATGGGCCGAGACGGGAATCGTCGTGTCGAACAAGCTCGGATCGGATGGGTTGTCCCGGCTGCAGCGGCTTGCGCAGGCCCTGCAGTTCGACATCGTCGCCTTCGATCGCGATCTTGCCGACGCCGCGGTTGCCGCGCATCGCCGCTTTGGCCGAGGTTCGGCGCATCCGGCCAATCTCAACTTCGGCGACTGCTTCGCCTACGCACTCGCCAAGACCCGAAAAGTCCCTTTGCTTTTCAAAGGCGACGATTTCATCCATACCGACATCGAACCGGCACTCAAGCCGGCCTGAGACCACGGCGGACCTGGCATGTTCCTTTCCGGCAAGCGCATCCTGCTCATCATCGGCGGCGGCATCGCGGCCTACAAGTCGCTCGACCTGATCCGCCGCCTGCGCGAGCGCGGCGCCTCGGTGCGGGCGATCATGACGTCTGCCGCCCAGGAGTTCATCACGCCGCTGTCGGTCGGCGCGCTCACCGCCGACCACGTCTTCACCGATCTCTTCGACCGCCAGGACGAGCAGGACGTCGGCCACATCAGGCTGGCGCGCGAGGCCGACCTGATCGTGGTCGCGCCCGCCACCGCCGACCTGATGGCCAAGCTCGCCAACGGCCACGCCTCCGACCTCGCTTCCGCCGTGCTGCTCGCCACCGACAAGAAGGTGCTGTTCGCGCCGGCCATGAACCCGAAGATGTGGTCGCATCCGGCGACGCGCCGCAACCGCGCCACCCTCGAAAAGGATGGCGTCCATTTCATCGGCCCGATGAAGGGCGAGATGGCCGAGAGCAACGAGGCCGGCGAAGGCCGCATGGCCGAGCCGCTGCAGATCGTCGGTGCCGTCGAGGAGCTGCTCGACGCCCGGCCCAAGCCGCTGTCGGGTCGCAAGATCATCATCACCTCCGGACCGACGCACGAGCCCATCGACCCCGTGCGCTATATCGCCAACCGCTCCTCGGGCAAGCAGGGCCACGCGCTCGCCGCCTCGCTCGCCCGGCTCGGCGCCGACGTGCGGCTCGTCTCCGGCCCGGTCACCATTGCCGATCCCGCCGGGGTGAAGACCGTGCATGTCGAGAGCGCGCGCGAGATGCGCGATGCCGTCGAACAGCTGCTGCCGGCCGATGCCGCCGTCTTCGTCGCCGCAGTCGCCGACTGGCGCGCCGCCGCTTCCGCCGGCGAGAAGATCAAGAAGGTGGCGGGCGAGGGGCCGCCTGCGCTGCAGATGGTCGAGAACCCCGACATTCTCGCCGGCGTCGGCCACCACGCCAAGCGTCCCTATCTGGTCGTCGGCTTCGCCGCGGAAACCCAGGACGTGCTCAAGAACGCACAGGCCAAGTTGGCCAAGAAGGGCGCCGACTTCATCGTCGCCAACGATGTCAGCCACGAGGGCGGCGTCATGGGCGGCGACCGCAACCGCGTGAAGATCGTGAGCCCGGCCGGCGTCGACGAATGGCCCGATTTGCCCAAGGAAGAGGTCGCCGAGCGGCTTGCCCAGCTGATTGCCGAGAAGCTAAGGACGATCACTGTCTGAGCGGTGTTTCGCCTGTGAAAACATAGTGTTCACAGGTTGGTGTCTTGGCCGCTTCGCCCGCGCGTGCGAGGGAAGGGCCCCCCACCATCTGGAGTTCCCTCGGAAATGAAGCTTTTCTACATGCCCGGCGCCTGCTCGCTGGCCCCGCACATCGTCGCCAACGAGGCCGGCATCGACCTCGAACTCGTCAAGGTCGACGGCAAGACCAAGACCACCGAAACCCAGCAGGACTTCCTCGCCACCAACCCCAACGGCTACGTGCCGGCGCTGGTCCTCGGCGACGGCGAGCTGATGACCGAATCCTCGGTCCTGGTGCAGTACCTCGCCGACCAGAAACCCGAGAGCGGCCTGATGCCCAAGGCCGGCGACATGGCGCGCTATCGCGTCCAGCAGTGGCTGGCCTTCGTCGCCACCGAGCTGCACAAGGTCTTCGGCGCCTTCTTCAAGCCCAACACGCCCGAGGCGACCAAGGAGATCAACCGCGAGCTGCTCGCCAGGCGCCTCGCCTATGTCGACGGCAAGCTCGAAGGCCGCGCCTATCTGATGGGCGACGTGTTCACCGCTGCCGATGCCTACCTCTGGACGATTCTCGGCTGGGCCCGGCATGTCGGCATCGACCTTTCGTCCTTCGCCAACATCCAGCGCTATCTCGGCACCGTGGCGGCCCGCCCGGCCGTGCAGAAGGCGCTGCGCGCCGAAGGCCTGGCCTGATCCCTGCCGATCTGCCGCGGCTGACGCGGCGGTTCCGAACCTGACGACAAGACGGCCCTCCGGCATCCGCCCGAGGGCCGTTTTCTTTATGCAATTCCTATTTCTTTCAGGGCGCCGCTCTCTCGAACCTTAATGCGGTTCGGCCCCAGATTCCTCCCTGACATCGACAGTTCTGCCGACGACGCCCGCATCGCTGGCGTCGCCGTGTCGTGCATCGATCCAACGCCCGCCTGCCGGGACGATTTCAGGAAAGGACCACGGAGATGGACATCTTCGTACTCGCCATAGGCGTCTTCTTCTTCGCCATGTGCTTCGCCTACGTCAAAGCCTGCGACATCCTCTGAGGGAGCGTTCGATGTTGTTCGACTACATTCTCGGCGGCGGCGTGACCGTGTTCCTGCTCGCCTACCTGACCTACGCGCTCATCCGCCCCGAACGGTTCTGAAGACCGTCCCGCGCATGTTCGGAAAGCTTTTCTCATGACCATCAATGGCTGGCTACAGATCCTCGTCTTCTGCGGGGTCATCATTCTGCTCGTGAAGCCGCTCGGCGGCTACATGTACCGCGTCTTCAGCGGCGAGCGCACCTTCCTCACCACTGTCCTTGGCCCGGTCGAGCGCCTGCTCTACGGCCTCGCCGGCACCAGCGAGCGCGAGGACCAGCACTGGACCGGCTATGCCGCGGCCATGCTCGCCTTCAACGTCGCGGGCTTCCTGCTGCTCTACCTTTTACAGCGCCTCCAGGGCGACCTGCCGTTCAATCCGGCCGGCATGACTGCCGTCCCGCCGGAGCTGTCGTTCAACACCGCCGTCAGCTTCGTCACCAACACCAACTGGCAGAACTATGGCGGCGAAAGCACCATGTCCTACCTGGTGCAGATGGCCGGCCTGACGGTGCAGAACTTCGTCTCCGCCGCCACCGGCATCGCCATAGGCATGGCGCTGATCCGCGGCTTCGCCCGCGCCTCGGGCAAGTCGATCGGCAATTTCTGGGTCGACCTGACGCGCGCCACGCTCTACGTGCTCCTGCCGCTCTGTATCGTGCTCACGCTCGCCTATGTCTGGCTCGGCGTGCCGCAGACGATCGGCGCCTACGTCACCGCCACCACCGTCGAGGGCGCTGAGCAGACCATCGCGCTCGGGCCTGTCGCCTCGCAGCTCGCCATAAAGATGCTCGGCACCAATGGCGGCGGCTTCTTCAACGCCAACTCGGCGCATCCGTTCGAAAACCCCGACGCGATCTCGAACTTCCTCCAGATGGTGTCGATCTTCGCCATCGGTGCCGCATTCACCAACGTCTTCGGCCGCATGGTCGGCAACCAGCGCCAGGGCTGGGCGATCTTCGCCACCATGGGCATCCTGTTCGTCGCGGGCGTCGCCTTCACCTACTGGGCCGAGGCCGCCGGCAACCCGCTCGTCCAGGCGCTCGGCATCGACGGCGGCAACATGGAAGGCAAGGAGGTCCGCTTCGGCATCGTCTTGTCGTCGCTCTTCGCCATCGTCACCACGGCTGCGTCCTGTGGCGCGGTCAACGCCATGCACGGCTCGTTCACCGCGCTCGGCGGCATGATCCCGCTCATCAACATGGAACTCGGCGAAGTCATCGTCGGCGGCGTCGGCGCCGGTTTCTACGGCATCCTGATGTTCGTCGTCATCGCCATCTTCGTCGCCGGCCTGATGGTCGGCCGCACGCCCGAATATCTCGGCAAGAAGATCGAGGCCAAGGAGGTCAAGATGGCCGTGCTCGCCATCCTGTGCCTGCCGCTCGCCATGCTCGGCTTCACGGCAATCGCCGTTCTGCTGCCCAGTGCGGTGGCATCCATCGGCACGCCCGGACCGCACGGCTTCTCCGAGATCCTCTATGCCTATACCTCGGGCGCGGCCAACAACGGATCGGCCTTCGGCGGCCTCACCGGCAACACGCCCTGGTACAACGTCACCATCGGCCTCGCCATGCTGATGGGCCGCTTCCTGGTCATCATCCCGGCACTCGCCATCGCCGGCTCGCTGGTCGCCAAGAAGACCGTGCCCGCCTCGGCCGGTACCTTCCCGACCGACACGACCCTGTTCGTCGGCCTGCTGGCAGGCGTCATCCTCATCGTCGGTGGCCTCACCTTCTTTCCGGCGCTCGCTGTCGGCCCGATCGTCGAACATCTCGCCATGATCGTCGGCCAGGTCTTCTGAAGCAGCGCCGCTAGAAAATACGGAGTCTCAAAATGAGCACCCACAAATCCGCGAGCCTGCTCGACGCTCGCATCCTTCTCCCGGCGATCGGCGATGCCTTCAGGAAGCTCGACCCGCGCAGCCTGGCCCGCAACCCGGTGATGTTCGTCGTCGCGGTCGTCTCGGCTCTCACCACCGTGCTGTTCGTCAAGGACCTCGTCAGCGGCACCGGCAACCTCGGCTTCTCGTTCCAGATCATCCTCTGGCTCTGGTTCACCGTGCTGTTCGCCAACTTCGCCGAGGCCGTCGCCGAAGGCCGCGGCAAGGCCCAGGCCGACTCGCTGCGCAAGGCGCGCACCGAAACCCAGGCCAAGCTGCTTGAGGGTGATAGCACCACCTCGTGGAAGCTGGTGCCGGGCACCAGCCTCAAGGTAGGTCAGGTCGTCCTGGTCGAGGCCGGCGACATCATCCCGTCCGACGGCGAGGTCATCGAGGGTGTGGCGTCGGTCAACGAGGCGGCCATCACCGGTGAATCCGCCCCCGTCATCCGCGAATCCGGCGGCGACCGTTCGGCCGTCACCGGCGGCACCCAGGTGCTGTCGGACTGGATCCGCGTCCGCATCACCGCCGCCGCCGGCTCGACCTTCCTCGACCGCATGATCTCGCTGGTCGAGGGCGCCGAGCGCCAGAAGACGCCCAACGAGATCGCGCTCAACATCCTGCTCGCCGGCATGACCCTCATCTTCGTGCTGGCCGTCGCCACCATCCCGAGCTTCGCCACCTATGCCGGCGGCTACATCCCGGTCATCGTGCTGGTCGCGTTGTTCGTGACGCTGATCCCCACCACCATCGGCGCGCTGCTGTCGGCCATCGGCATCGCCGGCATGGACCGTCTCGTCCGCTTCAACGTGCTCGCCATGTCCGGCCGCGCCGTCGAGGCCGCCGGCGACGTCGACACGCTCTTGCTCGACAAGACCGGCACCATCACCCTCGGCAACCGCCAGGCCACCGAGTTCCGTCCGGTCAAGGGTGTCTCCGAGCAGGAACTGGCCGACGCCGCCCAGCTCGCCTCGCTCGCCGACGAGACGCCGGAAGGCCGCTCCATCGTCGTGCTTGCCAAGGAGCGTTACGGCATCCGCGCTCGCGACATGGGTTCGCTGCACGCCCATTTCGTGCCCTTCACCGCCCAGAGCCGGATGAGCGGCGTCGATTTCGACGGCTCCTCCATCCGCAAGGGTGCGGTGGATTCGGTGCTCGCCCATGTCAGGTCGATCGCTGCGTCCGCCTCGGGCGCGCCGGCCGACAGCGAGGCCGTGCGCAACATCCAGGCTATCTCGGACGAGATCGCCAAGCTCGGCGGCACCCCGCTCGCCGTTGTCCGCGATGCCCGCCTGCTCGGCGTCATCTACCTCAAGGACATCGTCAAGGGCGGTATCAAGGAGCGTTTCACCGAGCTGCGCCGCATGGGCATCCGCACCGTCATGATCACGGGCGACAACCCGATGACGGCCGCGGCGATCGCCGCCGAAGCCGGCGTCGACGACTTCCTTGCCCAGGCGACGCCCGAGAACAAGCTGGCGCTGATCCGCGAGGAGCAGGCCAAGGGCAAGCTGGTCGCCATGTGCGGCGACGGCACCAACGATGCGCCAGCACTTGCCCAGGCCGATGTCGGCGTGGCTATGAACACCGGCACGGTCGCAGCGCGTGAAGCCGGCAACATGGTCGACCTCGACAGCGATCCCACCAAGCTCATCGAGATCGTCGAGATCGGCAAGCAGCTGCTGATGACCCGCGGCGCGCTCACCACGTTTTCGATCGCCAACGACATCGCCAAGTATTTCGCCATCATCCCGGCGATGTTCCTGGCCTTCTACCCGCAGCTCGGCGCGCTCAACGTCATGGGGCTTTCCACCCCGCAGAGCGCCATCCTGTCGGCCATCATCTTCAACGCGCTGATCATCGTGGCGCTCATCCCGCTGTCGCTGCGCGGCGTGAAGTACCGCGCCGTCGGTGCCGCCTCGCTGCTCCGCCGCAACATGCTGGTCTACGGCCTCGGCGGCATCGTCGTGCCCTTCATCGGCATCAAGGCCATCGACATGGCGATCACCGCCATCGGCCTCGCATAAGGACGTCTCCAATGCTGAAGCAACTCAGACCCGCGCTCGTCATGATCGTAGCGCTCACCGCCATCACCGGCCTCGCCTATCCGCTCGGCATGACCGGCATCGCCCAGGTGCTGTTCCCCAAACAGGCCAACGGCAGCCTGATCGAGAAGGACGGCAAGGTCATCGGCTCCGAGCTGATCGGCCAGGCCTTCACCGGCGACCGCTACTTCCACGGCCGCCCGTCGGCCGCGGGCGACGGCTACAATGCCGCCGCCTCCTCCGGCTCCAACCTCGGCCCGACCAGCGCCAAGCTGATCGACCGCATCAAGGCCGATGCCGAGAAGCTGAAGCAGACCGATCCGGGTGCGCCCGTGCCCATCGAGATGGTCACCGCCTCCGGCAGCGGCCTCGACCCGCACGTCTCGCCCGAGGCGGCCTATTTCCAGGTCGCCCGTGTCGCCAAGGCGCGCGGCGCCGATCCGGCCTTCGTCCGCAATCTCGTCGACAGCCACGTCGAGGGCCGCAAGCTCGGCTTCATGGGCGAGCCCGTGGTCAACGTGCTCAAGCTCAACCTTGCCCTCGACGCCGCGATTGCGCGCTGACAACTTCGCGCCGGGGTTCTAACACTGTAAGAAACTCCGGCGCACCGACACATGCAGGCATAGATGCCAGACGATATCAGGGACAAGGAAGCCAGGCCTTCGCCGGACGCGCTGCTCGAGACAGCCGCCCGCGAAACCCGCGGCCGTCTGAAGATATTCCTCGGTGCTGCCCCCGGCGTCGGCAAGACCTACGAGATGCTGATGTCGGGCCGCGCCCGGCTCGGCGACGGCACCGACGTCGTCATCGGCGTGGTCGAGACCCATGGCCGTCGCGAGACCCAGGCGCTTGTCGAGGGCTTCGAGGTCATCCCGCGCAAGGCGGTCGACTACAAGGGCCGCGCGCTGGACGAGATGGACCTCGACGCCATCATCGCGCGCCGGCCGAAGCTGGTGCTGGTCGACGAGCTCGCCCACTCCAACGCTCCCGGCAGCCGCCATCCCAAGCGCTATCTCGACGTCCAGGAATTGCTGTCCCAGGGCATCGACGTCTACACCACGCTCAACATCCAGCATGTCGAGAGCCTCAACGACGTCGTCGCCCAGATCACGCGCATCACCGTGCGCGAGACGGTGCCCGACGTCATCATCGACCGCGCCGACGACGTCGAGATCATCGACCTCACGCCCGACGACCTGATCAAGCGGCTGCACGAGGGCAAGGTCTACGTGCCGACCACGGCACGCCGGGCCATCGAGAACTATTTTTCGCCCGGCAACCTGACCGCGCTGCGCGAACTCGCCCTGCGCCGCACCGCCCAGCGCGTCGACGAGCAGCTGCTCACCCACATGCAGGCCCATGCCATCGAGGGGCCGTGGGCCGCCGGCGACCGCGTGCTGGTCGCCGTCGACGAGCATCCGCGCAGCGCCTCGCTCGTGCGCTTCGCCCGCCGCCAGGCCGACCGGCTGCGCTGCCCCTGGGCAGCGCTCCACGTCGAGACCTCGCGCTCGGCCAATCTGGGCGACGCCGACAAGGACCGGCTCGCCGCTACCATGCGGCTGGCCGAACAGCTCGGCGGTGAGGCGGTGACCATTCCCGGCCAGTCGGTGGCCGAGGACATCGTCCGCCACGCCGGCACCCACAACTTCACCCACATCGTCATCGGCAAGCCGTCCAAGCCGCGCTGGCGAGAGCTGTTCGAGGGCTCCGTCACCCACGACCTGATCCGCCAGGCCGGCAACATCTCCGTCCACGTCACCTCTGGCGCCGAGCAGGACGCGGCGCTCGCCGCCCGCGACGTCAGGACCGCCGCTCAGCGGCGCGGCCTCGACCCCCGGCCCTATCTGGTGGCGACGTTGCATGTGACCGGCGCGCTCGCCTTCGGCTTCGCCCTCGACACCTTCCTCGACGTCCGCTCCATCGCGCTCGTCTTCCTGATGGCGGTGCTCACTTCGGCGGTCACGCTCGGCCTGTGGCCGGCGCTCTACGCCTCGGTGCTGAGTTCGCTCGCCTACAATTTCTTCTTCCTGCCGCCGCTCTACACGCTGACCATCGCCGACCCCGAAAGCGTGGTCGCCCTGATCTTCTTCCTCGTCGTCGCGGTGATCGCGTCGAATCTCACCGGCCGCGTCCAGCGCCAGGCCGCCGCCGCCCGCGAGCGGGCGCGCATGACGGAAGACCTCTATCTGTTTTCGAAGAAGCTCGCCGGCACCGGCACGCTCGACGACGTGCTCTGGGCCACGGCCTTCCAGATCGCCTCGATGCTTAAGGTGCGCGTCGTGCTGTTGCTGCCGGAGGACGGCACCATCGCGGTCAAAGCCGGCTATCCGCCTGACGACACGTTGGTCGACGCCGACATCGCCGCCGCCAAATGGGCCTGGGAGCACAACCGGGCCGCCGGACGCGGCGCCGACACCTTGCCGGGCGCCAAGCGCCTCTATCTGCCGCTGCGCACCGGCCGCATGGCCGTCGGCGTCGTCGGCCTCGACAACGATCGCCAGGGTCCGATCCTGACCCCCGAGCAGCAACGCCTGTTCGACGCGCTGGCAGACCAGGCGGCCGTCGCCATCGAGCGTATTCAACTCGTCGCCGACGTCGACCGCGCCCGCCTCGCCGTCGAGGCCGACCGATTGCGCTCGGCGCTGCTCACTTCGATCTCGCACGACCTCAAGACGCCGCTTGCCGGCATAATGGGGGCGGCGGGTGCGTTGCGTGACTTCGGCGGCTCGCTGCCGGAGGAGGGCAGGGTGGAGCTGGTCTCGACCGTGGTCGACGAGTCCGAGCGTCTCAACCGCTTCATCGCCAACCTGCTCGACATGACCAAGATCGAGTCGGGCGCGATGGAGCCCAATTACGCGCTGCATTTTGCCGGCGATATCGTCGGCTCGGCCCTGCGCCGCGCCGCCAAGATCACCGCCCGGCACCGGACCGAGGTCGACATGCCGGCCGAGCTGCCGATGCTCAAGATCGACCCCGTGCTGTTCGAACAGGTGCTGTTCAACCTGCTCGACAATGCCGCCAAATACGCGCCCGAGGGCTCGCTCATCCGCATTCGCGGCTGGTCCGACCATGGCTCGGTGGTCATCCAGGTGATGGATGAGGGCCCCGGCATCCCGCAGGCCGATCTGGAACGGATCTTCGATACGTTCTATCGGGTGCGCAAGGGCGACCATGTCCGCGCCGGCACCGGCCTCGGCCTGTCGATCTGCCGCGGCTTCGTCGAGGCCATGGGCGGCACGATCGTCGCCTCCAACCGGGGCGACCGGCCGGGCGCGGTCTTCACCATCACCATGCCGGTACCGGGAGAGGCATCGAAGCTCGAAGGATTGGCATGACCAGCGCCGCCGTGAAGATACTCGTCGTCGACGACGAACCGCCGATCCGCAAGCTCCTGCGCGTAGGCCTTGGCACCCAGGGCTATGCCATATTCGAGGCACCCGCCGCCAAGGCGGCGCTTGCCATTGCCAGGGCGGAGCAGCCGGATCTCGTCCTGCTCGATCTCGGCCTGCCCGATATGGCCGGCCACGACCTGCTCGCCGCCTGGCGGGCGGAGGGCGTTCAGGTGCCCGTCATCATCCTGTCGAGCCGCACCGACGAGGCCGGCATCGTCAAGGCGCTGGAACTCGGCGCCGACGACTACGTCACAAAACCCTTCGGCATGAACGAGCTCATCGCCCGCATCCGCACCGCGCTCCGCCACCGCCTGCAGCAGCAGGGCGAAAAGCCGGTGTTCCAGACCGGCGAGCTGTCGGTCGACCTGGTCAAGCGCATCGTCAAGGTCGCCGGTCAGGAGGTGAAGCTGTCGCCCAAGGAATACGACATCCTGCGCGCGCTGGTGCAGCACGCCGGCAAGGTGCTCACCCACCGCTTCCTGCTCGAGCATGTCTGGGGCGGCTCGGCCGACGTGCAGTATCTCAGGGTCTATGTCCGCCAGCTTCGCCAGAAGATCGAAAAGACCCCCGACGAGCCGCAATACATCACCACCGAGACCGGCGTCGGCTACCGCCTGCGCGAGGCCGATTAGCGCGATCCCGGAACGGGCAGCGGCATCAGAGCGAAGCGTATCTCTCCATCTCGTCGGGCCGCAACGTCAGCACGTCGACGCCCGACGCCGTCACAGCGACGGTGTGCTCGAATTGCGCCGAAAGCGAGCCGTCCCGCGTCACCACGGTCCAGCCGTCGGCTTCGGTCCGCACGCTCCGCCGGCCGCGATTGAGCATCGGCTCGATGGTGAACACCATGCCCTCGCGCAGCGTCAGCCCGGTGCCCGGCTTGCCATAGTGCAGGACCTCCGGTTCCTCGTGCATCTCGCGTCCGATGCCGTGGCCGCAAAAATCGTGCACCACCGAATAGCCGCTCCGCTTGGCATGGCGCTCGATCGCCCAGCCGATGTCGCCGAGCGTGGCGCCGGGGCGAACCGTCCTGATGCCCTGCCACAGGGCCTCGTGCGTGGCCTCGACCAGCCTCCGGGCGGCTTGGTGCACCGCGCCGACCAGATAGGTCTTGCTGGAATCGGCGATGTAGCCGTTCTTCTCCAGCGTGACGTCGAAGTTGACGATATCGCCGGCCTTCAGCACGTCCGATTGCGATGGAATGCCGTGGCAGACGACCTCGTTCAGCGACGAGTTCAGCACGAAGCCATAGCCGTACTGCCCCTTGCTTGCCGGCCGTGCCTGAAGGTCGCCGACGATGAACCGTTCGACCATTTCGTTGATCTCGAGCGTCGACCTGCCTTCGAGCGAGGTGCGATCCAGGAGCGCGAACACCTGCGCCAGCAGCCTGCCGGACTCGGCCAGCAGCAGCAGCTCCTCTGGCCGCTTGATCATGCCTGGATCGCCGCCAGCGATGGCGCCGAAACGCCGGCCAGGCTCAGCTCGCGCTCCATGATCTCGTTGAAGCTCAGCGTCGGATTGGTCTCGCACAGCATGCCGACCTTGATCCAGAAGGCGGCCTGCGCGTTGATCGACCGGCAAGACACCTTGCTCGCCCTGCGCAGCTGCTCGTGCAGCTCATCGTCTATGTTCACAATGCCCATTTGGGTTCTCCATATATGGTTCATATATAGAACGTATATGGAGTTGCCAAGAGCCGCGCTGAAGACACCTCTGTTCGAGATGGTTTGCCCACCGATGGTCCATGGGAGCGCGCCGCTGTCTCGAGCGCGAACCCACCGCACCTCGGAAAACACAATCGCCCCCTTCGCGGCGCGAAGGAGGCGAGGTGCAACAAGTCGATCTGCCGCGATCAGACGTCCAGGTTGGCGACGCTCAGCGCGTTCTCCTGGATGAAGTCGCGGCGCGGCTCCACTTCGTCGCCCATCAGGCGGGCGAACAGCGAGTCGGCGTCGGTCGCATCGGTCACTTGCACCTTGAGCAGCGAGCGCACGTTCGGGTCCAGCGTGGTCTCCCACAGCTGCTCGGCGTTCATCTCGCCGAGGCCCTTGTAGCGCTGCATGGTCAGGCCCTTGCGGCCCGAGGCAAACACGGCGTCGAGCAGCGCGAGCGGCCCCGCCAGGGTTTCCGAGTTCTCCTTGCGGCGCAGCACCGGCGGCTGGTTGTAGACCTCGCCGAGGCGCGCCGCATAGCGGTCGAGCGCGCGCGCGTCGGCCGAGTTGATCAGGGCCATGTCGAGCTGCACATGCTCGGTCACGCCGCGCAGCGTGCGCTTGAAGACATAGCCGCCGGGGCCTTCGTTGGATGTCGACACCTCGCCGCTCCAGCCGCGCTCGATGTCCTCGGAGATCAGGTCGAGGCGCTTGGCGATGGCTTCGGCCATGTCCTTGGCGCGGCCGAGATCGCTGAAGATGTCCGGGTTGAGTGCGCCGGCGATCGCCGCCTGCTCGACCACGGGGCGCGAATAGCGCGTGTGCAGCCCGTCCATCAGCGTGCGCACGCCGAGCGCGTCGGACACCGCCGTGCGCAGGTCCTGGCCGACGCGCACCTCGCCGTTGGCGAGCGTCAGCGACGCCTCGTCCAGGCCGACATCGACCAGGTAGTCCTCGAAGGCGCTCTCGTCCTTCAGGTATTGCGAGCTCTTGCCGCGCGTCACCTTGTAGAGCGGCGGCTGGGCGATATAGAGGTGCCCGCGCTCGATCAGCTCCGGCATCTGGCGGAAGAAGAACGTCAGCAGCAGCGTACGGATGTGGGCGCCGTCGACGTCGGCGTCGGTCATGATGATGATCTTGTGGTAGCGCAGCTTGTCGGCGTTGAACTCGTCCTTGCCGATCGAGGTGCCGAGCGCGGTGATCAGCGTGCCGATCATGTCCGACGACAGCATGCGGTCGAAGCGGGCGCGCTCGACGTTCAGGATCTTGCCGCGCAGCGGCAGGATCGCCTGGTTCTGGCGCGACCGGCCGCTCTTGGCCGAGCCGCCTGCCGAGTCGCCCTCGACGATGAAGATTTCGGACTTGGCTGGATCGCGCTCCTGGCAGTCGGCCAGCTTGCCCGGCAAAGACGTGATGTCGAGCACGCCCTTGCGGCGGGTCAGCTCGCGCGCCTTGCGCGCCGCCTCGCGGGCGGCGGCGGCTTCCACCACCTTGCCCACCAGCGTCTTGCCTTCGGAGGGATGCTCTTCCAGCCAGGTGCCGAGCGCCTCGTTGACCAGGCTTTCGACCACCGGGCGCACTTCCGACGACACCAGCTTGTCCTTGGTCTGCGACGAGAACTTCGGGTCCGGCACCTTCACCGACAGCACGGCGGTCAGGCCTTCGCGGCAGTCGTCGCCGGTCAGCGTGACCTTTTCCTTCTTGGTCAGGCCGGAGCTTTCGGCATAGCCGGTCACCTGGCGCGTCAACGCTCCACGGAAGCCGGCGAGGTGGGTACCGCCGTCGCGCTGCGGGATGTTGTTGGTGAAGGCCAGCACGTTCTCGTGGTAGCTGTCGTTCCACCACATCGCCACTTCGACGGTGATGCCGTCACGCTCGGCCTTGATGGCGATCGGCTTCTCGATCAGCGGCTTCTTGGCGCGGTCGAGATACTTCACGAACTCGATCAGCCCGCCGTCATAGAGCAGTTCCTGCACCTTCACGTCCGCATGGCGCTTGTCCGACAGCACGATGCGCACGCCGGAATTCAGGAAGGCCAACTCGCGCAGGCGGTGTTCCAGCGTGTTGTAGTCGAACTCCACCATGGTGAAGGTGTCGGGCGAGGGCAGGAAGGTCACTTCCGTGCCGGTCTCGTCGCCGGCCTGGCCGATCACCTTCAGCGGCGCAACGGCATTGCCGTGGCTGAAGGTCATCTCGTGGACCTCGCCCTTGCGGCGGATCTTGAGCTTCAGCCACACCGACAGCGCATTGACCACCGACACGCCGACGCCGTGCAGGCCGCCCGAAACCTTATAGGAGTTCTGGTCGAACTTGCCGCCGGCATGCAGCTGGGTCATGATCACCTCGGCGGCGGAAACGCCTTCCGAGGGATGGATGTCGGTCGGAATGCCGCGGCCGTTGTCGGTCACCGTGCACGAGCCGTCGGGGTTCAGCGTCACCGTCACCAGCGTCGCATGCCCGGCCAGCGCCTCGTCGATGGCGTTGTCGACCACCTCATAGACCATGTGATGCAGGCCCGAGCCGTCGTCGGTGTCGCCGATATACATGCCGGGGCGCTTGCGGACGGCATCCAAGCCCTTCAAAACCTTGATGGAATCTGCGCCGTACTCGGCCTGGGCGCCGGGAAGGTTCTCGGACTGGTCGCTCATGAAGATCTTTCGTCTGACTGCCGCGGAAGGACGCGGCAGAATCGGCCCCGAATCGCACGCCCACTAGTCCCCGAGATATAGGGGTTAAGTGTGACTTTTCCAAGTTTTACGGGGGTTTTGGGCGGGGATAACGGGCTTTGGCGAGCCGCCGCCGCCGCTGTGCGGGCGGCGGTTGCGAGCCTTCGAAACGTGCCCATCGCCACTCGGGACCGTCGGCAGCCCAGATCGGTGCGGGGCGGCTGTCGCCGCCCCGTTGTCATGCAGAGCAGTCAGGCAGCCCTGAGCGGCCTCAGCGCCTCGCTCCAGCGATGCAGTTCGTCCAGCATCGTCCTGGCGCTGTCCTTGACCAGGTCGTTGGCCTTGAACTCGCCCTCCTCGTCGAGGTGCTGCGCGAAGGCGGGAATCGCGATCGCCTCGGGGATCGGCATGATCTTCAGCGTCGTCAGCAGCATCTTTTCCGACTGCACGGCGCGCAGGCCGGCGGAGACGCCGCCATAGCTCAGGAAGCCGGCCGGCTTGTAGTTCCACTCGCGCGCCAAATAGTTGACGGCGTTGACCAGTGCGGGCGCAGCGAAGAAGTTGTATTCCGGCGTCACGAACACGAAGGCGTCGCCGGCCTTGATCGCCTCGGACCATTTCTTCGTGTGTTCGTTCTCGTACTGGCCGAGCCTCGGGTGCTTGGGCTCGTCGAACATCGGCAGGCCGAAGGCCTCGATGTCGGTGATGACGGGTTCGAACTTGCCGTGCTCGCGCACATAGGCCTCGAACCAGCGGGCGAAAACGGGTCCGACGCGGCCGGGGCGGGTGCTGGCCACGATGATATTGAGCTGGTGTTTCAAGATTTCAGTCCTTGGTGGGCAGGTATCCAATGGTGACCAGCGAGACATAGGCGCCGGAACCATCCAGTTGCAAGAAGGCACCTTTCGGTAACTGGATCACGTTCCGGTAATCGGGCCGGTAATCAGCGCCTTCTTCTCGGCGATCTCGGCCGCGAGGAAATCGGCCACGCTGCGGATCAGCGGGTCGTTGCGCCGGCTCTCGTGCCAGCACAGCCAGAACGGGCTTGGAAAGCTGCCCAGCGCTTCGCATCGCACCAGTTCGGTCGAGCCATGCGCGGCAATCGCGGGCAGGGCGGCGAGCCCGAGCCCGGCTTCGGCGGCGGCGAGCAGTCCCGGCAGCGAGTTGGAGCGCAGCGCGATCCGTGCCGGATCGGCCCGCTTTTCCAGGAGCGCCACCGGTCCGGCGGCCTGGATCGCGCCTTCGCCGGCGATGACGGGGAAGCGGGCGATGTCCGCCTCGTTTTCGGGCATCCCGGCGGTCCCGGCCAGCGACCTGGCCAAGTAGATCGCCCACACCGAATCCGGCAGCCTGCGCCGCACGATGTCGTCGCGCTCGTCGGCACCGCCGGCGCGAAGGGCGATGTCGGCTTCGCCCTTGCCGAGGTCGAGGCGGCTGTCTGTGGCGATGATCTCGGTTGCGATTTCGGGATAGGCCGCGCGCAACCGGGAAATGGCGGGCGCCAGCAGCAGGCGCGCGGTCAGCTCGGTGCCGGTGATCCTGACCCTGCCCGAGAGTGCCCGCTTGCGCGCCGCGACCTTTTCCTCGAGCCGCGCCGCAGCCTCCTCGGCGGCTCTCGCCAGGTCGAGCACGGCGCGCCCCTCCTCGGTCACGCTGTAGCCCGACTGCCGGCGGTGGAACAGCTCGATGCCGAGCGCGTCCTCCAGCGCCTTGATGCGCCGCGCCACCGTTGTCTGGTTGACGCCGATGGTTGCCGCCGCCTTCAGCGTCGAGCCGTGGCGGGCGGTGGCGATCAGGTAGCGCAAATCGTTCCAGTCGAACATCGCCTATCCTGCACTTTCGCAGAACCGTTCTGCAAGTGGCGCAATTGCCCGGCGACGCGCCGTCGCGATAGACCGCCCCGAACCCGCACGATCCCGGGAGCCGGAACGCGCCCGTGTCTTCCCCCGTGCCATCCTCCCCTGGAGCCCGTCATGCTGAACCAGACCCCCGCCAAGACCGTCGTCCGCGCCTATGTCGAGGCGATGAATTCGGGCGATTTTCCTGCTCTCGCTTCCCTGTTCGCACCCGACGCCGTCATCCATGGCGTGCTCGGGCACGGCACGCTCGACTTTGCCCTGCCGATCTGGCGCGAGCTGCACGATTGCCTGGCGATGCGCCTCGAGGTCCTCGACATGGTCGAGGAGGGCGACAACGTCGTCGTCCGCTTCCGCGAGACCGGCAAGGCGGTGGCCCCCTTCCGCGGCATGCCGGCCACCGGCAGGAGCTTCGAGCTGACGGCGATCGAATGGTTCACCGTCGCCGACGGCCGCATCACCCGGCGCTGGGGCATCCGCGACAGCGGCCATCAGGCCCGCCAGCTCGGCTGGAGCGCCTGAGTGCCGTTCGGCCGCATGGACGCCCGCTTGTCGCGTTACTACATTGTAGGAACAAGCGGAGCCGTCCATGGACACCAATCCAGCCCCCTTCGTGCCGCCCGCGCCGATACCGCGTGCCACGCCGCCGTCGACGCTGGAGATGATGCGCATCGTCTACCGCAACCCGCTCGAGCTGTGGGGCGAGCCCTCCTATAACGAACCCTGGATCTCGGTGTCGGGCATCGGCGGCCCGCTGGTCATCGCCAACGATCCCGGCCTCATCCGCCACGTGCTGGTCGACAACGCCAAGAACTACAAGATGGCGACCGTCCGCCAGATGATCCTGCGCCCCATCCTGCGCGACGGGTTGCTGACGGCCGAGGGCGACGTCTGGAAGCGCTCGCGCAAGGCCATGGCGCCGGTCTTCACCCCGCGCAACATCTTCGGCTTCGCCCGGCCGATGCTTGCCCGCACCCTCGACTTCGTCAAACGCTACGACGAAGCCGCCGGCCCGGTCGATGTCGCCCAGGACATGACCATGCTCACCTACGAGATTCTCGCCGAGACGCTGTTCTCCGGCGAGATCGCCGGCGAGGCGGGCAGCTTCGGCCACGAGATCGACCGGCTGTTCGAGACCATGGGCCGCGTCGACCCGCTCGACCTGCTGCGCGCGCCCGAATGGCTGCCGCGCATCACCCGCATCCGCGGCCGCAAGACCATGGCCTATTTCCGCAAGATCGTCACCGACACGGTGGCGATGCGCAGCGATAGGCTGGCCCGCGATCCCGCCGGCGCCCCGCAGGACTTTTTGACCCTCTTGCTCCGCGCCGAAGGCCCCGACGGCCTCTCGCGCCAGGAGATCGAGGACAACATCATCACCTTCATCGGCGCCGGCCACGAAACCACGGCCCGCGCGCTCGGCTGGACCATCTACTGCCTCGCCGAAGCGACCTGGGAGCGCGAGCGCATCGAGCGCGAGGTCGACGCGGTGCTGGCCCACGAGCCGGACCCGGTGAAATGGCTCGACGCCATGCCGCTCACCCGCGCCGCCTTCGAGGAGGCGCTCCGGCTCTATCCGCCGGCGCCGTCGATCAACCGCGAGCCGATCGCCGACGACGAGTACAAGGGGCTGAAGATCCCGAGGAAAGCCCAGGTGCTGGTCATGCCCTGGACTGTCCACCGCCATCGCAAGCTGTGGGACCGGCCCGAGGCGTTCTTGCCCGAGCGCTTCCATCCCGAGAACCGGGACAGGATCGACCGCTACCAGTACCTGCCTTTCGGCGCCGGCCCGCGCGTCTGCATCGGCGCGAGCTTCGCCATGCAGGAGGCGATCATCGCGCTCGCCATCCTGTTGTCGCGCTACCGCTTCGACGTCCTGCCCGAGACCAAGCCCTGGCCGGTGCAGAAGCTCACCACCCAGCCGCAGGGCGGCCTGCCGATGCGGGTGACCAGGCGCTGAGCCTGCGAGGCGGCAGCCGCAGCCCGAAGCTCACTCGCCCGGCTGTCCCGGCGCCAGCGCTTCGCGCCTTTTTTCCAGGAAGCGACGGACGGCAGGGTCGGTCTCGAGCCCGATGGCGACCAGATAGGCCTTGCGGGCCAGTTCGGCGTCGCCGGTGAGCGACAAAAGCTCGGCCCGCGCCGCCCAGTAGGGCTGGTATGTGTCGAGCCTCGTGTCGCCGATCGCATCGAGCAGCCGCAGGCCCTCGGCCGGCCGCCCGGCATAGGCGGCCGCGACCGCGTGGTTGACCGCGGCGACCGGCGACGCCGAGATCGCCAGGAGCGCGGCATGGAGGGTGGCGATCGCCGGCCAGTCGGTGCAGCCGGTGAAGCGGCGCGCCGCATGTACCGACTGGATCGCCGCCTCGATCTGGTAGCGGCCAAGCGCGGCGAATGGGCCGGCGCGCATGATGAGGGCGTCGGCCTCTCCGGCAAGGTCGGCATCCCACAGGCGCGTGTCCTGCTCGCTCAGCGGCACGAATTCGCCGGCGGCGTCGCGCCTCGCCTCGCGGCGTGCCTCCGCGTGCAGCATCAGCGCGAGAAGGCCGAGCGCTTCCGGCTCGTCCGGCATCTGTTGCACCAGCAGCCGGCCGAGCCAGATCGCCTCGGAGGCGAGGTTGCGGCGGCGCGATTCCGAGCCGGCGGCGTCGCCCCAGCCCTCGGAGAAGGCGGCATAGGTCGCCTCCAGCACCGCCTGCAGCCGCCCGCCGAGTTCTGTCCTGTCGGGAATGCGGAAGGGAATGCCGGCCTGCCGGATGCGCGCCTTGGCGCGCACCAGCCGCTGCCCCATGGCAGCCGGCGAGACCAGGAAGGCGGAGGCGATGGTGGCCGCGTCGAAGCCGAGCAGGGTCTGCAGGATCAGCGGCGCACGCACGCCCGGGTCGAGGGCGGGATGGGCGCAGGCGAAGATCAGGCCGAGGCGCTCGTCGGGCAGGTCGTCATGCACGGTCTCGGCCTCCGTTTCCTCGCTCATCAGCCTGAGGTGCGGCAGAGCCGCCTGGCGCGTGGCGCGGCGGCGATGCTGGTCGGCCGCGCGGCGGCGCGCGACGCTGAGCAGCCACGCTTCCGGTCGGGCGGGAACGCCCGTCTCCGGCCACCTGGCGAGTGCTGCGGCAAAGGCGTCGGCCAGCGCGTCCTCGGCGCCGGCGACGTCGCGCGAGCGCGCGGCAAGGAAGGCGACCAGCTTGCCGTAGCTCCGGCGGGCGGCCGCTTCCGCCGCCGCCCGGGCCTCGTCCGCCGCCTCCGGCATGGCTAGCGGGTCGGCCAGACCGGCCGCACCTCGATGGTGCCGTTGCTGGCGGTAGGGCAGCGCGCCGCCCAGTTGAGCGCGGCGTCGAGGTCGGGCGCCTCGATGACGTAGAAGCCGCCGAGTTGCTCCTTGGTCGCGGCGAAGGGGCCGTCGAGCACCTGCGTCTTGCCGTCGCGCACGCGCACGATGGTCGCGTTGGACGTCGGCTGCAGCCGCTCGCCGGACACGAGCGCGCCGGCCTTGATCAGCGCCTCGTTGTAGGCGGCGTAGGGAGCGCTCATCTGCTTCACCGCTTCGGGGGAGGGAACGTCGCCGGACACCTCTTCGGCATGGATGAGAAGCACGTATTGCATGGTGGTCTCCTGTGTTTGCCAGGGCCGCGTCGTCGCGGGCCGAACGGATGTCGTCCACGCCCGGGGGATTTCGACATGCGGACGGAAATTTTTGCAAGATGGCGGCGCAAGGGCGCGGCTGGTCCGGCGAAAATCCTGCGCTGGCGCGCCCGAGATGCTTGAGAAGCCGGCTCGGCGCATGTCAAATCCCCCGCTTCACATGCAGGGGGGGACGAACATGTACAAGCTCTACACCCGCGCCGGCAGCGGCGGGTTCGTGGTCGAGGCGGCGCTGGAACTCGCGGGCGCGCCGTTCGAACGCATCGATGTCGCCAAGGGCGCCGATCCCGACGAGCGCTTTGGAGAGGTCAGCCCGCTCCGCCAGGTGCCGGCGCTGGTGCTGCCGGATGGCGAGGCGATGACGGAATCGGCCGCCATCTGCCAGCTGATCGCCGAGCGCTATCCCCATGCGCGGCTGGCGCCGGCCTCCGACGGAACCGGGCGCGCCGATTTCCTGCGCTGGATGGCGTTCATGACATCGGTGGTCTACCCGGCGATCCTGCGCATCTACTACGCGTCGCGCTATACCGCCGACGCGGCGGGCGCGGGCGCGGTCAAGGCCGCGGCCATCGCGGAACTGGACCGCGGCTTCGGCATCGTCGAACAAGCGCTTGCAGGCCGCCGCTGGCTCGCGGGCGAGCGCATGTCGGTCGCCGACGTCTACCTGCTGATGCTGGTCTACTGGCACCCCGAAGCCGGCAAGGCGGATGCCGCCTGGCCCAACATCGCCCGGCTGTGCGCGATGCTGAAGGACGTGCCGGTGATCAAGGACCTGAACGTCCGCCACGAATTGTGGTGAGGCCGCCGCGGCACCCGTCCGGGGCGCGCCCCGGGAGGCGCGCCAATGCGTTGCCCGGCCGAGGCCCCAGGGGTGCACGGCGTGATGATGCGGCTGCTGTGGGGTGTGCCGGGCTTGCGCCGCCTGGCAGGCGTTTGCCTTACAGGCGGGAGGCAGCAGCCCGGCGTTCGCCGCGCAGCGTAGTGCTGCGGTGGTCGCTGGCCGGCCGCGCGATGCGGCTGTCGTGACGTCCGGTAACGGTCATGATCAGTGGATCGTCACGCGGGTCTTGAGCTGGTGGGCGCGGCGCGCGCAGGCCGGCCCCGGGCCGCGCATGTAGTGGCGCTCGGGGCGGTAGGTTGGAGCGATGAATTCGCGGAACGCCACGGCGGCGTGAGAGAGTTGGTTCCAGATAGCCATTGTTCTTATCCCTGTCCCTTCGGAAGCCCGTTCCGAATGTGGAAGCGATCATAGCCGTCGGTCGTGAATCTTCGGTGAACGCGATGTTAATCTTCGTGTGAAAATGCGCCCGATCGGGGCTGAATTGCGTTCTTTTCTGGGCATTTAGGCCGGATCGGGCGGCAATGGTTAAGATGTGCCTTTTCGACCACACAAGTAACCGCGGATTGCCGCGAAACTATCCACAGGTTTCGAGCGCAGGTTACAAATAGAAGCGTATTCGCACCCTTCCGGCGAGCTTGGCGCGGCTGCGGGAGGTTCTAGCCGAGGAAGGTCACATCACGCGTTGCCGATCAGCACGCCCGCCGCAAGGACCAGCCCGCCGCCGAGCACCACCTGGAAGGCGGCGCGCAGGAACGGCGTCTCCATGTAGCGGTTCTGGATGAAGGCGATCGCCCAGAGTTCCACGAACACCACGGCCGCCGCCACGGTCGTCGCCGTCCAGAAATGCGGGATGAGGTAGGGCAGCGCGTGGCCGAGGCCGCCGATCGCCGTCATGATGCCGGAGGCGAGGCCGCGCTTGAGCGGCGAGCCGCGCCCGGACAGCTTGCCGTCGTCATGGGCGGCTTCGGTGAAGCCCATCGAGATGCCGGCGCCGACGGAAGCCGACAGGCCGACCAGGAAGGTCTGCCAGGTGTCCTGCGTGGCGAAGGCCGCGGCGAAGATCGGCGCGAGCGTCGACACCGAGCCGTCCATGAGGCCGGCGAGGCCGGGCTGCACATAGGTCAGGATGAACTGCCGCCGCTCGCCTGTCCGCTCCTCTTCCCTGACGTCCTCGGGCACGTGCTTGAGGCCGAGGCGATGGGCGAGCGATTCATGGCCCTGCTCGGCCGCCGCCAGGTCGCCCAGCAGCTTGCGGGTCGAGGCGTCCGACGTGCGCTTCGCCGCCTCGATGTAGAAGCGGTGGGCCTGCCGCTCCATCTCCTCGGCCTGGTCGCGCACCTTGTCGATGCCGAGCGGGCGCACCAGCCAGTCGGGCTTGCGCTCGTAATAGCCGCGCACATGCTCGCGCCGGATCAGCGGGATGCGCTCGCCGAAGCGCTTGCGGTGGAGCTCGATCAGCGCGGCGCGGTGGCCATCCTCCTCCTCGGCCATGGCGTCGAACATCTTGGCCGATTGCGCAAACTCGTCGCGTAAGCCGTCGGCATAGGCGCGGTAGATGCGGGCGTCGTCCTCCTCCGACGAGATGGCGAGCGCCAGGATCTCCTGCTCGGAAAGGGAATCGAAGGCGCGGCGGCCGAAGCCGAAGACACGGGATAGCATGCTGATTCCTCAGTTTAGAATTATTCTAAACTAGATGGGGACTGGCCGGCGGTCAATGCGCCAGCGCCGCAACAATTTTCCGCTTCATGGTCCAGCCGGGCAACGCCATGACTTGTTATAGCCTCACCTGTGCTTATATAGGCTAACCTTACCCTATAGAGAAAGGTTCCCCCATGGCGGCCAGGCAGCAAGCCCATCGCATCGACCCCAAGCCCGTGCTCGAGCTGATCGCCAGCCTCGAGGCGGACCTGCAGCGCCTCAGGAAGATGCTGGAGCCCGCGCCGGAGAAATTCGATCCGGACAACCCGCTCAACAAGGCTACCGACGGCAAGCTGACCGAGCAGGGGGTCGAGTGCTGCTACCGCATGTTCGACGAGGGCAAGTCGCGTTATTCGGTGGCGCGTGCCATGAAGATCTCGTTTGCCGCCGCCACCCACCGCTTCAATGCCTGGCGCAAGGCCGGCGGCGAGAAGCGGCAGCGGGCGTTGCTGGGCTGATTTGCCCTACGACGGCTTCGACAGCGAAAAGACGTCGAGGCCGTCGACATCCCTCTCGATGCGCCGCCAGCCGCGCCCTTCATAGAAGCCGGCCTTGGCCGGCTCGGCGCAGAGATAGACCGTCCCGAAGCCTTGCCGGAACGCTGCCTCCGCTGCTGCCCGCACCAGGGCCGCGCCGATGCCCGCCTTGCGCGCCGCCTCGTCGACCCAGACGGCCGCCACCCAGGGTGTGTAGTGCGGGCGGGCGTCGAGGTCGTCGTCGATCAGATGGGCGGTGCCGAGGAAGGTGTCGCCGTCATGGGCGACGAGCGCCATCGGGCGGCCGGCGGACGTCAAACTCTCGTCGACCAGCCCTTGCAGGTGATCGAGCCCGAACCCCTGGTCGCGCCACCAGGCGTTCCAGACACGCTCGGCCACCGTCGAAGCAAATTGCGGCCTGTCGCGAAGATCGGATATGGAATAATTCTGGCTGCGGCGATCCGGCATGCTTGTTTCCGTCGGCTGGTCTTTCGGCTGGTGGAATAGGGATGACCGGGCAGCGGTCCAACAGCCAGCTAGACCATTCCACGGAGCCAGACATGACCCTCGAATCCTGGCAGTTCTGGGCGGTGCTTTCCGCCGTCTTCGCGGCCCTGACGGCGATCTTCGCCAAGGTCGGCGTCGAGAACGTCAATTCCGACTTCGCCACGCTGATCAGGACCGTGGTCATCCTTCTGGTTCTGGCGGGGATCGTGACCGCGACCGGCCAGGCGCAGGCGCTGGGCACGATTTCGGGGAAGACCTATGCCTTCCTGGCTCTCTCGGGTCTCGCCACGGGGGCTTCGTGGCTGTGCTATTTCCGCGCCCTGAAACTGGGCAACGCCGCGCAGGTTGCGCCGATCGACAAGCTAAGCGTCGTTCTTGTCGCGGTGTTTGGCGCCGTCTTTCTGGGCGAGCGTCTTGGCCCGGCGAACTGGCTCGGCGTCGCGCTGATCGCGGCGGGGGCGGTGCTGGTCGCCTACAAGGCCTGAGGGGGGAACCGCCTTGGTGGCGGCGTCGATGCGGGAGATGAAGGCGTCGAAGCGATGGGGCATGGCTGGTGCTTTTGCCTTTGTTAGCGAATCGCTATGCCGATCCGCGGCCGCGATTACCGTCCCGCACTATGGCAAAGCCATGGCAGAGCCGATCACAACCTTTTGCAAGCCGGCGCTCGCCGTGCCAAACAGAAGCCAAGGGCCGTCACCCTGAATCGGACGGCAAGCGGGGCTCGGTGCAGACAGGCGAAAACAGGCGGGTTTATGTGGTCGGGCAGACCGAGATCGCGGCGCGGCCGCTCGATCCGGCGCTCTATCTGGTCGCCACCCCGATCGGCAATCTCGGCGACATCACCCTGCGCGCGCTGGAAACGCTTGCGGCTGCCGATCACGTCGCCTGCGAGGACACGCGCGTCACCCGCGTGCTGCTAGACCGCTACGGCATCCGCCAGCGGCCGACCGCCTATCACGAGCACAATGCGGCCGAGGCCGGGCCGCGGCTGATCGAGGCGCTGGAGAGCGGCAGGAGCGTGGCGCTGGTCTCGGACGCCGGCACGCCGCTGGTCTCCGACCCCGGCTTCCGGCTGGTCGAGCAGGCGCAGGCGCACGGCATCCGCGTCGTGCCCATCCCCGGCGCGTCCGCCGTGCTCGCCGCGCTGACCGCGTCGGGCCTGCCGTCCGACGCCTTCTTCTTCGCCGGTTTCCCGCCGGTCAAGGACGGGCAGAAGCGGTCGCGGCTGGAAGAGCTGAAGGCCGTGCCCGGCACGCTGATCCTGTTCGAATCGCCGCGCCGGCTCGCCGACACGCTCGCCGCCATGGCCGACGTCCTGGGCGACCGGCGGGCGGCGATCGGCCGCGAGCTCACCAAGGCCTTCGAGGAGATCCGCACCGGCACGCTGGCCGAACTCGCCGCGCATTATGCCGAGGCCGACACGCCGAAGGGCGAGATCGTCATCTGCATTGCCCCGCCCGAGGCGCGCACCGAAACGGTCGAGGACATCGACAAGTTGCTGGTGTCGCTGGCCAAGGAGATGCCGGCATCGAAGGCCGCGGCGGAAGCCGCGCGCATGACCGGCCGGCAGAAGCCTGTGCTCTACCGCCGCCTGCTCGAACTCAAGGAAGGGGCGGGTGACTGACCGGCTCGCCCGGCAGAAGGCGCACAGCCGCGGCCACCGCGGCGAATGGCTCGCCGCCTTTGCCCTGAGGCTCAAGGGATTTCGGATCGTCGCCCGGCGCTACAGGACCAAGCTCGGCGAGATCGACCTGATCGCGAGGCGCGGCGACCTCGTCCTCATCGTCGAGGTCAAGTCGCGGAAAACGCTGCTCGAGGCGATGGATGCGCTGGCCTATGGCTCCGAGCGGCGCATCGAGGCGGCGGCCGATCTGTGGCTGGCGCGCCAGCCCGACTACGGCAAGCTCTCGGTACGCTTCGACATGGTGGCGGTGCTGCCCCGGCGCTGGCCGGTGCATGTCGAGAATGCATTCCAGGGGCGCAACTGAGCATGGCGCGCCGCGCGCCCGATTGGACGCGCAAGGGCGCTCCAACTCCTTGAGCCTGTGCATCGTGCTTTGCGAAAATCGGTGCCGATTTTCGGGCCGATGCGGCAGGGCCTTTACGCTGGACGCCAATGCCCTTAACAGGCCTCGCAACGCCCGCGGCGCGGGCAATCGCGTTTCGCGTCGCGCAAGGACGCCCGAACTCCTGGAGAGAGCAATGACCCTTCCCGACCGGCTGAGCATCGACCCGCGCAGCCCCTTCTTCGACGGCGAGGCGCTGGAGCGCGGCGTCGGCATCCTGTTCAACGGCCGCGAGCGCGAGGATGTCAGCGAATATTGCGTCAGCGAGGGCTGGATCCGCGTGCCGGCCGGCAAGTCCAAGGACCGCTTCGGCCAGCCGATCACCATCAAGCTCAAGGGCACCGTCGAGCCTTTCCCGAAGCCGTGAGGTAACGGACCGGCGCGGCTCACCATGCGGCGGGACGTCAGCCGGTGATGTCGAAGCCCGGCGGCACGTCCTGCTGCTCGGCCGCTTCGGCCACGACGTTCGTCACCGCCGCGCCGCGCGGCCCGACCCACAACGCCTCCAGCATCGCCTCGACCGCCTTGTTCGGGCCTGAGATCAGCGCCCGCACCGAGCCGTCGCGCTCGTTGCGAACCCAGCCGCGCAGGCCGAGCCGCTGCGCTTCCCGCAGCGTCCAGACCCTGAAGCTGACGCCCTGCACGCGCCCGGTGACGCTCACCAGCAGCGTGCGGTAGGTGTCGTTCATAGCTGCCTCCTGCCAGGCGTAAGACATGCCCTGCCGACCGGCAGTGCGCTCGGGGCGGCGGCAGGTTCCGAAGTTGGCCTACCCGCCCAGTCCCTCGAACAGCACCGTCGACAGGTAGCGCTCGGCGAAGGAGGGGATCACCACCACGATGTTCTTGCCGGCGTTCTCCGGCCGCGAGCCGACGACCACCGCCGCCTGCAGCGCGGCACCCGAGGAGATGCCGACCGGAACGCCTTCCAGCCGCGCCACCAGCCGCGCATTGGCCACCGCCTCCTCGTTCGACACCTTGACGATCTCGTCGTAGATCGTGGTGTCCAGCACCTTGGGCGCGAAGCCCGCGCCGATGCCCTGGATCTTGTGCGGGCCAGGCTGGCCGCCCGAAAGCACCGGCGAACCCTCCGGTTCCACCGCCACCACATGCAGCGACGGCTTGCGGCCCTTGATCACCTGGCCGACGCCGGTGATGGTGCCGCCGGTGCCGATGCCGGCGACGAGGATGTCGACCTCGCCCTGCGTGTCGTTCCAGATCTCCTCGGCCGTGGTCTGGCGGTGGATTTCCGGGTTTGCCGGGTTCTCGAACTGCTGCGGGATGACGGCGTTGGGGATGGTCTGCACCAGCTCCTCGGCCTTGGCGATGGCGCCCTTCATGCCCTTTGCGCCTTCGGTCAGCACCAGTTCGGCGCCGAGCAGCGCCAGCATCTTGCGGCGCTCGATCGACATGGTCTCCGGCATGGTCAGGATCAACTTGTAGCCCTTGGCCGCAGCGGCGAAGGCGAGCGCGATGCCGGTATTGCCCGAGGTCGGCTCGATCAGCGTGCTCTTGCCGGGCGTGATCCGGCCGGAGGCCTCGAGCGCCTCGACCATCGCCACGCCGATGCGGTCCTTGACGCTGGCGATGGGGTTGAAGAATTCGAGCTTGGCGAGCAGGTTCGCCGCCACGCCCCGTTCCTTGGCGAACTTGTCGAGCCTGACCAGCGGCGTGTCGCCGATCGTCTCGGTGATCGAACCGTAGATGCGCCCGCGGCCGGGTACGCGCGTGGGGGTGACGGGCTTGTTCATACGGTTCGCTCCCTGCCTGGATGACGCATTGCCGGCGACGAAGATAGGGTGTCGCCGGGCAGATTCCGAGTGGGCCGCATCCTGATTAGCGGCATCGCACGGAAATGCGTTTCCGCGAATGCGCCGACATTGGAATGAGATTCTCGGAACACCCTTACTGGCGGGTGGCGATCGCTGCCGCGGCACCCACCATGAAGGCTGCCGCGGTGCGGTTCAGCGCCTTCAGCGCCCTGGGCGTCTTCAGGAACCAGCGCGCCTGCGAGGCCAGCGCCAGATAGGGCACCAGCACCAGGAGCAGTACCACGACGGTGATCGCCAGGAGGATGCCGTAGTCGGCCGGCGTCACCGACCTAAGGTCGATCACCGTCGGCGTGATCGCCAGGTAGAAGATCATCGTCTTGGGGTTGCCGAGCGTCAGCGTCAGTCCGGCCAGCAGGCTGGAGAGGAACCCGTCCTTGCCCTTGCGCGCCTCGATCGTCTCGGGCGTGATGCCGCTGGTCCAGAAGCTCCAGGCGAGATAGGCGAGGTAGGCGACGCCGAGCCACTTGATCGCCAGGAACACCAAGCCGAAGGTCTGCGCCACCATGGCGAGCCCCAGCACCACGGCGGTGAGATAGGTCAGGTCGCCCAGCACCAGCCCGAGCGACATGGCGAGCGACGAGCGGAAGCCCGAGCCGAGCGCCCGGGCCACGAGTGCGGTCACGCCGGGGCCGGGTATGGCCGCGGCAATGGCGAGCGCGCCGCTATAGGCGAGAAATCCTGCAAGCGTCATCGGGATAGCCTGGATGTCGGTTGATCGCCGGCTCTATGACACAAATGCCGTTTCCAGGAAATGTCGCGTCGCTTGGGCCAGCGATCACATTTTGCCGAAATCGCCGTTTCGGTCATCGACATGTCACACTTGCTCGTGTACCCGCACGGTCCCGCTGTGGCCTCATTGGTCAGGCCGCCCGTTCACGCAGCAAAATTCAGGATATTCAGATGCGACCGGCATACGGCGGCATAGACTTCGGCACTTCCAATTCCACCGTCGGCGTCATCGAGAACGGCCGCCCGCGCCTCGTCGCGCTCGAGGGCGAGAGCGTCACCCTGCCGTCGGCCATCTTCTTCAACTTCGAGGACGACAACACCGCCATGGGCCGCCAGGCCATCGGCGAATACACCGACGGCGCCGAGGGCCGCCTGATGCGCGCGCTGAAGAGCGTGCTCGGCTCGTCGCTGGTGCACGAGAAGACCCGCATCAAGGCGCGCCAGATCGCCTTCACCGACATCATCGGCATGTTCGTCGGCCACCTCAAGGACAAGCTCGAAGGCCATGTCGGCGAAGCCGTCGAGAACGTCGTGCTCGGCCGCCCCGTCCAGTTCGTCGACGAGGACGCCGAGGCCGACGCCGCGGCCCAGGGCGAGCTCGAAAAGGCCGCCCGCAAGCAGGGCTTCAAGCATATCGACTTCCAGTTCGAGCCGATCGCGGCCGCCCTCGACTACGAGCGCACCGTCAGCCGCGAGGAACTGGCGCTGATCGTCGACATGGGCGGCGGCACCTCCGACTTCTCCATCGTCCGCGTCTCGCCCGAGCGCGCCGCCGCGCCGGACCGCAAGGCCGACATCCTCGCCAACCGCGGCGTTCATATCGGCGGCACCGATTTCGACCGCCTGCTGTCGATCGCCCATGTCATGCCCGAGCTCGGCTATCTCTCGCCGACCAAGGACGGCAAGCGCAACCTGCCCGCCGGCTACTTCATCGACCTCGCCACCTGGCAGCGCATCAACCTGCTCTATACCCCCAAGGCCAAGCTCGACCTGCGCCAGATCCGCTTCGAGGCGGCCAGGCCCGAACTCGTCGACCGCATGATCGAGGTGGTCGAGCAGCGTTTCGGCCACGCGCTCGCCACCCGGGTCGAAAAGGCCAAGATCGAGCTCACCGACGCCGACCGCGCCACCGTCGGGGTCGATCTGCCGGCTGCGCATTTCTCCGCTTCCTTCACCCGCGGGCAGCTGGAGGACACGATCCGCACTGAGGTCGGCCGTGTCACCGCCACTGTTGCCGACACGCTGACCGAGGCCGGCGTGCGCGCCGAGGACATCACCGCCGTGTTCCTGACGGGCGGCTCGACCGCCATCCCGCTGGCACGCCAGAGCATCCTCGAACTCGTCCCCGGCGCCAAGGTGGTGCAGGGCGATGCCTTCGGCAGCGTCGGGATGGGGCTCGCGCTCGATGCCCAGCGCAAGTTCGGCTGATTGGACCCGCGTCGAAGCATGATCTTGCGCCGGGTCGAGCCCGGCGCTTCATGAAGCGAAGCAGCGGCGGCTATGAAAGGTCGGCGTCGAGGCGCCGTTCGAGTTCGACCAGGTCCTGCGGCAGCGGCAGGCCTTGCGCGCGCAGCTCGGCGAGCTTCTCGCGGATCTGTTCCTGCAGCTCGTGGGCGTCCTCGGGCTGGTTGACCATCTCCTGAAACAGGACCGCGATCTGGGCCTTGATCTGTTCGAGCGCCATCTGGGTCTCCCCTGGCTGTGCGGCTATCGCAGCATGCGCGAAATAAGCTGCGCCGTATAGTCCACCATCGGCACGATTCGCGCATAGTTGAGCCGGGTCGGGCCGATGACGCCGAGCGCGCCGACGACGCGGGCGTCCTTGTCGCGATAGGGTGCGACCACCAGCGACGAGCCCGAAAGCGAGAACAGCCGGTTTTCCGAGCCGATGAAGATGCGCACGCCGGAGCCTTCCTCGGCGAGGTCGAGCAGCTGGATCAGCCCGTCCTGCGTCTCCATGTCCTCGAACAGGTGCTTGAGCAGCTCGATGTCGGCCTGGGCGGTGACGTTTTCGAGCAGGTTGGCGCGGCCGCGCACGATGAGGCGGGCCGGCAGGCCGCTGTCGGCCCCGGCCCAGACGGCGAGGCCCTTCTCGACCAGCTGCTGCGACAGCGTGTCGAGCGCCGCCTTGGTCTCGTCCTTGAGGCGGGCGATCTCGGTGCGCGCCTCGGCCAGCGTGCGGCCGCGGATATGGGCGTTGAGGAAGTTGGTGGCCTCCTGGAGTTGGGACAGCGTGACCCCCAGCGGTAGCTCTACGACGCGGTTCTCGACGTCGCCGTTCTGCGACACCAGCACCACGAGCGCCCGCGACGGCTCCAGCTGGATGAACTCGATGTGCTTGAGCGGCACCTCGTTCTTGGTGGCGAGCACGAGGCCCGCGCCGCGCGACAGGCCCGACAGCATCTGGCTCGCCTCGGTCAGCATGTGCTCGAGCGAGGCGCCGTCGCCCGAGGCCTTGACCTGGGCGTCGATGGTGCGGCGTTCCTCGTCGGAGAGGTCGCCCAGTTCCATGAAGGCGTCGACGAAGAACCTGAGGCCCTTCTGCGTCGGCAGGCGGCCGGCGGAGATGTGCGGCGCGTAGACGAGGCCGAGATGTTCGAGGTCGCTCATGACGTTGCGCACGGTGGCCGGCGACAGCGACGAGGGCAGCATGCGCGACAGGTTGCGCGAGCCCATCGGCTCGCCGTCGCGCAGGTAGGATTCGACGATGCGCCGGAAGATGTCGCGCGAGCGCATGTCGAGGGATTGCAGGCTGGGGTCGGTAACCGCTTTGGTCATCTTCTTCTTGGTCTCCGCCCCAGATGATATAGACAGCGCCGGCCCGAACACAACCGTTGCCCGGCTTGCCTGTTTTCCTTTGCGCTCCCGTGGGCATGGGGCTACAAGCCGGCGACATCTGCCAAATTCCTGAGAAAGAACCCGCATGCGCCCCTCCAAACGCCAGTTCGACGAAATGCGCGCCATCTCCTTCGAGCGCAACGTGTCCAAGCACGCCGAAGGCTCGTGCCTGGTCAAGTTCGGCGACACGCATGTGCTGTGCACGGCGAGCCTGGAGGAGAAGGTGCCGGGCTGGATGCGCAATTCCGGCAAGGGGTGGGTCACGGCCGAATACGGCATGCTGCCGCGTTCGACCGGCGAGCGCATGCGCCGCGAGGCCTCTTCGGGCAAGCAGGGCGGCCGCACGCTGGAAATCCAGCGCCTGATCGGCCGCAGCTTGCGCGCCGTCGTCGACATGCAGGCCCTGGGCGAGCGCCAGATCACCGTCGACTGCGACGTGATCCAGGCCGATGGCGGCACCCGCACGGCGTCGATCACCGGCGCCTGGGTTGCCCTTCACGATTGCCTGCGCTGGATGGAAGCACGCCAGATGGTCAGCGTCGAAAAGGTGCTGAAGGACCATGTCGCGGCGATATCCTGCGGCATCCATGACGGCCAGGCGGTGATCGACCTCGATTATCTCGAGGATTCCTCGGCCGGCACCGACGCCAACTTCGTCATGACCGGCAAGGGCGGCATCGTCGAGATCCAGGGCACCGCCGAGGGCGTTCCGTTCTCGGAGGAAGAGTTCCTGCAGCTGATGGGCCTGGCCCGCAAGGGCATCGCGCGGCTGGTCAGCCTGCAGCAGATGGCGGTGGCGTAAGCAACGAAGGCGATGACGTCGCACCTGGTCACCCCCCTCTGGCCTGCCGGCCATCTCCCCCGCAAGGGGGGAGATCGGCAGCTCAACTGCGGGCGATCCTGTTGCGATTTCGACGTTGAGGCGGTGCGGCTGCCACAGCCAATCTCCCCCCTTGCGGGGGAGATGGCCGGCAGGCCAGAGGGGGGTGTCTAGGTGCAACCCTCCGCCATCCTCGAATCCGCCCTCTACGTCTCCGATCTCGACGCCGCGGAGAAATTCTACGGCGGGGTGATGGGGCTGACGCGGATCGCCAGGGTGGAGGGACGGCACGTATTCTTCCGCTGCGGCCAGGGCGTGCTTTTGCTGTTCAACGCCGACGCCACCCGCCAGCCGCCGAAGCCGGACGCGAGGCTCCCGGTGCCGCCGCACGGCACGACCGGTCACGGGCATCTCTGCTTTGCCGGCACCGCAAGCGAGATCGAAGACTGGAAGATGAGGCTCGAAGGCGAGGGCATCGCCATCGAAGCCGATTTCGAGTGGCCCAACGGCGGCCGCTCCATCTATTTCCGCGATCCCTCGGGCAACTCGCTCGAGATCGCCGAACCGAGAATCTGGGGACTTTGATGCGTGAACTCGCCGACAGGAAGATCGTCATCGCCAGCCACAACGCCGGCAAGCTGCGCGAGTTCGCCGACCTGATGGCGCCGTTCGGCTTCGAGGCCAAGTCGGCCAGGGAATACGGCCTGCCCGAGCCCGACGAGACCGGCACGACCTTCGAGCAGAACGCCTTCATCAAGGCGCATGCCGCGGCCGAGAAGACCGGCCTGCCGGCGCTTTCCGACGATTCCGGCCTGGTCGTCGACGCGCTCGACGGCGCGCCCGGCGTCTACACCGCCAACTGGGCCGAGAAGCCCGACGGCACGCGCGACTTCGGCATGGCCATGCAGCGCACCGAGGACGCCATGCAGCAGCGCGGCGCGACCCGGCCCGACCAGCGCAGCGGCCGCTTCGTCGCCGTCATCTGCCTCGCCTGGCCCGATGGCCACGCCGAATATTTCCGCGGCGAGGCCGAAGGCACGCTGGTCTGGCCGCCGCGCGGCGAAATGGGCTTCGGCTATGACCCGGTGTTCCTGCCCGAGGGCTTCGACAAGACCTTCGGCGAGATGAGCGCCGAAGAAAAGCACGGCTGGAAGCCGGGCCAGCCTGATGCGCTGTCCCACCGTGCCCGCGCCTTCCAGAAGTTCGCCCGCGCCAAGCTCGGTTCGGCCTGATTAGATGCTGGTATTCGACCGTTCGTGCGGCAACGCACCCGCACCCCTAACCCCTCCCCACAAGGGGGAGGGGGATTGTGGCGCGGCCATCTTGGCTGGGCAGTCCACTTATGTGCCTGCGAAAAGCTGGAGGGCGCGCAGCAAAAGTCCCCCTCCCCCTTGTGGGGAGGGGCTAGGGGTGGGGGTACTGCCGCCACACACCACCCTGATGGGCACCGCACTATGACCTTCGACCGCTCGCCCGGCTTCGGCGTCTACGTGCATTGGCCGTTCTGCGCGGCCAAGTGCCCCTATTGCGACTTCAACAGCCATGTCCGCCACCAGCCGGTCGACCAGCAGCGCTTTGCCCGCGCCTTCGCCACCGAGCTCGCGACCATGCGCGCCCGCACCGGCCCGCGCGAGGTGACCAGCATCTTCCTCGGCGGCGGCACGCCGTCGCTGATGCGGCCCGAGACGGTCGGCGCCGTGCTCGACGCCATCGCCGCCAACTGGACGGTGTCGGCCAACGCCGAGATCACGCTGGAGGCAAACCCCTCGTCGGTCGAGGCCGAGCGCTTCCGCGGCTATCGCTCGGCCGGCGTCAACCGCGTGTCGCTCGGCGTCCAGGCGCTGAACGACGCCGACCTGCGCTTCCTCGGCCGCCTGCACAATGTCGAGGAGGCGCTGCACGCCATCGGCCTTGCGCGCGAGATCTTCCCGCGCCTGTCCTTCGACCTGATCTATGCCCGGCCCGGCCAGAAGCCCGACGCCTGGGTGGCGGAACTCACGCAGGCGATCGGCTATGCCGTCGACCATTTGTCGCTCTACCAGCTGACCATCGAGGAAGGCACGCGCTTCTTCCAGCTCTACAATGCCGGCAAGTTCGAGATCCCCGACGGCGAATACGCGGCCGAACTCTACGCCATCACCCAGGAAGTGACGGCGGCGCATGGCCTGCCGGCCTACGAGATCTCCAACCACGCCAGGCCGGGCGCCGAGAGCCGGCACAACCTGACCTACTGGCGCTACGGCGAATATGTCGGCGTCGGCCCCGGCGCGCATGGCCGCTTCGTCGAGGACGGCCGCCGCATCGTCACCATCGCCGAGAAGCTGCCCGAGCGCTGGGCCGACCTGGTCGAGGAGAGGGGCCACGGCATCGTCGGCGGGGAGACGCTGACGCGTTCCGAGGAAGCCGACGAGTTCCTGCTGATGGGCCTCAGGCTGGTCGAAGGCATCGACCTCGCCCGCTACGAGCAGCTTTCCGGCAAGTCCTTGTCCTCGGCGCGGCTGTCGATCCTGCAGGGCGAGGGGCTGGTGGCGCCGATCGGCAATTCGCGCCTGCGCGCCACGCCCGAGGGCATGATCGTGCTCGACGCGGTCGTCGCCGATCTCGCGCGCTGACGTCGTCAGTCCAGCGTCCGGCGGAACCTGAGCAGCGCCAGCCCCGCGAACACCACCACGAACACGCCGAGTATGCCCACCTCCTGGGCGATCGCCGGGAATTCGGCGCCCTTCAGCATCACCGCGCGGATGATGCGCAGGAAATGCGTCAGCGGCAGGATCTCGCCCAGCGCCTGGGCCCAGCCGGGCATGCCGCGGTAAGGGAACATGAAGCCCGACAACAGGATCGACGGCAGGAAGAAGAAGAAGGTCAGCTGCATCGCCTGCATCTGCGTGCGCGCCATGGTCGAGATGGTGTAGCCGAGCAGCACCAGTGCCATCACGAACACCAGGATCGCCGAAAGCAGCAGTGGCAGCGAGCCGATGAACGGGATGGCGAACAGGAGCTTCGACGCCACCAGCACCACCGTCACCTGCACCGCGCCGACCACCAGATAGGGCAGCACCTTGCCGAGCATGATCTCGGCCGGGCTCGCCGGCATCGCCAGCAGGTTCTCCATCGTGCCGCGCTCGGTCTCGCGGGTCAGCGCCATCGAGGTCATCATCACCATCGTCATCTGCAGGATGACGCCGAGCAGCCCGGGCACGATGTTGTATTGCGAGATGCCCTCGGGATTGTAGCGCCGGTGGACGACCACCTGGAGCTGGCCCTTGGCGCTCTCGGCGGCGGCCGCCTCCATGCCCTGCGCCCTGAGCAGCGCCTGGTTGGCCACCGTGCCGAGGGTAGACACGGCGCCGCTGGACGCCGACGGATCGGTCGCGTCGGCCTCGATCAGGATCTGCGGGGCGTTGCCGCCGGCCACGCGGCGGCCGAAGTCGGCCGGGATGGTGACGACGAACGCCACCGCGCCGCTCGCCATCAGCTCCTCCGCCTCGGCCGCCGTCGCGGCGACATGGTCGAAGCGGTAGTAGTTGGTGTTCTGCAGTGCGGCCACGATGGCGCGCGTATAGGGGTCGTTGCTGGTCGCCACCAGCGCCGCCGGCAGGCTCTTGGGGTCGCTGTTGATGGCGAAGCCGAACAGCACCAGCTGCATCAGCGGCACGCCCAGCATCATGGCGAAGGTGATGCGGTCGCGCCGCATCTGGATGAACTCCTTCATCAGCAGCGCCCCCAGCCGCGCGAAGGAGAACAGCCCGTTGGCGATCGTCTTCATGTCATGTTGTCCCTGGAGCCGGCCATGAACTGGATGAACACGTCTTCCAGGCTGGTTTCGCCCGGCTCGACCGTCACGCCCTTGCGCTGGCCGATGTCGGCGAGTGCCGCCTCCAGCCGCTCGCGGTCGGAGCCCACCACATGCAGCGTCGTGCCGAACGGCGCCACCTGGTCGACGCCGGGGCGGCCTTCGAGTGCCGCCGCCACCTGGTCGAGCCGCGGCCCCGACACGATGAAGGTCGTGAGCCCCGCATTGCGCACCACCTCGTCCACCGTGCCTGTGGCGAGCAGCTTGCCGTAGGAGATGTAGCTGATGCGGTGGCAGCGCTCGGCCTCGTCCATGTAGTGGGTCGAAACCAGCACCGTCAGCCCGTCATGCGCCAGCCTGTGGATCTCGTCCCAGAATTCGCGCCGCGCCTTGGGGTCGACCCCGGCGGTCGGCTCGTCGAGCAAGAGCAGCTTCGGCTTGTGCATGATGCAGGCGGCGAGCGCCAGCCGCTGCTTCCAGCCGCCCGACAGCGTGCCCGCCAGCTGGTTGCGGCGGCTCGTCAGGCCGAGGTCCTCGAGCGTATTGGCGACATAGTCCTCGACCGGCCGCAGCTTGTAGAGCCGGGCGACGAATTCGAGGTTCTCGCCGATCGTCAGGTCCTCGTAGAACGAGAACCGCTGCGTCATGTAGCCGACCTCGCTCTTGATCTTCAGCCCCTCGCGGCGCAGGTCGTAGCCGAGCACCTGGCCCTGGCCCTCGTCGGGGGTGAGCAGCCCGCACATGATGCGGATGGTCGTGGTCTTGCCCGAGCCGTTGGGGCCGAGGAAGCCGACGATCTCGCCCTCGGCGACCTGCATCGTCACGTGGTCGACGACGGTCTTGTCGCCGAAGCGCTTGACCAGGTTCCTGACGTCGATGGCGTTCATTGTTGTCTCCGGAAGGGAGTAGGGCAGTAGGGGAGTAAGGGAATGGGGCAGTATGTATGTCGCCCGGCCTATTCCCCTATTCCCCTATTCCCCTACCTCCACCGCCACATCCACGATCTGACCCGGCTGCAGCCCGGCGGCACCGGCCTCCGGCCTGGCCTCGACGAGGTAGACGAGCTTCTGCCGGTTCTCGAGCGAGTAGATCACCGGTGGGGTGAATTCGGGATCGGGCGAGACGTAGCTCACCTTGGCCTTGAGCCCTTCTGGACAGCCGTCGCAGCGCACCGCAAGCCGGGTGCCGATCTCGACCGAAGAGAACGCGCTCTCCGGGATGAACAGGGTCAGCTTCGCCGCCCCGTCGGGCAGCACCGAGACGACCGGGGCCGACGGGCCCGCCGTGTCGCCGGCGTTGCGGATCACGTCGCTGACGCGGCCGGCCGCCGGTGCGGCCAGCACGCGCTTCGACAGGCGCCAGCGCGCCTGTCCGAGCGCCGCGCGTGCCTGCTCCACCTGCTTCTCCGCCGCCTTGATCGCCTCGATGCGGGCCGGCAGGCCGGCCACTTCGAGGTTGGCCTGGGCAAGCCCGATCGCCGCTTCCGCCACCGCGGCCTGGGTCTTGGCTTCGTCCAGCTGCGCCTGGGTGGCGATGCCGCGCTTGAACAGGTCCTCGGTGCGCGCCAGCACGCGCCCCGCCTCCTCGGCCTGTGCCTTGGCCGAACGGACGCCGGCTTCGAGCGCGGCGATCTCCTCCGGCCGCTTGCCCACCTTGAGGTCGGCCAGTTCCGCCTCCGCCTGGGCGAGCGCCGCTTCCGCCTGGGTCACGGCGATCTTGGCGTCGCCGCTCTCCAGCGTGACGATCGGCTTGCCGGCTTCCACCCGGTCGCCGCGGCGCACCGCGATGCTTTCCACCTGCGCCACCTCGATCGGGGCGAGCAGCACGTAGTCGCCCTCGACATAGCCGACCGCGAGTGGCGCGGGGCCGGCGCAGGCCGAGAACAGCGACGCCGCGAAGGGTATCGAACAGAGGATGCTCATGGCTTTCCTGCCTTCCGTGCGGCGATGATGGCCGCGACGTTTTCCTTGGCTATGGCGACGACCTTGGCGGCCTCGGCCGCGCCGATTTCCGGCCAGCCCATCCGCCGCACGACGGCCGGGCGGGCGATGCGGAAATAGACGACCTGGCCGATCATCATGAACACCGTGATGCGCGTGCGCTCGCTCTCGGCCTCGTCGCCGGTGGCCGAGGCCCACAGCTGGCAGAGGCGCCGGTGCAGCGGCTCGAACACGCCGGCATAGATGCGGTCCAGCGCGTCCGTCGGCGTCGACAGTTCGCGCAGCATGAACTGCACGATCTCGCCGGCCTCCGGGCGGGCGACCATGAAGCCGACCATGCGCTCGACGGCCGCCTCGATCTGCAAAGTCGCCTCGGCCGCGGTCGCCGGCGGCGGCTGCGACAGCGTGCTGCTGCCGAAGGCCTGCATGGCGACGCCCTGGATGGTGTCGACGATGTAGTCCGCAGCCGCCAGCCGCAATCCTTCCTTGCCGCCGAAATGATAGGCGATGGAGCCGATATTGGCATTGGCCGCTGCCGCGATCTCGCGCGTCGAGGTGCCCGCGAACCCCTGGCGGCCGAACAGCCTCAGCGCCGCCAGCACCAGCGACGTGCGGGTTGCCTCGGCCGCCGAGGCCGGTTGCGGCATGCTGCTCTGAGTCTTGCTCATGTCTAAAATTTAATCAATCGATTGATTAAAGTCAAGTCCTTGTTGCAAGCGCCGGCCGGGCACGCTTTACTGCCGCCATGGCCAAGGAAATCGAACGCAAGTTCCTGGTGCGCGGACAGGAGTGGCGGAGCCTTGTCGAAGACAGGATCCGCATCCGGCAGTTCTACCTCGCCTCGTCGCCCGGCCGCTCGATCCGGTTGCGCATATCGGACGACAGGGTGGCCACGCTGACGCTCAAGTTCGGCTCCAGGGGGCGCGAGCGCGACGAGTTCGAATATGAAGTGCCGCTCGACGACGCCAGGGAGATGCAGGACCAGGCCGTCGGACGTGTCATCGAGAAGACACGTCATCATGTTAGCCATCGCGGGTATCTGTATGAGGTGGACGTTTTCGGCGGCGACCTGAGCGGGCTGGTCATCGCCGAATTGGAAACGCCCGACGACGTGCCGTCCGCCGATCTGCCGTCCTGGCTCGGCCGGGAGGTGACCGGCGACCCTCGCTATTACAACGCGTCGCTTGCCCTGGGCGACGCCCCGGAGGCGGTTGCATGAGCTTTCGCATCGATCCGCGCGCGCCCCTGACCGAGGAGGTTCGCCGCATCGCGCGCGAGGAAATCGACAGGGCCGTGGCATATCTCGATGCCGCGCGCGACAATCCGGAAAAGGCGCTCCATGCCGCCCGCCGCCGCATCAAGGCGCTGCGGGCGCTGCTGTGTCTCGTCCGGCCGGGCGACGAAGCCTTCTGCCGGGCCGAGAACGACCGTTTCCGCGATGTGGCGAGGTCGATCGCCGGCCCGCGCCAGGCGACGGCCCTGATCGAGACCGTCGACCGCCTGATTGCGGATTACCCCGACCACGCGGATTCCGCCGGCCTGGCGGGGATACGCGCCATGCTGGTCCGCTATCGCGCATCCGTCGTCTATGGCGAGATCGGGCTCGCGGCGACGCTCGACGCGGCCATCGCCGAGTGCCGTGCCGGTGCCGCCGCCTTCGAGGCGCTGCATCTGCCCGACCACCCCGAGGATGCGGCCGACGTGCTGGCCGAGGGGGCGCTTGCCACCTTGCGGCGGGCGCGCAAGGCGTTGAAGCAGTCCCGCGAGAGCGGCCAGGCCGAGGATTTCCACGAACTGCGCAAGGCGGTGAAGACGCATGCGGCGCATCTTTCGCTGCTGCGCAGGCTCTGGCCGTCGCCGGTCAAGCCGCGCCGCGAGCGGGTCGACCTGCTCGGCGAGAGCCTCGGCGAACTGCACGACGTCTTTGTCATGCGCGCCCTCATCGATGCGCGCGAGGCGCCCTTCGACGGTCTCGAGCCCAAGCTCCTGGTCAAGCTGCTCAAGCGTTCGGAAAAGGCGCTGCGCAAGCTTTGCCTCGCCGCCGCCGAGGAGTTGTTCGAGGACAAGCCCAGGCGCACCGTGCGCCGGCTTGCCAGGAAATGCCGCGCCGACCTCGCCGAGGCCGTCGTGATGCCGGAACCCGAGGGCACGCCCGGCGAGTAGCATCGGGCTGGCGCGCGTCGCCTGCGTCATGTTACTTCCCTTGGGTCATGACGCAGACGACAGATACCTTGCTCGACCGCACCGGCCGCTGGCTCGCTTCACGACTGCAGGCGGAATCCTCCGGCTACGAGCCCTATACGCCGTCCGATCCCGAAACGCTGCGCCGCACGCTGGAGCCGGGCGATGTCCTGCTCGTCGAGGGCAATCAGCGCATCTCGGCGGTCATCAAGTATCTCACTCAGTCGACCTGGTCGCATTCGGCGCTCTATGTCGGCGACGCGCTTCCCGAGCCCGCCGACGGGTCCGAGCGGCCGCGCCTGATCGAGGTCAACCTCGGCGAGGGCTGCGTTGCGGTGCCGCTGTCCAAGTACCGCACCTACAACACGCGCATCTGCCGCGCCAACGGCCTGACGCCGGAGGACCGCGAGCAGGTGGTGAAATTCATGGTCGAGCGGCTCGGCCTGAGATACGACCTCAAGAACATCGTCGACATGCTGCGCTATTTCTTCCCGACACCGCCGGTGCCGGTGCGCTGGCGCCGGCGCATGATCGCCTTCGGCTCGGGCGATCCGACCCGCGCCATCTGCTCCACCATGATCGCCGAGGCCTACGGCCGGATCCGTTATCCCATCCTGCCGGAGATCACCCGCGCGCCCGGCCGCGCCTCGGCGCAATCCAACTACATGCGGCGCGAGATCATGCAGATCCGCCACCATTCGCTCTACACGCCGCGCGACTTCGACCTGTCGCCCTATTTCCGCATCGTCAAGCCGACGCTGGAATACGGCTTCGACTACCGGCAGATCACCTGGGGCGAGCAGCGCGAGATCGATCTCACTGAGCTGCCGAAGTCGACGCTGCCCGTTCCGCCGCAAGCAGGTCGCGCGCGTCCTTGACGGTCGCCGCGTAGCTGACAAAGGGCCGCTTGACCCCGTGGTTGATCAGCATGCGCCGCGTCTGCGGCGAGGCTCCGGCGATGAAGAAGCGCACGCCCGCCTTCCTCGCCTTGCGCGCCGCCCCCTCCAGCACGTTGGCGGCGGTCGAATCGAGGAACGGCACCTGCGAGCAGTCGAGGATGAAGTTCCTGCGCTGGTCGGCGATGCGGTCGAGCACGGCGCCCACCGTCGAGGCCGCGCCGAAGAAGAAGGCGCCGGAGATGCGGTAGATCACCGTGTCGGCGTCGCCGGCATCGCTCGCCTCGTAGGCATGGCGGCTGCCGTTGGTGGCGTCCGCCATGTCCTCCTGCACCAGCGGCTGGTCGGTCTCGACGGCGATGCTCTTGGCCATCCGGTCGATGAACAGCACCGAGCCCAGCGCGAAGCCGACCACGATGCCTTCGGTGAGGTCGCGGAACACGACGAGCGCGAAGGTCACGAGCAAGACCAGCGCGTCGCCGCGCGAGGTGCGGACCAGCGTCGCGAAGGCCTGCTTCTCGACCATGTTCCAGGCCACCACCGCGAGGATGCCGGCCAGCGCCGACAGCGGGATGTAGGAGGCGAGCGGCGCGGCCACCAGCATGAAGGCGAGCAGGAAGGCCGAATGCAGCATGCCCGAGACCGGCCCGTGCGCGCCGGCCCGGACGTTGGTCGCGGTGCGCGCGATGGTGCCGGTGGCGCAGATGCCGCCGAACAGCGCGGAACCGATATTGGCGAAGCCCTGCGCCACCAGCTCGCAGTTCGAGCGGTGCCGCCGCCCGGTCATGCCGTCGGCGACGACGGCCGACAGCAGCGATTCGATGGCGCCGAGCAGCGCGAACGACACCGCGTCCGGCAGCACGGCTATCGCCTTTTCGACGCTCAAATCGGGCAGGGCCGGCCAGGGCAGGCTGCGCGGGATGCCGCCGAAGCGCGTGCCGATGGTCTCGACCTGCAGCCCGAGCGCTGCCGCGGCGAGCGATGCGACGCCGACCGCGATCAGCATGCCCGGCCAGCCCGGCCTCAGCCGCTTGAGCACCAGGATCGTGCCGATCGTCAGTCCAGCCACCGCGATCGCCGCCGGGTTCGCCGTGCCCGCGGCGTCCGCCAGCGCCATCAGCTTCGGCACCAGCGGTCCGGGTTCCTTGCCCGTGAGCGTCAGGCCGAACATCTCGCTCAGCTGGCTGGCGAAGATGATGACGGCGATGCCGGCGGTGAAGCCCACGGTCACCGGATAGGGGATGAACTTGATGTAGGTGCCGAGCCTGAGATAGCCGATGGCGACGAGGAAGATGCCCGCCATCATCGTCGCCAGGATCAGCCCCTCGACGCCCTCGCGCGCCACCGTCGCCGCCACCAGCACGATGAACGCGCCCGCCGGCCCGCCGATCTGGAAGCGGCTGCCGCCCAGTGCCGAGATGATGAAGCCGCCGACGATGGCCGTGAACAGGCCCCTGTCGGGCGACACGCCCGAGGCGATCGCGATTGCCATGGAAAGCGGCAGCGCCACGATCGCCACCGTCAACCCCGCGATGGCGTCGGCCTTCAGCTGCGCCGTGCCATAACCCTCGCGCAAGACCGTCACCAGCTTGGGCGTGAACAGTTCGGCGAATGTCGGTCGGTCGTGTCTATGTCTGTTGCCTGCTGCGTCCATGCCTGCATCGTCCTGCAATGCGGCGGGATCGTCGGCATGTCTGTCGGCGGTCGCCGTCGCGACTCTCTGCGGATGGTTGACGGGCTCAGCCGGCCTTCTTCTTCAGGCGCACGCCGCGGCCGCCGGCCTCGGTCTCGCCGATGAGTTCCACACCGGCGGCGTCGAGCGCTTCGATGACCTTGGTCAGCGTGTCGACCACGCCGCGCACCACGCCCTCGCTCGCTTCCATGCGCTGGATCGTCGGAACCGAGACCCCGGCCTTTTCGGCAAGCGTCTTCTGGTCGATGCCTGCCAGCGCTCGAGCGGCGCGCATCTGTGCGGCGGTGATCAATGTCGGAGTTCCCGTCTCTGTCCGCAGAATGAATGTATCATACATTCATGGTGATGTTTCAAGCATTAATATCGATGTTCAGCGCATGTCGTCTTCAGTTTCCTCGCCGGGCCGCAGCAGGTAGCGGCTGACCACCCAGCACAGCGTCGCCCAGGCGAAGCCGGCGCTCCATCCGGCCAACACGTCCGAGGGCCAGTGCACGCCGAGATAGATGCGGCTGATGCCGACCAGCAGCGCGGTCAGGATCGCGACGAAGAAGACGAAGACGGTGGTGGCGCGGCCGGGCACCACGCGGGCCAGCACCACGCCCAGCGTCAGGTAGGTCACCGCCGCGAGCATGGCGTGCCCGCTGGGGAAGCTCATGGTCTGCACCTGCGCCAGGTGCGAGACCAGGTCCGGCCGCGGCCGGTCGATGCCGAGCTTGAGCAGGCTCGAAAGCACCTGTGCGCCGGCGACCGAGGCGAACACGAACAGCGCCGGTCCCCAGCGCCGGATCAGGCACAGGTAGATGATGGCGATCGCGGTGATGTAGATCAGCACCGCAGCGCTGCCGAGCGCGGTGATGTCGCGCATCGCCTCTTCGAACCAGGCGGGTCCGATCGGGTTGTTGGGTTCGCCCGCCACGCGGAAGGCGAGCAGGATGTCGGTGTCGAAGGAGCGCGGTGCCGCGTCGCGCGCGACCTCCGCCAGTTCGACGAAGGCCCACAGCCCGCCGGCGATGACGATGCCCGCCGCCAGCAGCGACAATTGGACCTTGTTCCACAGTTTCTGATGCATCGTCCTGCCGTTCCGTTCCAGCTTCGGGATGGCCGCTTCCGGGCCCGTGCGCAACAAGTGGGGAGAGGTTTCCCAAAGAAAAGGCGCGCAATCAAAAGGTCGCAGCGTCTTTCGTCGGCAAGGGCCGATCCTCGACGCTGTATAGCGGCGCCCGATTTTCGGCGAAACTGTCATGCTACTGTTATGTCGTCCGATTAGCGGTCTCGGCGAACCCCAAGCGAAGCATCAGCCAGAGGTCGAAAACATGAACCAGCACGCTCCCAACGATCAGAAATTCCGCACCAGCCTGCTCGAGGAGAATGACGGTCCCGGCCACAACCCGACCGACAACCGCACCATGGGCGACATCATCGCCACGCGCTTCTCGCGCCGCAATTTCCTCAAGGGATCGCTCGCCGTCTCGGCGATTGCCGCCACCGTCAGCCCCATCGCCATCATCCTCGCCGACGACGCTCGCGCCGCCGCCGCCTCGGCCTTCAGTTTCGACGAGGTCGAGGCCGGCATCGACGACAAGCACCATGTCGCCGCCGGCTACGACGCCGACGTTCTGCTGCGCTGGGGCGACCCGATCTTTGCCGACGCGCCCGCGTTCGACCCGCTGAACCAGTCGGCCGAGGCGCAGGCCAGGCAGTTCGGCTACAACAACGACTATGTCGGCTACGTGCCGCTCGAAGGCTCGGCCGAGCACGGCCTGCTCGTCGTCAATCACGAATACACCAACGACCACCTGATGTTCCCCGGCATCGTCAAGATCGCCGAGGGCAAGATCGAGGTCGCGCCCGCCGACCAGAAGCGCGTCGATATCGAGATGGCAGCCCATGGCGGCTCGATCGTCGAGATCCGCAAGGAGGGCGGCAAGTGGCAGGTCGTGCGCGACGGCAAGCTCAACCGCCGCATCACCTCCACCACCGAGATGCAGCTCACCGGTCCGGCCGCCGGCCACGACCGCCTCAAGACCAATGCCGACGCCACCGGCACCAAGGTGCTCGGCACCCTCAACAATTGCGCCGGCGGCGTCACGCCCTGGGGCACCTACATCATGGCCGAGGAGAACTTCCACGGCTATTTCGGCGGCGAGCTGCCGGCCGACCATCCGGAGGCCGCCAACTACAAGCGCCTCGGCGTGCCGGAAGGCACCTATGAGTGGCTCAAGTTCTACGATCGCTTCGATGTTTCCAAGGAGCCGAACGAGCCCAACCGCTTCGGCTGGATCGTCGAGGTCGACGTCCGGGACCCGAACTCGCTGCCGAAGAAGCGCACCGCGCTCGGCCGCTTCAAGCACGAGGGCGCCGAATCCATCGTCGCCCCCGACGGCCGCGTCGTCTTCTACCTCGGCGACGACGAGCGCTTCGACTACGTCTACAAGTTCGTGACCAAGGGCAAGTTCAACCCGGATGATCGCGCCGCCAACCTCGACCTGCTCGATGAGGGCACGCTCTACGTCGCCAAGTTCGCCGAGGACGGCTCGTTCGAGTGGCTGCCGCTGGTCCAGGGCGAGGGTCCGCTCACGGCCGACAACGGCTTCGTCAGCCAGGCCGACGTGGTCATCGAGACGCGCCGCGCCGCCGACCTGCTCGGCGCCACCAAGATGGACCGGCCCGAGGACATCCAGCCCAATGCCGTCAACGGCAAGGTCTATGTCATGCTGACCAACAACTCGAAGCGCAAGGCCGACCAGGTCGACGCCGCCAACCCGCGCGCCGAGAACGCCTTCGGCCACATCATCGAACTGGTCGAGGACGGCGGCGACTTCGCGGCCACCAGGGGCAAGTGGGAAGTGCTTCTCAAGTGCGGCGATCCGTCGATCGCCGAGGTCGGCGCCTCGTTCTCGACCTCGACCACCCAGAACGGCTGGTTCGGCATGCCCGACAACTGCGCCGTCGATTCCGCCGGCCGTCTCTGGGTCGCGACCGACGGCAACAACCCCAAGGCCACCGGCCGTACCGACGGCCTCTGGGCCGTCGACACCGAGGGCGAGGCGCGTGCCACCTCGAAGCTGTTCTTCCGCGTGCCGGTCGGCGCCGAAATGTGCGGCCCGCTGTTCGCGCCGGACGATCAGACGGCCTTCGTCGCGGTACAGCATCCGGGCGACGGTGGCGAGGATTGGGAGGGCTTCGGCCGCCCGTCCTACTACGAGGACCTGTCGACCCGCTGGCCCGATTTCAAGCCCGACATGCCGGTGCGTCCGGCCGTGGTCGCCATCACCAGGCAGGGCGGCGGCAAGATCGGCGTCTGATTCAGGATAGACACAGGAAAACGCAGCCGGCGGGGTCGCCCCGCCGGTTTTTTTGTGAACAGCGCATACCCCGGCCGCGGCCGCGTGAAAGACAGGTACAAGAATCGCCATTGTGCCCCTATGATGCCGCGTCACGAGGAGGCAGGGTGCGCACGTTCGAACGACTTGGCCGGAGGTGGACCGGACTGTCGCTGGTCGTCCAGTTTTTGATCGCCGGCGGCGCCGTGCTGCTGGCGGCGATGTTCCTTGCCGGCTATTGGGTCACCTCCCGGATCGAGGACGGTGTCACCCGCAATGCGGCCACCACCACGGCGCTCTATGTCGATAGCGTCATCGCCCCGATCCTGCCCGACATGCGCCGCGGCGGGGCGCTGAGCGAGTCCGTCAAGCGGGCCCTCGACGAAACGCTCGACCAGGGTGGGCTGGGCGAACGCATCCTCCTGTTCCGGCTCTGGTCGCGCGACGGCACCATCCTCTATTCCAAGGACGCCAGCCAGATCGGCAAGAAGCTTCCGCTCACGCCTGATCTCGAGGCCGCCTGGAGCGGCCGCGTCGTCGCTCACTTCGACACGGTCGGCGCAGGCGACAAACGCCCGGGAAAAGTCGCGGGCATGCCGATCATGGAAATCTACAATCCGGTGCGCGAACCCTGGTCGGGACAGGTCGTGGCGGTGTCGGAATTTTGCGAGATCGCATATGAATTCCAGGCGACGCTGACAGAGGCGCGCCTGTCCAGCTGGCTCTTCGTCGCCGGCACGGCGCTGGCGATCTTCGGCCTGCTGTGGGGCATCGTCTATCGCGGCGGCAGGACCATCGACGATCAGCGCCAGGCGCTCCAGGAGCGCGTCGCCGAACTGCAGAAGCTGCTGGCCCAGAACTCGGCGCTGCGCATGCGTGTCCAGGGCGCTTCTCGCCGTGCCACTGCCCTCAACGAACGTTTCCTGCGCCGCATCGCCGCCGACCTGCACGACGGGCCGGCCCAACTCCTGGCGCTCGCCTCGCTGCGCATGGACAGCCGCGCGATTTCCAGTCCTCGGGCGCGGGCTGTCGAACGCGAGGCGGAAGTGGGTGCCATCAAGGCCAGTCTCGACGAGGCGATGCGCGAGATCCGCGATATCTGCAACGGCCTGGTGCTGCCGCAGATCGAAACTGCGAACCTGGCGGAAATACTGGGCCTTGCCGTTGCCACCCATGAGCAGCGCACCGGGACGGCCGTGGCGCTGTCGGGCGACGTCCCCGAGTTCGGCCTTGCCTCGTCGGAAAAGATCAGCATCTTCCGCTTTGTCCAGGAGGCCCTCAACAACGCCTTCCGCCATGCCGGCGGGCACGGGCAGGCCGTCAAGGTCGCCGCCGTCGACGGTCGCCTGGTCGTAGAGGTGATCGATGAGGGGGCGGGCTTCGACGTCGAAAACGTTCGTGCCGACAGGCTCGGCCTGGCGGGCCTGCGCGAGCGCGTGGAGAGCATCGGCGGCGACTTTTCGTTGGCGTCGTCGCCGGAGGGCACGCGTGTCGCCGTCACCCTCGCCGTCCGGGAGAAGGAACAGACATGACCACGCCCCTGCGTCTCGCCGTCGTAGACGATCATCCGCTGTTCAGGGAGGGGGTTGCGCGCAGCCTGGTCGAGCACGGTGGCTTCGAGATCGTCGCCGAGGGCGCCAGCGCGGAGGATGCGCTGCGCATCGTCGGCGAGGTGGGGCCGGAGATCCTGCTGCTCGACATCAGCCTGCCGGGAGGAGGGCTGAACGCCGCGCAGGAAATCCTCGTCCGGCGCCCGGGACAGAAGATCGTCATGCTGACCGTCTCCGAGGCGCGCGACGACGTCACCACTGCCCTCAACCACGGCGTCCGCGGCTATGTGCTGAAGGGTGTCGGCTCCCGGATGCTGGCCGAGATCCTGCGCAGCGTCGCCGCCGGCGAGATCTATGTCTCGCCCGTGGTCTCGGCGCGGCTGATCAGTGACCTACAGGCGATCCAGCTGGCAGAACCGAGGGCCGATCCGCTGCGCCAGCTCACCGATCGTGAGGCCGGTATCCTTGAGCTGGTCTCGGCGGGGCTCAGCAACAAGGAGGTGGCGGGCCGCCTGGCGCTGCAGGAAAAGACGGTCAAGCATCACATGACGCGGGTTCTGGCCAAGCTCAACGTCCGCAACCGCACCGAGGCGGCGATGCTGCTGCGCGACGCGCGGAGCCGTGCGGCCGAGGCTCAATAGCGACACCAAATAAAAAGGCTGGAAGGTTGCCCTTCCAGCCCTGTTGCCTGAGTTCCTCGCCGCGCTGCGGGGGGGTGGGGGTGGGTCAGCCCGCCATCGCCTTCAATCGGTCGATGTCGGCCTGCTTGGCGCGGCGTTTGATGATTGTCCGACCTGCGGCATCCTTCATCTGGTAGATGCCGTTGTCGATTTCTTCTTTTATTCCGTCTGGGTAGATGACCCTGATGTTGTTCCCGTCGATTTCGACGCGGGTGCCTTTCGAAGGATTCGTGCTCTTGTCGCCGCCGTTGCCGCGGCCGTTCTTGCCTTTGTCGGCCTTGTCGCTCTTGCCGCGGGGGCCGTCGTCCCGATCGTCGGCGCGGCGATTGCCATCGCTCTTGTCCTCGCCGTTGCTGCCGGCACCGGCCTCTCCGCCACTGGCCTTGCTGCTCGTGCCTGCTTCGCTGCCGGCGCCTGACTCGTTGCCGGCGTCTCCGCCTTTCGATTCATGGCCGCCGTCGCGCGAATCGCGACCGCCTCGTGAGTCCGGGCCGTCCTTCTTGCCGGCCAGCGCCACGGCCGCGCTCAGCTTCGGCAGCGCGCCCTCGAAGCCGAGCTGCAACGGCGCGAGCGTCAGCGCCAGCGCAGTCGAGGCGCGCAGTGCAAGCATTGCAAAAGGCCGAAGCGACGTCCCGCGCATTCCGAACTCTTCGCAGCGCGCTGATTCTGCCGCTGCCCCCAATCGACGCGAATTTGCTCATCCGATTCAATGCGCGGAAGAGTCCTGCGACCACTGCGTTTTGGTCATGGACCAAAGCGGGCGTCCAATTCGGACTTTGGTCTGATATTCCGGCAGATCGGTGGGGATTATTTCCCGGCGATTGCCGGTCCGAGCGTGATCAGCGCCACCGCCACCACCGCCAGCCCGACGCCTGCGCCTTGGATGCCGCTCAGCTTCTCGCCGAAATAGACGATTGCCACGAGGTTGACGGCGATCAGCTGGATCACCGCCGACAGGCTGAACGACACCGACATGCCGAAGTCGCGCACCAGCCGCAGCATGATCAGGTTGCCCAGCGAATAGAGCAGCAGCGTCACCACCAGCTTTCCGATGGTCGGCTCGATGCCCCAGGTCTTGGCCACCATGGCGGCGACCAGGAAGATCACGGTCGAGAAACCGAGCAGCGAAAGGCCGATGGCGGACATTTGAGGCAAGCTCCCACGAATATCCGGGGGATTTGCTCCGAATGCCAGGCGGGCGTCAAGCAGGCCGGCGACACGCTCCGACACTATCGCGTCATACTGCGCGAAAACCCTCCCGTCCGGAGACGGGAGGGCGCGCAACGTGCAGTCTTGGGAGCCCCTGACGCGATCAGGGGTAGGTACACTTGCCCTTCTGCGGTTCGCCGTTCGGGCCCGGCGTGCCGGTCTCCTCCCAGTCGCCGCCATGGCCGATGCAGTAGGCGATGAGCAGGTTGCACGACGACTTGTTGTTGCATTTCTCGACATGGCCCTCGGCCTGGCCGCCGCCGGGCGCCGCGAGGCCGAGCTGGTGCGGCGGCGGCGCCGGCACCCGCGCCTTGAGCTGGGCGGCGGAAGCGGCACCGGCGAAGGCCGACATGGAAAGCGCGAGCGTCGCGATCAGCGACGTGCGGACGAGCGTCGTGGTCATTTCGGTTCTCCTCTGGGACCTCTGGTCTTGCGGCTCGAAGGCCGCCACACAGGTCAGTGCCCCGGTCACCGGAGAAGGTTCATGGCCTCGGAAAAAAGAGATGCCGGCGCCGTCGGCCGCACGCAGGCAGCCGCCCCGCGGCCGCCGTCACTCCAGCGTGTCCTGTCGCGGCTTGATCATCAGCACCCAGTCCTCGCCGGGCGTGTCCCAGCCGTCCCGGACGATCGGCCGGCGCGCCGCCTCGCGATAGCCGCCGCGCTCGTAGAGCCCGCGCGCCGCCACGTTGGCGTCCGAGACGATCAGGCTGGTGCCGTTGCAGCCGGTCGCCTCGGCGATCTCGTCGGCCATGGCGAGCAGCCGCGTGCCGAAACCCTGCCGGCGCGCCTCGGGCACGGTGGCGAGCACGTTGACGTACCAGCTGCCCGTGGCCAGCGCCTCGAGCTCGTTCATCGGCGCGAAGATCGCCGGCGTGTCGGGGTCCGGCGGCCCCGGCACGATCGGATAGCCGATCAGGCAGGCGAGCACCCTGCCGCGCTCGAGCACGATGGCGTTGCGGTAGGAGAAGCTGCCCGTCTCGCGCCGCGCCCGCTGGCGCCCCACCTCCCACGGATCGCCGCCCTTGGCCATCTGCGTCCACAAATGCAGCGGCAGCCCGTCGCCGGCCATGTTGACCAGTTCTACCAGCACCGCCGCGTCCGCCTTGGTGGCGGGGCGGGCATGCGCGGCGAGCGCCTCCTCGCTCGGCTGGGCTCGCTCCGGCATGGCAGTCTCCTCCATTTCGACCGCATTGGAGCGCGCCGCCGCGCCTGCGTCAACCTGCCGCCACAGGCTTCCGGCAGCCCCGCGCCGGTCCCGATTTTAAACTTGATATTTTTACTCATATTATTTAGTGAGCATGCAGCGCGCCGTCCTTCGGCGCCACCCTTCCATGACCCGCCAGGAGATCCCCATGGCCCCCACCGACGACAGCGAGCGCCGCGGCGAAGACGCCGAGGCGCTCCTGCGCACCGCCGTCATGAACGGCTTTGCCGACGCCATGCGCAGCACCGGCCTGCCGCCGATGGCGGTGCTGAGACTGGCCGCCCGCGCCGTCGGTTCGGTCTACCGCGAGGCGGCGGATGCGCATTGCGGGCCCCATGCCTGCGGCTGCGGCTGGAGCCCGCGCGACGGCGCCGACGCCGACCTGCTCTGCGCCGCCCTGCTCGCCGCCTGTACCCGCCGTGCCCCGCGCGGCCTCGCCGCCATGCAGGTCGCCGGCCGCGCCTGAGCCCGCGGCCCCGGCAAAGCCTTATGCCCGCGCTTGTGAAGCCTTGCCGCCCCTGCTAAAGCGCGGCGATGACCACACCGCTCGACCATATCCGCAACTTCTCCATCGTCGCCCACATCGACCACGGCAAGTCGACGCTCGCCGACCGGCTGATCCAGCTCACCGGCGGCCTCGACACGCGCGAGATGAAGGACCAGGTGCTGGACTCGATGGACATCGAGCGCGAGCGCGGCATCACCATCAAGGCGCAGACCGTGCGCCTCAACTACCGCGCCAAGAACGGCGAGGACTACGTCCTCAACCTGATCGACACGCCCGGCCACGTCGACTTCGCCTACGAGGTCTCCCGCTCCCTTGCCGCCTGCGAGGGCTCGCTGCTCGTCGTCGACGCCTCGCAAGGCGTCGAGGCCCAGACGCTCGCCAACGTCTACCAGGCGATCGACAACAACCACGAGATCGTGGTCGTGCTCAACAAGATCGACCTGCCCGCCGCCGAGCCCGAGCGCATCAAGGAGCAGGTCGAGGAAGTCATCGGCATCGACGCCTCCCAGGCGGTGATGATCTCGGCCAAGACCGGCATCGGCATCGAGGACGTGCTGGAGGCGATCGTCCACCAGCTGCCCGCCCCGCGCGCCGGCGATGCGGCCAAGCCGCTCAAGGCCATGCTGGTCGACTCGTGGTACGACGCCTATCTCGGCGTCATCGTGCTCGTGCGCGTCATCGACGGCGTGCTGAAGAAGGGCCAGACCATCCGCATGATGGGCACCGGCGCCAAATACCCGGTCGAGCGCACCGGCGTGTTCACGCCCAAGATGCTCAATGTCGACGAGATCGGCCCCGGCGAGTTCGGCTTCATCACCGCCTCGATCAAGGAAGTGGCCGACACCCGCGTCGGCGACACCATCACCGAGGACCGCCGCCCCACCACCGACGCGCTTGCCGGCTTCAAGCCGGCCCAGCCGGTGGTCTTCTGCGGCCTGTTCCCGGTCGATGCCGCCGACTTCGAGGACCTGCGCGCGGCCATGGGCAAGCTGCGCTTGAACGACGCCAGCTTCTCCTACGAGATGGAAACCTCGGCCGCCCTCGGCTTCGGCTTCCGCTGCGGCTTCCTCGGCCTCTTGCACCTCGAGATCATCCAGGAGCGGCTCGAGCGCGAGTTCAACCTCGACCTCATCGCCACCGCCCCTTCCGTCGTCTACCGCATGAACCTCAACGACGGCACGGTCAAGGAACTGCACAACCCGGCCGACATGCCCGACGTGGTCAAGATCGCCTCGATCGAGGAGCCGTGGATCCGCGCCACCATCCTCACCCCCGACGACTATCTCGGCGGCATCCTCAAGCTCTGCCAGGACCGCCGCGGCATCCAGGCCGACCTCTCCTATGTCGGCAAGCGCGCCATGCTGGTCTACGACCTGCCGCTCAACGAGGTCGTCTTCGACTTCTACGACCGGCTGAAGTCGATCTCCAAGGGCTACGCCTCCTTCGACTACCACCTCACCGACTACCGTGAGGGCGACCTGGTCAAGATGTCGATCCTGGTCAACGACGAGCCGGTCGACGCGCTGTCCATGCTGGTCCACCGCACCGCGGCCGAAAAGCGCGGCCGCACCATGTGCGAGAAGCTCAAGGAGCTGATCCCGCAGCACATGTTCAAGATCCCGATCCAGGCGGCCATCGGCGGCCGCATCATCGCCCGCGAGACCATCTCCGCGCTGCGCAAGGACGTCACCGCCAAGTGCTACGGCGGCGACGTCACCCGCAAGCGCAAGCTGCTCGAGAAGCAGAAGGAGGGCAAGAAGCGCATGCGCCAGTTCGGCAAGGTCGACATCCCCCAGGAAGCCTTCATCCAGGCGCTCAAGATGGGCGACAACTGACGTTCTCTTTTTCCTTCTCCCCGTTCACGGGGAGAAGGTGGCCCGCAGGGCCGGATGAGGGGCGGCGCGAAACTCCCCAGCAAATCGCTCCAAAGCGTCAACGCCACAGGGCGAACGACGGGCCCCCCAAGACCCTCATGGTGAGGCTGTCGAACCATGACGTTTTGGGCAATCAGAATATGGCGCCTGGCGTCCTCGTGGTTCAACAGGTTCACCGTGAGGGCTACTGGAGCGCCTTCGCCTCTCGCGGCTTTACAACTTGGCGCCCCCCCCCTAGAGCCCAAGTGATTTGTAAGTGGCTTCGTTGTAGTGACGTGGCCCTGCTGCGCGGACCTCGTGCTTCATCGAGGCATAATCTGACGGCCAGTTATCAAGCGCGTGCTTGATGATCTTCATTTGGAATGGCACGCTAAGAGGCTGTTTGGAAAATCGGATTTGAGGGATTCCCGCCGGGCGTGAAACGTGATTCAGGGCGCGGATGTGGACCGAATCGAGCCGTTGCCG